>NZ_KB892705.1:2743729-3087458 GCF_000373905.1 Mycobacterium sp. 155
AGCGCGCACGTGACTTCCCGAACCCGCTCGATCTTCGATTCACGGGTTCCGCGCGGCGCCACCACGACCGGTACCGGCGACGAGTACAGCAGCTCGTTGACCACCGAGCCCAGCGAATAGCTACCGGCCAGGCCGCCGCCGGAACCACCTACCACGATGGCCTCGGCTTCAAGCCGTACCGCCTCGTGGATCAGTCCGTCGGTGAACGATTCATCGAAGCTCAGATGGCTATGCGCGACAAGATCATCAGGTACTGCGGCAAGCGCCTTCTCGAGCCAGCCCCGGGCCTGTCGGGCGAGGGCCTTCTCGAAACCACCTCTGGGCACCAATGCGGGTAGGCCCGTGTCCGGTGGTAGCACGATGCATATCTCGACCTCCGCGCCGAGCGTTCGGGCGAAGCGCACCGCGAGCGCCAACGCGTCGGCGCCGCCGGGTGTGGCGAGGTAACCAACGACCAACTTCATGTGTCACCGCCATTTCCGTACTGCGTTGTGTGACCGTAGTCGTACAAATCCTGTCAACCCGCGGCCCGGCTTATCGTCGCTTCGACGAAATTGACTGCAGGGCGGGAATCTGTCAGTCGATGTGCTCGGCAACTCCGTCGTCGAGCACCACCCGGGCGCCCGTCCCGTCCGGCGCGGCAGCCTCGGTACGGAACACGGCTGTTCCCGGCGCCGTACGCCAGATCGACGTGGTCAGCGTCTCCCCCGGAAAGACTGGTGAGCTGAACCGGGAGGCGACCGCGCGCAGTTTCGTTGCGTCACCGCCGCACAACTCGGCCACCAGTGCGCGTCCGGCGACACCGTAGGTGCACAGCCCGTGCAGGATCGGCTTCGGGAAGCCGGCGAGGTTCTTGGCGAACCACGGGTCGCTGTGCAGCGGGTTGCGGTCACCGGACAACCGGTAGATCAGCGCCTGGTCCTCGCGGATGGGCAGGGCCAGCCGGGCGTCGGGTTCGGACCCCGGAATCTCGGGGGCCGCCGGGCGCCTGCCGGGTTGCCCGCCGAAACCACCCCCACCGCGAATCACCACGGTGGTAAGGGTTTCCACGAGCACCTCGTCGGTGTCCAGGTCGGTTCCGACGCCCTTGAGCATCACCACGGCGTTCTTACCCTCACCCTTGTCCTGGATGTCGGCGACCTCGGAGACCACCCGCATCTTCCCGGCCGGCGGCAGCGGTTTGGTCACCCGGATCTCCTGCGAACCGTGCAGCAGCATGCCGAAGTTGAACGTGCCGATCCTGGCGGCCGCCGCGAACGGTGAGCACGCGATGATCGCGTAGGTCGGCAGCACCTGCTGTTGGATCCCATGGCTGTTCTCGGTGGTGAACGCCAAATCGTCGACGCCCGCGCCGACGCCGATGGCGTACAGCAGGGTGTCGCGGTCGGTCCAGTCGAAGACATAAGCGTCGGTCTTCTCACCGATGGCATTGGGGTTGATCGGCATGATTCGGACGATAGACCCTCCGTTGACTGGTACCCAGCGTGCACTGGTAGCCGAGGGCGTTATCGTGGGCGACGTGACGCCGCAGCCAGTCTTCGCCGACGTCGACACCGGAGTCGATGACGCGATGGCCCTGGTGTACCTGCTGGCCAGCCCCGATGCGAAGCTGGTCGGCATTGCCTCGACAGCGGGAAACATTGGCGTGCAACAGGTCTGCGTCAACAACCTGGGTCTGCTGGAACTGTGCCGGGCCGCCGACATCCCGGTGTCCAAGGGCGCCGAGCAACCCCTGAGCGCCCCGCTGCGCACCGCGGAGGACACCCACGGGCCCGAGGGGCTGGGCTACGCCCGGCTACCGGCCACCGAGCGGCAACTGACCGGGCACGACTCCGCGCGGGCGTGGGTGAACGCGGCGAAGGCGCATCCCGGTGAGCTGATCGGGCTGGCCACCGGCCCGTTGACCAATCTGGCCCTGGCGATGCGCGCGGAACCCCGACTACCCCGGCTGCTGCGCCGGCTGGTGATCATGGGCGGGGCTTTCGACTACCGCGGCAACACCACCCCGGTCTCGGAGTGGAACATCAGCGTGGATCCGGAATCGGCGGCCGAGGTGTTCGGCGGCTGGGCCGCGGCATGGGGTTCGGATGCGCCGGAGCATCTGCCGATTGTGTTGGGGCTGAACCTCACCGAGCACATCGCGATGACGCCTGCGCTGCTGGGCCGGCTGGCTGACGCAGCGGGATCACCGACCGGACCGATGAGCGAGTTCGATGCTCGCGGAACCCGATCGGCGGCGGCCAATCCGCTGATCCGGGTGCTCGAGGATGCGATGCGGTTCTATTTCGAATTCCACTTCGACACCGGTGACGGGTATCTCGCGCATCTGCATGATCCGCTGGCCGCCGCGGTGGCACTGGATCCCGATCTGGTGCGGTGCCGGCGGACCACGATTGACGTTGAGCTGACGGGCACCTTGACCCGTGGTATGACGGTGGCCGACTGGCGTGGGCACTGGGGTCGTCAGCCCAACGCGCTCATCGGCGACCACGTGGACCCGGTGGCGTTCTTCGACAGGTTCATCGGCCGGGTCGGCCCATTTGCCCGGGAGCTGGGCTGAGCACTGGCGGCTATTCATAGGCCCCCTCCAGGTACCACCGTCGCTGCCGATAGCACAGCAGCAGCGCCAGACCGTCCTCGCCGTCGCCGAGCAACACCTGCGCCCGCGCGGTCCGACCAGCACCCCGGCTCTGCGGATCCCACCACCGCTCATCGACCAGCCATGGCCCGGCCCACCAGCGCAGGCTGCCGTCGCGCCGGCCCGCACCGGACAGCCGGGCGGGATCGGTGGAGAACATCCCCCGACTGGTGACCCGCACGGGATCACCCTGCCCGTCAAGGAGTTCCACCGGATCATCGAGCAGGACGGTCGGCGAAGGCTCGGGTAGGCGCCCGGGCCAGGGCTGCCGCGGGTCGGCGCGCGGTACCGGCTCGTCCCCCAGCGGGGTGAAGGTGATGCGTTCGGCGGGCCCGCGCCCACCACTGAGCACCGGCATCTGCACCGCTTCCGGCCCGAGCAAGCCCTGGACCCGTACCAACGCACGCCGGGCCCGCAACCGGTCCTCCTCGCCCATCCCACCCCACAACGGCAGCTGCAACGCTGCAGCGGACACCACTTCCACCGGGCGCAACTGCAGCACGGTGACCGGCGCGGTAGGCCGGTCGGAGGTACGGCGGTTCAACCAGCCGTCCAGTTGCCAGCGCACCCGGTCGGCCGTGGCATCCTCGGTCAGTGGTTCGGCACATCGCCAAACCCGTTCCAGCTCCTCACCGTTGGCTGTGACGGCGTGGACGGCCAACCGGGTGCAGCCGACCCCCGCCGATTCCAGGCTGCGATGCAGAGCACTGGCCAGCGAGCGCCCGGCGAAGGCCGCCGCATCCACCCGTTCGATCGGTGGATCGCAGTTCATCACCGCGTCGAGTTCGGCCGCCGGCTCGCGCCCCGACGGCCCCCTGGCCGACTCGCCACGGGCGAAGCGGTGCGCGAGTACCGCGTCAGCCCCGAACCGGGAGGCCACATCGGTACGCGACAATTCGGCGAACTGGCCCAGGGTTCGGATACCCATACGCCACAACAGATCTGCCAGCTCTTCCCGGCCGGGCGCCGCCAAAGCCGGTTCGGTGGACAACTGCCGGATCGACAACGGGAACAGGAACGGAGCGTCCATCCCCGGTTCGACGATGCGCCCCTCCCGGGCGGCGAAAACTGCGGTGGGCAACTGATCTGCGATGCCCACCTGGCATTCCACCCCCGTCGCGGCCACCGCGTCGACCAGCCGTTCGGCAGCGGCCGGTTCGGATCCGAAGTAGCGCGCCGCACCGCGCACCGGCAGCACCAGCAGACCCGGTCGCAGCACCTCGGCCCGCGGCACCAGATCGTCGACTGCGATCGTGACGTTCTCGAAGTGACGGGCATCGCGAGCCGGATCGGCGGTGACCACATGCAGGTAGGGACACCGGGCCTGGGCTTCTCGGCGGCGCAACCCGCGCCGTACCCCCGATGCCCGCGCCGACGCGGAGCAGGCGACGACCCGGTTGGCCAGCGTGACCGCGACCGGCGCGGTCGGTTCCAACCGTGCCGCGGTGGCTGCCGCGACAGCAGGCCAGTCCATGCACCACAGCGCCAGCACTCGAGACGCCGACACGATCTATCCGCCTGCCGCACAGACTGATCCCGCGGCTCCCCGCATGGACAGCCGGACCCTGCCGATCCGGCCGCGCCCGGGAACAGGTGCGCCGTCACCCGCACCGGTCACGTCGTAACCGCAGACCCTGGCTTCCAACCGCGTAGACGCACCCTGCCAATTGCCGTCGACGACCAGCAGCGTGCACCCTTTCTGCCGGGCCCGTGCCACCATCACCCGCGCCCGGTTCGGCGGTACTGCGCGTCCGCCCAGCCCGAGCAGCACCAGGTCCATCCCGTCCATCAGCACCGACGCCACTTCGACCGGATCGGCACCCGGATCCGGAACCACCGCAAGACGGCTCAGATCGGCACCCATTTCCACCGCGGCCAGCAGCCCCACATCGGGTTGCCCGACGATCGCGGCATGCCCTCCTGCCTTCGTCACCGCTGCCACCATGCCCAGCGGCAGCGACCGGGCACCCGTCATCACCGCGACGGTTCCGCGCGGCAGCGTCGTGAGCAACTCGGCGGGTGGCGGATCAGCCGGCGATTCAGGTAGTTCCAGCAAAGAATTCCCGGTAGGAACCACTGCGCCGGTCCGGCCCACTTCCGGATGCGCCGGACCGACCTTCCTCGACACCGCAGCGATCTTGCGACGCAGATGTTCTACCTGTTCAACACGGGTAAGATGACTCAGGCCGAGGTCTACCGCAACGGCCACAGCAGCACCTCCAACACCACCCAAACCCAGATATATTCGAAAATATGTTCGATGCATCGAGTAAACACCCGCACCCCGACACCGTCAAGCCGCGGACGCCGGGGCCTGCGGGTCGGCAACACCACCGGGAATGCTCCACACCCTTTTGAGCTTTAAGTTAAAGTTCGACTACCAAAACCCACCTCGGAACGGGATCTGGTGCACGATCATCCGATCGTGCGTAATTGCACAACGATTCGCCGAAGCCAGCGCTCAAATACCGGGGAACAAGTGAGGAAACCATCATGAGGTCTGGGCAATTGACTCGTCGGCTCGCCATCATCGCAGGTGGCGCCGCAGTCGTCGGGATGATTTCGTTCACCGCGTCGTGCGGTACCAAAGAGAAGGCCCCCGAGACTACGACGCCGACCACCACGACCACCACCACGACGACTCCGGCCACACCCGCGCCGCCGCCCTCGGTGGAGCCCACCGAGAAGTCGATCAACCCCACCGGCGGCAACCTGTTCACCCCGACGGTGAAGGCACCGCCCGCACCGACCGCCATCCCCGGCGACAACTAGAACCTCGCGAGGTTCGTTCGTCAGTCGTCCGTCCATGGCCGGGACACGCGTCATCCCCGGATACGCACTACTGACGCTGATCCTGGCTGGAGCACTGCTCCTGGCCTCGGACCTGCGGGTTACCCAAGCACCGGGCGTAAGGACTCCTATCGGCGGTCCTTACGCCCAGTTGCTTGCCGCCTCAACCGATCTTGGGCCTTCGCACCATGACTCGGTCCAGCTCACAGTCGCCCTGCAGGGCCAGCACCGGCCGGCGGCGCTGTACACCTGGGCGGACGGCCGAGGGCTGTCGGTGCGATGGCGCGCCGGCGACCCGTGGGCCATCATCGACGGCGCCCCCGCGGCCATGGCCGCTGCCTTCGGTGTCGACATCCATGATTACCGGGGTAGACGGGGCCAGGTGTTCTACGCCTCGCCGCAACAGCCGTCGACACCCGAACCGCTGCGCGGCGAGGTCGTCGAGGTCGGCCGTATCCTCAGCTACACCCCGCCCCGGATGTCCCGGCCGGACCTGTCGAACCTGCCCACCGACGTCCCCGACCGGGGGCTGACCCCGACGGCGCTGCTCAACACCTACAACTTGAGCGAGCTTGCACAGCAGGGCTACACCGGCAAGGGCACCACCATCGTGATCTTCGCGTTCGACGGTTTCGACCAGACCGATCTGGACACCTTCGCCACCACCTTCAACCTGCCGAGGTTCACCCCCACCCTGATCGGCGGACAGCCCAGCGAACCCCACGGCGAGACCACCATGGATCTGGAGGTCGCCCACGCCCTTGCGCCCGATGCGCGCAAGGTGGTGGTCAACGCTCGACCGACGGTCCAGGGAGACGGAGCCTACGAAAAGATCGGGCAGATGCTTCAAACGGCAGACTCCCAGTTCCCCGGTGCGGTCTGGAGCTTTTCCATCGGCTGGGGCTGCGACAAGCTGATCACCGCCGCCGATCTGGCCCCGGTCCGCTCCGCGCTGACCACAGCACACTCCCACGGCACCACGGCATTCAATGCCAGCGGCGACCTGGCCGGCCTGGAATGCAAAGGCGGACAAGACTGGTCGTCGCCTCCGGGACCCGACGACATCGGGTTGGACTCGGTCGCATCGCTGCCCGAGATCACCAATGTCGGTGGCACCACGTTGTCCACCGATACGGACGGCGGTTGGCTGGCAGAACAGGCCTGGTTCGACGTACCGCTGACGCAGGGCACTGGCGGCGGGGTTTCGGCGCTGTTCGACCGACCGGACTGGCAGCGCGGTGTCACCGCGCCCGGCAGCACCGAAGCCGGCGGCGACCACAAGCGGCTCACCCCGGATGTGTCCGCGGTCGCCGACCCGTTCACCGGCGTGAAGATCGTGTTGAACAATCAGCTGCTGGTCGGTGGCGGCACGTCCCAGTCGGCGCCGCTGTGGGCCGGCATGGCCGCGGTGATGGATCAGTATCTGCTCGCCAACGGTGGCCGGGAGCTGGGTGATCTCAATCCGCTGCTGTACCGCATCGCTGCCGGGGCGCCACTGCCCGCCTTTCACGACGTCACGCTCGGTGGCAATGCGGTGGCCAATGCCGGGCCGGGCTACGACCTGGTGACCGGCCTCGGAACACCCAACGTGGACAACCTCGTCAAGAACATCCTTGTCTGGCAGAGAGCGAACCCATGAATAGCCGGCGAGAAGCGAAGGCGGGTCCCGCATGAATAGCCAGCGAGAAACGAAGGCGGGTCCCGCATGAAAACCGACCCAGGCCTCGTCGGTCCGGAGACGATGGAATGCGAGGTCTGCCAACTCGAGGTCCCCGCAGGGCGGTACTGCGGGCTCTGCGGCGCTCCGCTGTCGGACCACCGGGCCAACGGTCCGCACTGGCTGCGGGCGCGGTCTTTCAGCGCGGCTCCGGGACAGCATCTGCTGATCCCTTCGGTCGCCAGTTCGCTGTTCCCGCATCTGTCTCCACGGTCGCGGATGGCGTTCCTGGGCGGCCTGGCACTGCTGTTGGCGGCACTGGTGGCCGCTGCCCTGTTCCGGCTGCCTGCCGCACTCATCGCCGTCGCCTCGCTGGGTCTGCCTCTGCTGTTCGGAATCTACCTGCGGGAGTCCGACGTTCATCGCGACGTCCCGAGCAGCACCCTGGTCCTCACCGCACTGCTGGGCGCGGGTCTCGGGATCGGCTGGGTGCTGTTGACCGGTGAGGCGATGGCCCGCGTGTACGGCGTCCCGCTGGGCATGGGTATCGCCGGGTCGCGCATGCTGCGCGAGAGCATCGGGGTGTCCTTGGGCGGCATGGTGTTGATGCTGGTACCCGCGCTGGTAGTGCGCTTCACCCGTCGGGGAACACAAGAAGCGTTGGACGGCTACGCAATCGGCGCGTTCGGCGCGCTGACCTATTGTGCTGCGGCGACGATGACGCGCCTGGCGCCGCAGTTCACCACCGGCATGGTGGCCCGCGACCGGCCGATGAGCGGGCTGCTGGTCGAGGCCGGGATCCGCGGTGTCGCGGTACCGACGATCGCTGTCGCGGTGGGCGGGCTGATCGGTGCAGCGCTATGGTTCACCAGACCACCCAACAAGGTTCACGTACACCGCGGGTTCGTCCGTATCACCCTGACCCTGTTCGCGGTCGGGGTGATGATCCTCTACGCCGGGCTCGGCCTGATCGACATTGCGCGATTCCCGCAGTGGCTGCAGTTCGGGCTGTACATCGCCTTGGCAGCGATCGCGCTGCTACTCCTGCGGCTCGGTGTGCATCTGGCGCTGCTGCACGAGGCCCAGGATGAGATCCACACCGATGAGCCGCTGCTGTGCATCCAATGCGGACATGTCGTGCCCGACGCTCCTTTCTGCGCACACTGCGGTGCGGCCATCCATGCCTCGTCGCGCAGTTCGCGCAAAGCCCGCAGAACGGGCCGGCCGATACGTCAGGGCGAGCCAGGGGAGATCACGGTCGGGCTGCTGCCCGGCTACTCGATCCACAAGGGGGCGTTCACCGCTGCGCCCGTGCACAAGACGTCGTACACCAGGTTGGCTCTGGCCCTCGGGGTCGTCATCGTCGTCGCGGCGGCCGGGTTGGTCGGCCTCTCGGCGGTACTGCAGAAGCCGGCGGCACGCTACGTGTGCCCGCCGAACTGTGGCTCGCCACCGTTCGGACAACCCGTCACCATCAACCCTCTGTACACGGCGGCCGACGGCTCGTTCACCGTGTCGTATCCGGCCGCGGGGTCGGCCTACAAGGTCAGCACCAATGATCACGGCGTGATGGCGAACCTGCTGGCCGGCGACGGGGGCACCATGCAGCTGTTCAGCAAGCCGGCGGCCGGCAAATCACCGAAAGACATTGCCGTCCAACTGGTTCGCCAGACATTCCCGGACACCAAGACCGCCTACGAGATACCCAACACGATGGTGGGCTATCAGCCCGGGTTCGGACTTACCGCCGACTACTGGCCACAGGGCTCGACCAGCAGCTACGCCCGGATGCGCGTAATCATCATGGTGGCGGTCAAACATGATCTCGCGCTCATTGCCGCGGCCGTCGGGCCCTACCGCAAGTTCGGTCCGGACTCGGGTTCCGGCAAGCCGTCAGGCGCCAACCTGCAGCTCGCGCTAGATATGGGTAAGTATGTCAACAGTTTTCGCTGGCGTGGAGACCCCAGCCGGTAGCCGACCCATCATTGGCGCGAGCAGACACTGCGGTACCCAAACTGCGGCGTGTCGGGTACCTGAGTGCCTGCTCGCGGGGGAACTACTCCCACTCGATGGTGCCGGGCGGTTTGCTCGTGACATCCAGCACCACTCGATTGACTTCGGGCACCTCGTTGGTGATACGGGTTGAAATCCGTTCCAGCACTTCATAGGGCACCCGAGTCCAGTCGGCGGTCATGGCATCCTCGCTGGACACCGGGCGCAACACGATCGGATGGCCGTAAGTGCGCCCGTCGCCCTGCACTCCGACAGAGCGAACGTCGGCGAGCAGTACCACCGGGCACTGCCAAATCTGCTGATCCAGACCCGCGGCTGTGAGTTCCTCACGGGCGATCGAGTCGGCGCGGCGCAGCGTGTCGAGCCGCTGGGCGGTCACCTCACCGACGATGCGGATGCCCAGCCCAGGACCCGGGAAGGGTTGGCGCCCAACGATTTCCTCCGGCAAGCCGAGCTCACGACCCACCGCCCGTACCTCATCCTTGAACAGCAGGCGCAGCGGCTCGACGAGTTTGAACTTCAGATCGTCAGGCAGACCGCCGACGTTGTGGTGACTCTTGATATTGGCCGTGCCGGTGCCGCCGCCGGATTCGACGACGTCGGGATACAGTGTGCCCTGCACCAGGTACTCGATCTCGGCCTCGGAGCTGCCCAGGGTGTCGCGCACCGCGCCCTCGAAGGCCCGGATGAATTCGCGGCCGATGATCTTGCGCTTGCCCTCGGGATTGGTGACACCGCTGAGCGCCTCAAGGAACCGGTCGGCGACGTCGATGGTGACCAGTTTGGCACCGGTGGCGGCGACGAAGTCGCGTTCCACCTGAGCTCGCTCCCCCGCCCGCAGGAGGCCGTGGTCGACGAATACGCAGGTAAGCCGGTCGCCGATGGCGCGTTGCACCAGCGCTGCGGCCACCGCGGAATCGACGCCGCCCGACAGCCCACAGATGGCCTGACCATCACCGATCTGCTCCCGCACCGCCGCGATGAGTTGCTCGGCGATGTTGGCCGACGTCCAGGTCGGTCCGATCCCGGCGAACTCATGCAGAAACCGGGTCAGCACCTGCTGGCCGTGCGGTGAATGCAGCACCTCGGGGTGGTACTGCACACCCGCCAGCCGGCGGGCCCTGTTCTCGAATCCGGCAACCGGCGCCCCGGAGCTTGAGGCGATGACGTCGAAGCCGTCCGGTGCGGCGGTGACTGCGTCGCCGTGGCTCATCCAGACCGGCTGCATCGTGGGCAGGTCGGCGTGCAGCTCTCCGCCGGTCACCTTGAGCTCGGTGCGGCCGTACTCACTGGTTCCGGTGTGCTCGACGGTGCCGCCGAGCACCTGCGCCATGGCCTGGAATCCGTAGCAGATGCCGAACACAGGCACGTCGAGATCGAACAGTGCAGGGTCGAGTTGCGGAGCACCGTCGGCGTAGACGCTGGCCGGGCCGCCGGACAGCACGATCGCCTGCGGGTCGCGCGCCTTGATCTCCTCGACGCTAGCGGTGTGCGGGACGACCTCGGAGTAGACCCGCGCCTCACGGATGCGCCGCGCGATCAGCTGGGCGTACTGCGCGCCGAAGTCAACGACGAGAACGGGGCGGGGGGATTCTGCTGCCACCGGCTCAGTCTAGGAGTTGGCTGGTCCCGGTCCGCGTCGCCACCGCACAGAGGCACATTCCTCAGGTACGGGACGCGGCATCGGTGCCATGCCGCCCAGCCGCGGGATCAGCACCGGATGAGCGCGGGGCTCACATCTTGATCGCCGGTATCAGCCTGTTGAGGTTCCACAGTCGGTCTCGCCGGGCGGACAGACAGGAGATCGTCATCGCTCCTATCCAGATGATCACGAGCGCGACGATGGCCTGCCACAGCCGGAAGTCGATCCCGCCGAGGATGAGCTGGCGTAAGCCATTGACGCCGTAGGTCATCGGGTCGTACTTGTGGATCACCTGGAAGGGCTTCGACGTGGTTTCGACGGGATACATGCCGCCGGCACTCACCAACTGCAGCATCAGCAACGCCATCACCAGCACGCGCCCCACCACCGGCCCGACGAGGGCGTTGATCGCCTGCGTGGCAGCGACGAACGTACACGAGATCAACACCATGAACCCGAGCATCGCGACTGGGTGCGCGGCGTGCATACCGAGGGCGAACCGCACCACGCAGTACAGGATGACGGCCTGGCAGAACCCGATCATCGCCGCGGGCAGGTAACTGGCGAGCACCACCCGGATCGCCAGCACCTCCGCGGCGACAGCACGACTCTGCAGGGGCCGCAGGATCATCCACAGCACCAAAGCACCGAAGAACAAGGCCAGAGTGAGGAAGAACGGCGCCATGCCGGTGCCGAAGTTGGGTGCGGCGTTCTCGTGTGAGGTTTCGAGATTGACCGGGCCGCCGATCGTGTCGGCGATCGCATTCTTCTGCTGGGCGCTCCAGTCGGGAACCTGCTTGGCGCCTTCGGCGAGTTTGGTCGCCAGCTCGGCCGACCCCGACCGCAGCTGAGCGGTGCCCGATTTGAGCTGGGTCGCACCGTCGTCGAGTTTGACGATACCGCTGGCCAATTCTGCGCTGCCCGAGGACAGCTGCTGTGCTCCGCTACGGAGTTGCGTCAGCTTGTTGTCGAGGTCCCGGCCCGTGCCACCAACTTGGTTGAGCGCGGAGTTGAGCGGGCTGCCGGGAGCGCGCAGCGCCGTGGTCATCGAGATGGCCGCGTTCTCGGCGTCAGTGAGCTGCTGACGGACCTGCGGGGTGAACTGGTGACCGCGCAGCTGGTCCTGGATCCCGCGTAGGGTTCCGGCGGCGTTGTTGGCCAAGGGATCCGGGCTCGCGGATAACTGGTCGATCACCGTGGTCAACGAATCAGCAGCGGCGTCCTGCGCCGTCGCGATGCCACCGATCTGGTCGTTGGCCTGCTGCAGCGCGGTTGCGCCCTGCTGTAGCTGGTCGGTGTTGCCGCCGATCTGCGACAGCGCCCTGGTCACTGTGACCAATGGATCGGTGGCCTTGATGATCCCGTCGGAGAGCTGCTTGGCACCAGCGGCGACCTGCGCCGAACCAGAGCGAGCGGTGTGCAGGCCCGCCGCCAGCTGCCCGGCGCCGTCATCGACTTTCACCGCCCCGTCGGCAAGCTGCTGGGCGCCGTCGGCGGCTTGCCTGATGCCCGCCCCGGACGAAACCACCACTGACAGCACCTGATTGACCGCCTGCCCGGAGATCCGGGTGGAAACGGCATTGAGCACCTGGTCGACGGCGGTGCGTCCGATACTCGACGAGATGTAGTTGTTGGCGTCGTTGTACACCGCAATCAGGTTCGCCCGCTTGGGTTCCCCGGTCACGGGCGACGCGATCGCCTCACTGAAGTTCGGCGGCAACTCGAGCATGAAGTAGTACTTGCCGTGGTCGACGCCCTGACGGGCCTCATCGAGGTCCATCACGTGCCAGTCCAGGCTGGCATCATCGGTGAGACTCTTGGCGATCTCGTCGCCCGCGTTGATCTTCTGCCCGGAAACCACGGTCCCCCGGTCGGAATTGACCAGCGCGACAGGCATCTTGTTGACGTGACCGAACGGGTCCCAGTACGCCCACAGATACAGCGCACCGTAGACCAGTGGCAGCAACATCAGCACGACGATCGCCAGCCGGGTCATCCGGCTGCGGCCGAAGCGCTTGATCTCCGAGCCGAGTGCGAGCCCAGCCAGCGGGGATGAGCCGCTTGCGCGAAGACCTTTCAGCGGGGATGAGCCGCTTGCGCGAAGACCGTTTAGCATCGTCAGTCCTTCCGGTCAGGATGCGGTGTGATCGTGCAGATCGTGGATGGGGGCATCGACGCCGAGCGGGTTGGTGACACCGACCACGACGGTGCGCCGCGTCGCGATGGCGGCGAGACGTTCAACGGCGGTCGCGCGTCTGGTGTAGTCGCGGACCTGCTCGAGATCTCCGACCACCAGGATCTGCCGGTCCGAGAACAGCGACAGGGTGACGCGTAGCAGGAACAGCTCGAGGTCGGACAGGTCACTGATGAAGGCCTTCGGCGACGGCGACGGCACGTCACCGAACACCTCGGCCAGTTCGGCCTCTCCGGCTTGGTCGGGCACGCGCGAATACCACGGTGCGAGCCATCGCCGCTGCTCGACGACAACGGTTCGCACGGTCACAGAGTCGGGGAGATCATCGATGTCGTCGAACGCGGCGATCGAGCAATGCCGGCGGATGGCTCGGGGCTGGGTGTCGCCGCATACGGTCACAGTTCCGTGGGTGGGCTTGAGGCGGCCGGCCAACGTCAACAGCAGGGCGGTCTGCCCCCAACCTCCGGGCATCTGAATCGCGTGAAAACCTCGCGTGAGTTCCAGGTCGACACCGGAGAACAGAGGCTCGTGTTCGCCGTCCACGCCGAGGCCGGTGGCGACTATCAGGGGTTTGTCGTCCGGTTCGGCCGGGCCCTCGTCGGGCTGCACACCACCCTCGCCCGGTTCGTCCTCTGCGTGCATGCGGTTGCTCTTTCCGTTGCCCGTTGCCGTCACCGGTCGGTCCGATACGAGGTGCCGTTGCCGCTACCCCGCCGAACCACCGGATCAAAGTCTGCCATCCCGGCAATTTCGATACTGACTGGTATCCATTCGATACTAATGAGTATGCTGCCGGGTATGCCGTCCGTCAAACCCGCACGCACCAGGCCCACCCGCGGCGAGGTTCGCGACCGAATCCTTGACGCAGCCCTGGAGGTGTTCGCCGCCGAAGGGTTCGCGGGCGCCACCATCGACGCGATCGGTCAGGCCGCGGGTTTCACCAAGGGCGCGGTGTACTCCAACTTCGAATCCAAGGACGACCTGTTCCTGGCATTGCTGGACCGCCAGTTCGAGACCCGGGGTGAGCTGATCGCGACGGCTTTCGACAACAACGGCGGTGACACGGCCGCCACCGCGCGGGCGTTGAGCCGATCCATGCTGGAGTCCATCCGCAATCAGAACGAGTACTACGTTGTCCTCACCGAATACTGGCTACGGGCCGTGCGCGATCCACAACTGCGCGACCGGCTTATCGCACGCCGCCGCACCGCCGTCCAGCAGGCACTGCAGGTCGTCAACAACGTCGCGACCGCGTTGCCGCGGCAGAATCTGCTGGCACTCGCCCAGCTCGTCGTCACGATGTCGACGGGAGTCGCGATGGAGGAACTGCTCCAGCCCGGGACGATCGACGAGACCATGCTGGCACGCCTCATCGCCGCGTTGGTCGAAGCGGCGCCGGACGCCGACGAGCAGTAGGACGCGTTTCGCCGACCTCTGAGACCGCAGCCCGGCCCACGGTCAGTGATGGCAATCCGCCGGGTAGTGCCGCATACCCGGATGTGACGCCTTAAGGTGGCGTGATGCGCAGGAGAATGCTGATGCCTCTGGCGAGCGCGGTGATCGGCGTTGGTCTCGGTGTCGCCGGCGTGGCCGCGGCGGACCCGCCGCCACCTCCGCCCCCTCCACCTCCGCCCCCGCTGAATCTCAATGCGCTTGCGCCGGTCAAACCGTCGGAGTTCGCGATGCAGAACGGTGAATACTACGCATTCGCGGTGCCGGGCGATATCGCGTGCGCCATCAGCCGCACGTCCGGCAACTACGGCTGCACCGGCCCACTGCCCGCAGCTCCAGACGGGGCCAACGCGGTCACGGGTGGACAACAGGGGCCGCCCGGCTTCGTCAACGACAACCGGCCGCTGTTCGCCTTCGACGGGCTGCCCAACCGATTGCTGCCCGGGTCGCGCATCAGCTTCCGCAACGTGACGTGCGGGACCGACGGCACGGTGACGATGTGCAGCAACTCTTTTGACGGGGCAGGGTTCGTCCTGAGCCCCGGGGGCAGCTATGTCCTCGAGCCGAACAACCCGCTGCTGCTCAACACCGGCGAGGGACGCAACCCGTTCGCCAACTAAGCGGTTGTGTTGACCGGCTCGATCGGCAACCGCCGCAACGCACCCGGAGCATCGGTGGGCACCACGGGATGCAACGGGGCGACCGGGTCGAGCCGCTGATACGGCTCTCCCTGGGCCGGCCGGACGTCTTCCTGATCCTTGTTGGGCCACAGCGCCGCCGCCCGCTCTGCTTGTGCAGTGATCGAAAGAGACGGATTCACACCGAGATTCGCTGAGATCGCGGCGCCGTCGGCGACGTAGAGCGTTGGGTAGTTGTACACCCGCTGGTACGGGTCGATGACGCCGTGTTCGGCATCGGCACCGATCGCGGCACCGCCGAGGAAGTGCGCGGTCAGCGGGATGTTGAACAGTTCACCCCAGGTACCGCCCGCGATGCCGCCGACTTTTTCCGCCATCCGCCTGGTGAACTCGTTGCCGACCGGGATCCACGTCGGATTCGGTTCTCCGTGGCCCTGTTTGGACGTCAACACCCGCCGGCCCCCCGGCCCGCGTCTGGTAAAGGTGGTGATCGAGTTGTCCAGATGCTGCATCACCAAGGCGATGACCGTCCGTTCACTCCAGCGAGCCGGGTTCAGCAGCCGGATCAGCAGCGCAGGCTGCTCACGGCCTTGGTCCAGGAACTGGCGCCAGCGCGGCACATCGGTGCCGCCCGGGCCGGCGCCGTCGGTCATCAGCGTCTGCAGCAGGCCCATCGCATTGGACCCCTTGCCGTACCGCACCGGCTCGACGTGGGTGTCGGCGGTGGGATGTACCGACGATGTGATGGCCACACCATGGGTGAGATCCAGATCCGTTGGTACCGTGAGGGTTTGAGCTCCGACAATCGACTCGGAGTTGGTGCGGGTCAGCACGCCCAGCCGATCGGACAGCCTGGGCAGTTTGCCGGTGTCACGCATCTTGAAGAGCAGCTTCTGCGTGTTGTACGTGCCCGCCGCCAGGACCAGATGCGACGCGGTGAAAGTCTTGCGGTGACGACGCAGCTTGCTGCCCGTCTTCACTGTGCCGACCTCCCACAGACCGTCGTGCCGCTGCTCGAATCCGGTGACCGTGGTCATCGGATGCACTTGCGCACCAGCCGATTCGGCGAGGCCGAGGTAGTTCTTGACCAAGGTGTTCTTGGCGCCGTGGCGGCAGCCCGTCATGCACTCGCCGCATTCCAGGCACCCGGTACGGGCGGGCCCCGCGCCACCGAAGAACGGATCGGGCACAGTCCTGCCCGGGGTCTTCTCGCCGTCAGGCCCGAAGAACACACCAACAGGAGTGGCGACGAAGGTGTCCCCGCATCCCATGTCGTCGGCGACCTCTTTGACGATGCGGTCGGCATCGGTGAAGGTCGGGTTCTTCACCACGCCGAGCATGCGTTGCGCCTGCTCGTAATGGGGCATGAGCTCGGCACGCCAGTCGGTGATGCCCTTCCACTGCGGATCGTTGAAGAACGGCTCCGGCGGCACGTACAGCGTGTTGGCGTAGTTCAGCGATCCGCCACCGACGCCGGCGCCGGCCAGGATCATTACGTTGCGGAGCAGGTGGATACGCTGGATGCCGTACATGCCCAGCTGCGGCGCCCACAGGAACTTACGCAGGTCCCACGAGGTCTTGGCAAAGTCAGCGTCGGCGAACCGTTGACCGGCCTCCAGTACACCGACGCGATAACCCTTTTCGGTCAGCCGCAGCGCGCTGACGCTGCCACCGAACCCGGAGCCGATAACCAGGACGTCGTAGTGAGAGTTCGAAGAGTCACTCCGCATGATTTCAGTATGACCCTACCGGCAGGTAACTAGCTAGACAGGAAGGCCTAACTTGTAAAGAACGACCGTCCGCGAGCTCGGCGGATATTAGGACCCGACGGTCAAGCCGACCTTCTGAAACTCCTTGAGATCGCAGTACCCGGCCTTGGCCATGGCCCGACGCAGTCCGCCGACGAGGTTCAGCGAGCCGAACGGGTCATCCGAAGGTCCGTTGAGCACGGTCTCCAACGCCGGCCGCTCCCCCAGCGCAATCTGCAGCAGTGCGCCGCGCGGCAGCGACGGGTGCGCCGCGGCGGCCGGCCAGAACCAGCCGTCCCCCTGCGCCTCCGCGGCAACCGAAAGTGGCGTGCCCAGCACCACTGCATCGGCGCCGCACGCAATTGCCTTGGCCAGATCGCCCGATGTGTGGATGTCGCCGTCGGCCAGCACATGCACGTAGCGGCCGCCGGTTTCGTCGAGGTACTCCCGGCGTGCGGCGGCCGCATCGGCGATCGCCGTGGCCATCGGCACGCTGATACCCAACACCTCGTCGCTGGTGGTGACGCCCTGTGTGGAGCCGTAGCCGACGATGACACCGGCCGCACCCGTGCGCATCAAGTGCAGGGCGGTGCGGTGGTCCAGGACGCCGCCCGCCACCACCGGGACATCGAGCTCGGAGATGAACTTCTTCAAATTGAGAGGCTCACCGGCGCCGTCATCCTTGGCGACCCGCTCGGCCGAAATGATGCTGCCCTGGATGACCAGCAGGTCGATACCGGCAGCCACCAGGGCGGGCGTCAGCGCTTGGGCATTCTGGGGGCTGACCCGGACTGCGGTCGTCACCCCGGCCTCCCGGATGCGGGCCACCGACTGTCCCAGCAGCTCCGGGTTCAGCGGTGCCGCATGCAGTTGCTGCAGCAGCCGGATCGCCGCCGACGGCTCATCGGAAGCCGCCGCCTTCTCCAAGACCTGGGCGATCTTCTCCTCGACATCGGCGTGCCTACCGATCAGACCCTCACCGTTGAGCACACCCAGCCCACCGAGGCGCCCGAGTTCGATGGCGAATTCGACCGACACCAGCGCGTCCGTGGGATGGGCGACGACGGGAATCTCGAACCGGTAGGCGTCCAGCTGCCAGGTCGTCGACACATCCTTCGACGACCGGGTGCGCCGTGACGGCACTATGTTGATGTCGTTGAGTTCATAGGTCCGGCGGGCGGTTCTGCCCATGCCAATTTCGACCATGTCACGCATGACGAGCCCTCTCTTTGCGTGTGCTTCGGCGCGCTAGCGCTCGTCAGCGGGTGGAGTAGTTCGGTGCTTCGACAGTCATTGTGATGTCGTGCGGGTGGCTCTCTTTCAGCCCCGCCGCAGTGATCTGCACGAATTGGGCCTGCTGCAGCGCTTCGATGGAGGCCGACCCGGTGTAACCCATGGCGGCCCGCAGACCGCCGGTGAGCTGGTGGATGACGGTCGAGAGCGGGCCACGGAACGGCACCCGGCCCTCGATACCCTCGGGCACGAGCTTGTCCTCGGAGAGCACGTCGTCCTGGAAGTAGCGGTCCTTGGAGTAGCTCTTGGCCGCACCCCGGCCCTGCATGGCACCCAGCGAGCCCATGCCGCGATAGCTCTTGAACTGCTTGCCGTTGACGAAGATCAGATCACCAGGCGATTCGGCGGTGCCGGCCAGCAGCGAACCCAGCATGGCCGTCGACGCACCGGCCGCGAGTGCCTTGGCGATGTCACCGGAGTACTGCAAACCGCCGTCGGCGATCACGGGCACCCCGAACGGCTTGCAGGCCGCGACGGCCTCGAGGATCGCGGTGATCTGCGGGGCTCCCACACCGGCCACCACACGGGTCGTGCAGATCGAGCCCGGGCCGACACCGACCTTCACGGCATCGGCGCCGACCTCCACCAGCGCCGCCGCCGCGGCCCGGGTGGCGACGTTGCCGCCGACCACCTCGACACGATCGCCGACCGCCGTCTTAAGCCTGTACACCATGTCCAGCACACCCCGGTTATGGGCATGGGCGGTATCGACGACCAGCACGTCCACGCCGGCTTCGACCAGCGTCATGGCTCGGGTCCAGGCGTCATCACCCACACCGACGGCAGCGCCCACCAGCAGCCGGCCGTCGCTGTCCTTGGTGGCCAGCGGGAACTGCTCAGTCTTGACGAAGTCCTTCACCGTGATCAGGCCGGTGAGCTTGCCGTGGCCGTCGACGATGGGCAACTTCTCGATCTTGTGCCGGCGCAGCAACCCGAGCGCGGCCTCTGCGGAGACACCCTCGCGGGCGGTGATCAGCGGCGCCTTGGTCATCACCTCGGAGACCGGCTTGTTCTGGTCAACCTCGAACCGCATATCGCGGTTGGTGATGATCCCGACGAGAGCACCGTCCCCGTCGACCACCGGCAGCCCCGAGATCCGGAACCGCGCACACATCGCGTCCACCTCGGCCAGCGTGTTGTCCGGCGAGCATGTCACCGGATCGGTGACCATGCCGGCCTCGGATCGCTTCACGGTCTCCACCTGGCCCGCCTGCTCCCCGACGGGCAGGTTGCGGTGCAGCACGCCCATACCGCCGGCACGGGCCATCGCGATCGCCATCCGCGACTCGGTCACGGTGTCCATCGCCGAGCTGACGAGCGGTACCTTCAGCCGGATCTTGCGGGTGACCTGGCTGGACGTGTCCGCTGTGGCAGGCACCACGTCCGAGGCGGCCGGCAACAGCAGCACATCGTCGAACGTCAAACCGAGCATGGCGATCTTGGTCGGATCGTCGCCGCCGGTCGGCACCGGTACGGCAATGGGAACGCTGCTTTCAGCGATCGACATGGGCGGGCCTCCAGGTGACAGGCGCGGTCGCAGAGCTTTACGCCTAATCCTATCGGCTCGCCATTTGAGGTCGCGCCACCGCCGGATTGGCGCGCGGAGTCGCCGCGCCGCGAGGCGCGGGCCCTCGCGGCGGCTGGCGCGACACCTGTGGTGCTGCGTAGGCTGGGACTCGTGCGTGACCACCTCCCACCTGGTTTGCCACCCGATCCCTTCGCCGACGATCCGTGTGATCCGTCGGCTGCGTTGGATGCCATCGAGCCGGGCCAGCCACTGGACCCACAGGAGCGCACCGCAGTCGAGGCCGACCTGGCAGATCTTGCGGTATACGAAGCGTTGTTGGCGCACAAGGGAATTCGCGGCCTCGTGGTGTGCTGCGACGAATGCCAGCAGGACCACTACCACGACTGGGACATGCTGCGCGCCAACCTGCTGCAACTGCTCGTCGATGGCACCGTCCGCCCGCATGAGCCGGCGTACGATCCAGAGCCCGACGCCTACGTGACGTGGGATTACTGCCGCGGCTACGCCGATGCTTCACTCAATCAAGCCACATCGGAAACCGACGGCTACCGCTGACCGCCGCCGGCTGTATCGGGTAATCCGGGAGCCTCTATGACCGAGGTCGCCGGTAGCTGAGGCCGATTGGCCTGCCCTGGCTGGTCAAGGGCGCCCTGTCGCTGTTGAGGCACGTCCTGACCGGGCTGCTCCGCGCCGTCACCCCCACTTGTCGAGCCTCCGCGCGCCGGGCCGGTCACAGTTGGTTCGGCCGCCGAAGGAACGCTCACGGTAGGCAGGGTCGTGGTCTGGGTATGCGTCGGTGATGACACCACCGACGAGGCGACCGAGGACGGCGTGGCTTCCTCGCGCGGACTGGACGACGACGGGGCCGCCGTACTCGGCGACGTGACCGGCGACGACGTGGTGACCGATGCCGAGGTCCCGGTCGATGTGGACCTCGACGGGGTCGGGGACGACGAAGACGACGACGTATCGGACGGCGACGTGGTGGTCTCCTCCGGCGTCGACGAGCTCGTGCCCGACGGCGTGCTGGTCGGTGACGTGTTCGTCGGTGCAGACGTGTCGGACTCGCTCGTCGTGCCGGATGTGCTGGTCTGCGGCGTCGACACCTCCGGCAGCACCACCGGCGGCGCGTTGGGCGGCACCGTCGCGTTGGGGTCGCGATTCTCGACCTTGACCGACAACTGCTGCAACTGATCGACCAACTGCTGCTTGCGCTCGGCGTCGTTGACCGTCGCCACCGTGGTGGTGATGGTGCTCAGCTTCTCCTGTGCGGCCTGCCACTGGCCCTGGTCGATGAGCTGCTGGACCTGCGCCAACTCAGCCGAGGCAAGCTCGACCTTGACGTCCCGGGTGGGTCGGTCGCCGAACATCACGGTGCGCATGCCGTAAAGCGCGTCGCCGGGACCTGCACCGTAGACGGCCGCACCGAACCCGCCCAGGCACAACACTGCCGCGGCCACCGATCCGACCAACGCCAACGGCAGCCGCGACCACCTGCGCGGCGTTCCGCGGTTCAGAGCCGAGATCGCGTCGCGGGTCGTCACGACACCTGACGTCGGACGCCGTGCCTCGTCACGCCACCCTGCAAGCAGCTGGGCCAGCTCGGCCTCGGCAGAGTCCGTCGCGTATACCGGGCGGTCCAGCGAGAGCGCCTCGATGAACCGGTCGGTGCGGTTGATCTCGTTCAGTGAGGGATCGCCACCATTGGACGTCCAGCGGCCGAAGTCAGGCATAGTCACGTCCCGTCGCCATGACTTCCGACTTCAGCCGACTCAGCGCCCGGTGCTGGGCCACACGGACCGCGCCGGCGGTGCTGCCGACGGCTTCTGCGGTCTCCTCGGCGCTCATGCCGACCACCACCCGCAGGATCAGGATCTCGCGTTGCTTCTCCGGCAGCACCGACAGCAGCTTGGCCATCCGCGCCGAGGATTCGGCGTCGAGAGCCGACTGTTCCGGGCCGGCTTCCAGCGAGTAGCGCTCCGGCACCGCATCGGTGGGGTCAGCCCGATTCCGGGCTGCCGCGCGATGCGCGTCGGCAACCTTGTGCGCGGCGATGCCATACACAAACGCCAGGAAGGGTCGCCCCTGATCCTTGTAGCGCGGCAGCGCCGTAATGGCGGCCAAGCACACCTCCTGCGCAACGTCATCCGCTGAAAGACCACTTCGTTCGGTCATGCCGACCCGTGCCCGGACGTACCGAACGATGATCGGCCGGATGATCTCCAGGACTTCCTGAAGCGCATTCCGATCGCCGGCCACAGCTTCAGCAACGACAGCGTCGAGACGGTCTCCCGAACTTGTCATCGTGAGCGATATCTCCAGCGTTACTCGGCACCGACACTCGCAGGCGCTTGGTTGAGCTAAACAATAACGATCGGCGCGGGGCGACCGGGATCAGTCGCCGGACCAGACCCCGCCCCTGCGACGCACTGTATCGGCGCACCCGCCGCGGATCGCTCCGAGTTGCGCAGGTGAGTGGGCTGCGCTGCCGATGTCGGCCAGCAGACACGCCAGCGCCCACCGTAACGGGATCAGACCGAATTTCTCGGTCGCCAACAGCGCAGCGTCGGCCACGGCGCGGGCCCGGTCCAACTGTCCGGCGCTGCACAGGGCAGCGGCCAGGACGACATCGGACTTCACCGCGTGGCGCGCAGACGGGTAGCCGGCGGCGACCTCGATTCCCTGTTCGGCATGTGTGACCGCCCGGGTTCCGTCGCCGCACATCATGGCCAGCTCGGCGCTGACCCATGCCAGCCGCACCGCGGGGCGCCCGCTGCGGTCACCCACAATCGAGCGAGCCCGATCCAGCAACCGCGCCGACATTGAGAACCGGCCCACGCCGAGCGCATCTGCGGCCAAACCGATCAATGCGTCGGCGGGTGCCTCGGGATCGGCGGAGCCATCTCCTCCGCTGTGGGCCCATGCTTGTCCGTCTGCGGCACGGGCCCGGTCGTGCCCCCCGAGCTGACGCAAGAACGACGCCCGGGTGCTGTGGCTAAGCGACAGCAACGGTCCGGATCCGACGCTGCGGTCGATGACGGACAGTTCGGCCAGCGCACTGCCGTAGCGGCCCTGGCCTCCGGCGGCCACGGCACGCAACCATCGGTCGCGCGCCGTCGTGGCAGTCGGCAGCGGCCAGCGTCCCGGATCGTCTCCGAACGCGGCGTTCGCCAGCACGGTTGCTGCGTCAGTGATGCTGCTCATCGGTTTCCGACGCTATCAATGTCCCGCAAATACGGGGTCTGCGGGAACCATACCGCCAGGCACCGCCCAAAAGATATTGTCGAGTCTGCATCGGTTAACAATGGATGCACGCGACGTTAATGAATGTCAACCAGCCGCCTGACGTTACGAATGCCGCGTGCCGTCGTAGCGGTTCCGAACAGCACAAACGTCATCGCGCCGAGCACGCAGCAACACCGTTCCCGCAGCGCGCGCATCTCAATGATGAACGTGATGTAAATTCTCGACCTGCGGATATGTCACGGAGCACACGCTCAGACTATTGACGCGAATTAATGAACGCCCCTAGTTTATGTGCACGAGTAGTCATCGGCGACATGTGCTCAGTTCGGTTCCACCAACTCACGCACGCTCACATAATCGGAATGGGCGTGCAGAGAGGGGCTTTCCATGCCACAGCCGCAGCAGCTACCCGGACCCAATGCGGATATCTGGGACTGGCAGATGCAGGGACTTTGCCGGGGCGTCGATTCGTCGGTGTTCTTCCATCCCGACGGGGAACGTGGACGGGCCCGCGCCCAGCGCGAATCGCGCGCCAAGGAGATGTGCCGCAGCTGCCCCGTGATCATCCAATGCCGATCACATGCCCTCGCTGTCGCCGAGCCCTATGGCATATGGGGTGGGCTCAGCGAGTCCGAACGCGAACTCCTCTTGAAGCGGGGCATTCGCCGCACAGCCTGACATCAGCAAACGAAAAAGGGCCCTCATTCCGCGGTGGAATGAGGGCCCTTTTCGCACGCTCCGGATCTGATATCGCCGACAGCGGGCGACGGCTGCGCGCTGGCGGGACGGCAAACCCCATCGAACCGACGGTGGTCTTGCGCGATTCGGCATCGTCGACGCTCAGCGGGCCGGCCCGGCGCGCCCCACAATCGGGCACGATCCGATGCAGCGGTGTTCAATCCGCGTCCGCCCGCCAAGGAGAGTTGCATGACGACCGATGTGACCGTGACAGAAACCGGCTCGGGAACCTACACGCAGGAGATCACCGCCGGAAGCCACCGAATCATCGCCGAACGCTGCCCGGTACATCAGACGCTGACCTCGGAGGTACGCATCACCACGACCGCGGTGTGATCACCGGCTAGATCAACGCTGGCCTCTGGCCCCGCTGGGATCGTCAGGGAGTCGCGGGAAGTCCGCAGCGGTTGCGGAAGTCGACCGAGGGTTGTCTGATCCGCTGAAGATCGTCACGGACTGTGGGGTTGGCTTCCAGATAACCCTGAACCTTGTTCGAGATTTGATCTTTGGGTTGACCCTTGAGACCGGTGAAGAAATCGTTGACGTCGGGGTGCTCGGTCAAATAGTTAGACGTGTCAAAGGTGACACCGGACATGACGCGCGCCATCTCAGCAGCCGTGCACGGCGGTGGTACCGGCGGTTCGGCGACGGCGGACGCAGCGCCGAACAGCGCCAGGCCGGCCAGGACACCGGTACCGATCGCAGCGCCGATTGCGCGGTTTGTCAGACGGATTGGCAACATATTGGCTCCTTCAGCAGCTGGTCGACACTTCACGATGCGAATCCTCAACGTGGGCCGATACCACCACCCCCGCCGGGGCGACCCGGACCTCCCGGCCGTCCCGGGTTCCAAGCAATGCCGAGATCCCAGTCGTTGCCGCAGTACCAGTCGTTTTCACAGGGATAGGGAACGACTGGCGTCGCAGCTACAGGTCCGCCATCCACGCCGCGCACATCTCCTTGCGCGCATACGGTGGCGTAGCCCGAACTGGTGCAGTCGGCCTTCGCCGTCGGCGCGAAGGTAACCACCCCGATCGGCAACATCGCCATTGCCAATCCTAAGACCAGGTAGCGCTGTCTTATCCGCACGGCCGCATCCCCTTATTTTGCAGTTAGGAGGGCTCGATGACCCGAATATACCGAGGTTATACGGCATTTCCGGGACAGAGATACAAATCGACGCAATCGTAAACCGGGACGGCAATTATATTCCCCAACGCAATAAATTTGGCGTAGAGACCGCACGGGCACCGCCGGAGCTGGCAACGCCACATTGGCATGCGTGGTTGCCGGACCCCTTTCCCAAGCCCGTTCGGCGAGCTTCTGATGACCCTCTTCTGGAGCGCGCCGGAAACACCCGCACCTGACGGACGGCACTTGCTCGGTTCGATCCGAAAGCCGCTCCGGCGGCCAAGCCCCCGGCGGCGCGGCGCAGAACCGTCTGACGCGAAACCCCGCCCGGGCCGTTCCGGCGGTACTGTCATGTCCGAGCTGTGAGCTACCGGGCAATGAAAACCGGCCGGTCACACCGCGTGTCGCGCCATCTACCCAAGCTGCTGATGTCCCGGCCCTCTCAGTTCTGACGGAGCCGTAAATTTTGAACCGAGACCGACCGGGCTAGTGCCTGTTGACAAGATTCAAACGCTGACTGCATATTAGTTTTGCTGTTGGTTAAGTCATGCTCGATCCTCGCTATCAGCAGCTAACACGAAAGCCCGGCTGCGAGGAGACGGTCATGATCACCACCCGTAGCCAGCGGCTTGCCGCTGCAAGCTTGATGTCGGCCGCCCTCCTGATGAACACCATGAATGGTGCGATTGCCTCCGCGGATTCCGAGTCCGACCCCACCTCAGGTGCGAGTCAGGAGAACTCCAGCAGTTCGGCCGGTGACGCCAGCGACCGCAACGTCACGAGCACGGCTGTTTCAGGCCCAAGCACCGACAAACCCCGCTCCACACTCTCCGCACAGACGAACACCTCGACTCAAACGGCGGATACGGCCGACGCGGCGGATAAGACAGACACCACACCGTCAACCACCAAAGCGTCAGCGGATCCACCCAGCGCAGACCGCAACATCACCACCACGACGACTTCCGGAGCCGGCCCCAACAAACCCCGCTCCACACTCTCCGCACAGACGAACACCTCCACTCAAACGGCGGATAAGACAGACACCACACCGTCAACCACCAAAGCGTCAGCAGATCCACCCAGCGCAGACCCCGGCATCACCACCACGACGACTTCCGGAACCGACCCCAACAAACCCCGCTCCGCACTCTCCACGGAGACGGACACAGCCACGCCATCAGGCGCACAAGGCGTGTCAGACAACTCCGGCCAAGCTGCAGCTGAACCGATAGCCTTCACCAAAGCGGTGGAAGCCCTGCTCGCCGCGGCCGACCAGCAGGTCCCGGCAATTCCACTTCCCATTCCGGCCACCAAGATCACGCCGAGCGCCGCCTCCGGGAACAAATCGACCGTCGCGGAGGCACCGAACGATTCCGACATCGCCAAATCCGCGCAGCCGTCGACTTCCTCAACGAGGGTCACCGTGACGTCTGACGTCGACACTGCCGTCACAGCGGTCGCTGAGGTGGCTGCATCGACGTCAATAGCCGAGATAATCGCGAAGGCCGCGACAGTGGCGGTTCAGTACGCCGTCATCTGCCTCATGCGGACATTGGCGACAGCCTCCAATTTCGTCCACGCCATCTTGCAGCTACCAGCAACTATCCGCGACATACTCGCCACCCTGTGGATCACATCCAGTGTCGAGAGCCACCACGGGCTCTTTTCCGCCTCGGACGGCGGGCCCCTGAACCTGACCGCGCCGGCGAGTGTCCAGGACAGTTCGCCAGGTACCGTCGGCAGCTCCCTGGCGGTCGATCGCGGAGGCATAGAGGTGGACGGCGGGATCGTGCTGTTGGCCTCGTTGCAGCCGCAGTCAGCCGCATCGACGCTCGCCAAGGCGACGCCTCCGGGTCACTCGACATTGAGTCTGATAAAGAACGCGATCGCTGCCGTCGCGGTGTCGGTGTCGATATGGGCGCTGCTGTATGCCGCATTGCCAGGCCTGGGCGGCTTCCTCTCCTTCGGGGCAATCGGCGTGCGGATCGGCTATCGCCAGTCCAGCGCCGGAATCGCCTTGCGCAGCCCGGAATTGGCGCGTTTCGTGCGATCCGGGCCTATCGGCGTCGCACGTACCGGATCATTGGTTTCCGTTCATGTCCGCACCGCAGATGCCAACCACACGACCCGGCACCTTCAACGCATCGCCTAGCCGACACTTGTCCCGATTCCCGGGTTGCTCGCCGATAACGTCGCATCAAAGGTTCAGGCCGGAGAACATCACCCGCCCCGGGTCGTATTTCTGCCGGACGGCGGCCAGCCGGGAGAGGTTGGCGCCGAAATACCGTGACGCAGGCTGGTTCGCCTCGAGATAGTTCACGTAGCCGCCGACCGAATACGGTGCCACCGCTTGGTGAGCGGTGCTGAGCCAGCCGGCTGCTGCCGCCGGCGAGCCCGAGGTCTCCACATACCACTGGACCAGAGCCGACTGCCTTCGCCACGGGAAGGCGGTGTCCCCCGGCCCCACGCTGGCCAGCGCGCCGTCGAGCGCATGCATGATCACCAACGGACGCCCGGCCCCATTGGGAAAAGCATTGAACGCCGCGGCGATCCCCTGGGCTGCGGCCGGGGTGATCGAGGGAAAGACGTCGGATCCGCCGACGTAGCCCAGCGGCGACGGATTGAGGTTGTTGACGGCCAAGTACTGCACCAGGTCCAGGTAATTGAACGTGTGTTTCTCCACCCCGATGGGTTGCAGCCCCACCGCTTTGGAGACGGCGGCCGCCGCGGCGTCACCGCCGCCAGCCGGACAGGTGGCCAGGATGCGACAGTGCGCGCCACCCGGGTCGGTGATGGTGTCGGCCAGTGCCCAGCTGCTGCGGTCGGCGGTACGCAGCCAGTTCTGCCATCCGACCAGAACCTGCGCAAAAGCCGGCAACGGGAAACTGAGGCTGACGGCATCCACGTCGCTGGTGGGAAACGTGGCGAAGGTCAGCGCTGTCGTCACTCCGAAATTGCCACCGCCCCCGCCTTTTAGCGCCCAGAACAAATCGGGATGCTCGTTGGCCGATGCGGTGACACCCGCGCCACCGGGCAGCACCACCGTCGCCGACACCAATTGATCACACATCAGGCCCGCGTGCCGCGATTGCGCGCCCAACCCGCCACCCAAAGCGTGCCCGGCCGCGCCGACCGTCGGGCATGTCCCCGTCGGGATCCCCCTGCCAGCTGAGGCGAGGGCCTGGTGGATGGTGTACAGACCGGTCGCGGGCGTCACCGTGACATACCCGGTGGCGGCGTCGTAGTTGACACCGCCTGGCAGCTGACGCAGGTCCAGGATCATGGCGCCGGTCGCGGTCGACGCACCCACATACGAATGCCCGCCGCCCCGGGGAGCGACCTTGAGGTTGTGGGCAGCAGCGAAGGCCATCGCCTTTTGCACTTCCACCGCCGAGGTCGGGATGACGACGGCCGCCGGTACGAAGTCGTTGAAGTTGGTGTTGAAAACCGCTTTGGCCGAGTCGAATTGCACGTTGTCCGGCAAAATCACCGGATCTTTGATAGCTGCGGAGAGGCCCTCCCAGCCGGAGGCGCTGGGCTCGGCACCCGCCCGGTTGGATCCGAACACCGCTCCGGCAGCCAACGCCCCCACGGCGCCCCGCAGGAATGTTTGACGCGAGATCCCACGCGGTAACTCCCGCGGTACCGTCATGTCCGAATTGTGGCCCAGCTGGCACGAAAAGCCGTACACAGCAGGATGTGTCGCGGTCTCAGTCCGATAACCGATTCGTCTACAAAGCGTGAAGTTTGTGACCACCTTTGAGCAGGGAAAGGATGCCGGAGTTCGCAGCACCTCTGACCACTCGCGAATGTGGCGCCGAGCACGACTGACGCCAACGAAAACACCCCCGGCCCATCGGACCGGGGGTGCTCCGTACGCACTACCTAGTGGGCGTGCCCGTGATGGCCGTGGTCGGCGTCTTCGGCCGGCTTGTCCACAACCGCGGTCTCGGTGGTCAGAATCATCCGGGCCACCGATGCGGCGTTGAGGACTGCCGAACGGGTCACCTTGACGGGGTCGACGATGCCGTCGGCGACCAGGTCGCCG
This sequence comes from Mycobacterium sp. 155, assembly GCF_000373905.1. NCBI lineage: Bacteria > Bacillati > Actinomycetota > Actinomycetes > Mycobacteriales > Mycobacteriaceae > Mycobacterium > Mycobacterium sp. 155. The sequence goes on from NZ_KB892705.1 coordinate 2,772,489, forward strand.
TAGGTCAGCGTCGCCGCGTTGAAGCCCTGCCCGTTGCCAAGCTCGCTGACCTTGTTCACCACGACGGAGCCGTCCAGCCCGGCGTTGGTTGCGATCCAGTACAGCGGGGCCGACAGCGCCGAGGAGAACACCTCGACGCCCAACGCCTCGTCGCCCTTGACCTCACCGCGCAGCTTGTCCAGCGCCGCACGGGCCTGGACCAGTGCGGTGCCGCCGCCGGTGACGATGCCCTCCTCGACGGCCGCTTTGGCCGCCGCGACGGCGTCCTCGACCGCTTCCTTGCGCTTCTTGAGATCGGTCTCGGTGGCAGCGCCGACCTTGATCACCGCGACACCGCCGGCCAGCTTGGCCAGCCGCTCCTCCAGCTTCTCGCGATCCCAGTCGGACTCGGTGGTCTCGATCTCGGACTTGAGCTGCTTGACGCGGTCGGCCACGGCCTCCTTGGAACCGCCGCCGTCGACGATCACGGTGCTGTCCTTGCTGACCACGACGCGACGCGCCGAACCCAGCACGTCGAGGCCGGCCTCACGCAACACCAGACCCACGTCGGGGTTGATCACCTGGGCGCCGGTCACGATGGCGAGGTCTTCCAGGAACGCCTTGCGACGGTCACCGAAGAACGGCGCCTTGACCGCAACGGCCTTCAGGGTCTTGCGGATGGCGTTGACGACCAGGGTCGACAGCGCCTCGCCCTCGACGTCCTCGGCGACGATCAGCAGCGGCTTGCCTGCCTCGGCCACCTTCTCCAGCAGCGGCAGCAGGTCGGGCAGTGAGCTGATCTTGTCGCGGTGCAGCAGCACCACCGCGTCCTCGAGCACTGCTTCCTGCAGGTCGAAGTCGGTGACGAAGTAGGCCGAGATGAAGCCCTTGTCGAAGCCGACGCCCTCGGTGATCTCCAGCTCGGTGTTGAGCGTCGAGGATTCCTCGACGGTCACGACACCGTCGTGGCCGACCTTGGTCATGGCCTCGCCGACCAGCTCGCCGATCTGCTCGTCCCGCGAGGACACCGTGGCGACCTGGGCGATGGCGGTCTTGTCGGAGACGGGCTTGGCAGCGGCCAGCAGGACCTCGGACACTGCGTCGGCGGCCTTGCCGATACCGAGACCCAGCGCGATCGGGTTGGCGCCGGCAGCGACGTAGCGCAGCCCGGACTTGATCAGTGCCTGCGCCAGCACCGTCGCGGTGGTGGTGCCGTCACCGGCGACGTCGTTGGTCTTGGTGGCCACCGACTTGACCAGTTGGGCACCCAGATTCTCGAACGGATCCTCGAGATCGATCTCCCGAGCGACGGTGACACCGTCATTGGTGACCTGCGGGCCACCGAACGCCTTGGCGAGCACCACGTAGCGGCCGCGCGGGCCCAGGGTCACCTTGACGGCGTCGGCGAGCTTGTCGACACCGGCCTCCATGGCACGGCGCGCAGTTTCGTTGAACTCAATCTGCTTGCTCATAGATGTCTTTCCTTAATTTCCCCGTCGCTGCGCTCGCCCAAGGCAATACGCATACCGCCCCGGACACCACCCGTGCTCACACGGGGATCTCCGGGGCGGGACACGGGTGCTTTTACTTGGAGACGACAGCCAGCACGTCGCGGGCCGACAGGATCAGGTACTCCTCGCCGTTGTACTTGATCTCGGTGCCGCCGTACTTGCTGTAGATGACGGTGTCGCCCTCGGCAACGTCCAGAGGGATCCGCTTGTCGCCGTCCTCATCCCAGCGGCCGGGGCCAACTGCGACGACGGTGCCTTCCTGCGGCTTTTCCTTGGCGGTGTCGGGGATGACCAGACCGGAAGCGGTCGTGGTCTCGGCCTCGTTGGCCTGAACGAGGATCTTGTCCTCGAGTGGCTTGATGTTGACTGCCACGATGGAAGCCCTCCACTTGTCGGGGTGTGGATCCGGGGGTATCCCAGATGCCGATTACCAGGTGTTCGTGGCATGCGCCCGTGCCCTCGCTCCGTCGTCGCGGGTGCCGGCGCTGGGGTTGGCCGCGTGCCACCTAGCACTCTATACATGCGAGTGCTAGCACTCAAGGTTGGGCTGTGACTATTTGGTCGTTTGTTCATTCACAGCGAACACAGTGGCGGTGCAGGTCGCGTCACAGCAGCCGGTGATCTCCAGCTTGTCCGCGGCAGTGCCGATGCGCGATCCGCCCGCGGCTTCTCGCTGGCTCACGCCACCTGACCCCGCACCACCGGTAGTCCAGGATCACTCGCGACGTCCAGCGGTGAGGGCTCGGCCCCCGCCGCGATGAGATGCGCTGCGAACGACGCGATCATCGCGCCGTTATCGGTACACAATCGAGGCCGCGGGACCCGAAGTGTCAAACCTTCTGCGGCGCAACGTTCTTCGGCCATCTCACGCAGCCGCGAGTTGGCCGCCACGCCACCGGCGATCAGCAGTGTGGAGACTCCTAGGTCGGTGGCGGCACGCACGGCTTTACGGGTCAGCACGTCGGCGACCGCCTCCTGGAAGCCGGCCGCGACGTCAGCCTTGACCGCAGCGGAATGGACCGCTTCTTTTTCCCAGTGGCGCGCCACCGCCGTCTTCAGACCGGAGAAGCTGAACGCATACGGGTCGTCGCGCGGCCCGGTCATCCCACGAGGGAAGACGACGGCGTTGCGGTCACCCGTGCGGGCCAGGTCGTCGAGCACCTTGCCGCCGGGATAACCCAGCCCCAGCAGCCGGGCCACCTTGTCGTAGGCCTCGCCGGCGGCGTCGTCGACGGTGCTGCCCAACTCGATGATCGGCTCGCCGAGCGACCGGACGTGCAGCAAGTGGGTGTGTCCGCCGGAGACCAGCAGTCCGACGCTCTCCGGGAGCGGGCCGTGGTCGTACACGTCGGCGGCCAAATGCCCGCCGAGGTGGTTGACGGCGTAGAACGGCACATTCCAGCCGGCCGCATAGGCCTTGGCTGCGGCCACCCCGACCAGCAGAGCCCCGGCTAGGCCCGGACCGATGGTGGCGGCGACGACGTCGGGCCTCTCGATGCCCGCGGTGTCCAGCGCGCGCCGCATGGTGGGGCCGAGTGACTCCAGGTGGGCGCGCGACGCGATCTCGGGGACGACGCCGCCGAACCGGGCGTGCTCGTCGACGCTGGACGCGACCTCGTCGGCAAGGAGAGAAACGGTTGCCGGCCCCCCGTCTTCCGGCAAGGAGAGCTCGGCGATGCCGACTCCGGTTTCGTCACAGGAACTTTCGATGGCCAGGATGATCACGATGGACTCCGGGTAGGCAGGCGTTGCATGGTATAGGCGTCGGCACCGCTGACCCGGTAATACCGTTTACGCAGACCGATGTTGACGAAGCCGACGCTCTCGTAGAGCTTGATCGCCGGTACGTTGTCGGTGCGGACTTCCAGGAAAACCATTCCACCCGAGGCTATCTCGAGCATGGCGTCGAGCAGCCGACGCCCGATGCCCTGGCCTTGGAAGTCGGGATCGACACCGATGGTGTGCACTTCGTACTCGTAGGGGCGGACCCGACCCAATCGGGAGATCCCGGCATAGCCGACGAGGCGTCCCTCGCAGCGCGCAGCGACGTAGTGGTTGTGCTTGGCGGCCAGCTCGGCGAAGAAGGCCCGTGCCGGCCAGGGATCGTCTCCGGGGAACAGCTGAGATTCCAGTTCCGCGCAGCGGTCGGCGTCGGCCTTGGTCAGCGCGCCGTACACGATGGTCATTTCCGCGCCGCCACAGACGGTTTGGCGTCAGGCCGGCGCAGGTAGAGGGGGATCAGCGGAGCCGGGTTGCCCCAGTCGTTCACCGCAGCGACGAGGCCGTCCGGCGTCGGGTACACCGGTTCCAGGCGCGGCAGGTCGAACAGCGCGGTGTGCTCGGGCGATCCGGCCACTTCGTCGGCCCCGGCGGGCACGTCCGCGGGTGCGTTGACGGCCGGGCCCTCGATGCGGACCCCGTCGCGGTAGCGCGCCCAGTACACCTCACGGCGACGCGCGTCGGTAACCACCAGCACATCGCCCGAGGTACGCACCCCGATGGCGTCGAGGCTGCACACGCCGTACACGGGGACACCGAGTGCGTGCCCGAAGGCCGCGGCGCTCGCCATGCCGACCCGCAGCCCGGTGAAGGGGCCGGGACCGCAACCGACGACGACGGCGTCGAGGTCGGCCATCGTCAGCCCGGCATCGGCCAACGCAGCCAGCACATTCGGGGTGAGTTGCTCGGCATGCGCTCGCGGGTCGACGGTGACCCGTTCGGCCAGGATGGTCACGGTGCCGTCGTCGGCGCGCCGTGCCACCCCAGCGCTGACCGCGGGCGTTGCGGTGTCGATCGTCAGCAGGTTCACGGCGCGCTCCACTGCCACGTCACGGTACGGACCTCACTGTCGGAGTCCCGGTCGATCCGGATGTCGAGATGGTGGTCGGACAACCGCTCGGCCAGTCCCTCACCCCACTCGACCACCACCACGGCGTCCTCCAGATCGGTGTCGAGGTCCAGCGCGTCGAGTTCACCGAGCAGATCGGCTCCGGTGTGGTCGAGCAGCCGGTACATGTCGACGTGGATCATGGCAGGCCTGCCGGCTTGGCGCGCCCGATGCACCCGGGCCAGCACGAAGGTCGGCGACACCACGGGCCCGTCGACATCCATGGCTTGGGCAATGCCCTTGGCCAACACCGTCTTTCCCGCACCCAGCGGCCCGGACAGCACCACCACGTCGCCGGCGCTCAAGCCCGCACCCAGTGTGGCACCGAACACGATGGTGTCGTCGGCGGTCGACAGTTGCGCGGTTCCCGCGATGCGCTCAGTCATGGGGCCGGATCCGGTCGCGCACCCGCCGCGACAATGTGACCAGCTTGGACGGGGTGGCCCGCTGGACCAATCCGACCAGCGCGTCGTCGATCACCTCGGGCTCCTCCAGTTGCACCAGATGGCCCGCTCCCCCGACGATCACCAACTCCGATTTGGGTAGCTGCGCGGCCATGACCTCTGAGTATTCCATCGGGGTGAGCAGGTCCCGATCACCACAGGCGATCAATGTCGGCACCCGGGCCAACACCGGCAGGGCCGCCGTCTCGTCATGCACCTCGAGTGCGTGCAGGAACTCCACCACTGTCGTGATCGGCGTGCCGTGCATCATCTGCTCGGAGAACTCCACCACGCTGGGGCTGATCTTCTCGTCGCCGTAGGACGCGGCGCGCAGGATCGGGGCGATGACCGACCGCGCGGCACCGCGGGTGCGATGCACCGTCTTCGGTGCGTACCGCGCGGCGAACCGCACCACTTCCAGCGCCGGGTTGCGCAATATCTCGCCGAGCGGAGACCGCGACACTCCTTCGGCGGCCGAGGCGATCAGGGCGGCACCTACGACCCTCGACGGGTAGCGCTTCGGGAACTGGCGGGCGTGCGACAGCACCGCCATGCCGCCCATCGAATGGCCCACGAGCACCACCGGGCCGCGCGGAACCGTCACCGCCAGCACGGATTCGAGGTCCTCGCCCAACTGCTCGACGGTGTAAGTGTCAGGCCCGGCTGTCCCCGACTGGCCGTGGCCACGCTGGTCGTAGAACACCATCCGCACCTGCGGACCCCATTGCTCGGCCAGCCGGGCCCGCTGAAAGTGGAAGGCACCCATCTCAAGACAGAATCCGTGGGCGAACACCACCGTAAGCGGGGCGTCGAGCGGTCCGACCTCGCGCACTGCGAGCGGCACTCCGTCGACGGTGGTGACGACCGAACTGCGGTCGGCGTCGAGTAGGTGAAAGTCCTCCCCGGCGTAGGGATCCTCGTCGAGGACCCGACGGCCCAGCGACCGTGCGACCGAGAGGCTCGCGACAGTGCCGACGGCGGTCAGTCCGGCTGCACCCGCCAGCCAGCGGGCCCGGTGATGGTGCTCATCGAAGGTGCTGCCGCTCAATGGCTCTGGCCCGAAACGTAGGTGTGCACGACCCGGCCGCGCGGGCTGGTGACGATCTCGTAGTGGATGGTGTCGAGCAGATCCGCCCAGTCCTGTGCGGTGGGCTCACCCTGAGTGCCCGGCCCGAACAGGATGGCGTCGTCGCCCTCGGCGACGTCGGCCGCGTCAGGTCCGAGATCGACGACGAACTGGTCCATGCACACGCGCCCGACGGCACGCCGGCGCCTACCCCTGATCAGCACGTCGATCCGGCCGCTCAGAGCCCGGTAGACACCGTCGGCGTAGCCGATCGGCAGCAGCGCCAGTGTGGTGTCGCGGCGGGCGACCCACAGGTGGCCGTAGGACACCCCGTCCCCGGCTCGAACCGAACGCACCAGTGCCACTGGGCATTTCAAGGTCATCGCGGGCCGCAACCCCGTATCGCCCCGGTCCGGGACGGGGTTCAGACCGTAGACCGCGACTCCGGGCCGCACCATGTCGAAGGCCAGGTCGGGCCGGGTCATCACGGCGGGTGAATTGCTCAGGTGGGCGATCTCGAAGGGCACTCCCTGTTGGCGGCCACGGTCGCGCATTTCAGTCAGCCGCTGCGCCTGCACGCCGTTGAACGGATGCGCCGGGACGTCGCCGTGCACCAGGTGGCTCATGATCCCCCGCACCCGGATCGCCCCGTCGGTGTGGGCGCGGTGCAACGCGGTCAACATTGCGGGATAGTCGGCGGCGCTCACCCCGTTGCGGCTGAGCCCGGTGTCGACCTTCACCGACACTGTGGCGGTGCGGCCGGTCTGTGCGACCGCCAGCAGAACATCGTCGAGTTGGCGTGACGAGGACACCGCAATCTGGACATCGGCCGCCACGGCCGGGGCGAAGTCGGTTCCCGGCGTGTGCAGCCATGCCAGCACGGGGGCGGCGATCCCGCCCGCGCGCAGCGCCAGCGCCTCGGCGATGGTCGCGACGCCGAGTTCGGCGGCCCCTGCAGCGAGTGCGGCCTGGGCGGCCGGCACGGCGCCATGCCCGTAGCCGTCGGCCTTGACCACCGCCATGACCTGCGCCGCCCCGGCCAGCTCACGCAGCACGCCCACGTTGTGCCGGATGGCGCCGAGATCCACCACTGCCTGCGGCGTTGCGCTCGGCGCCAGCGGGGTCGTGAGTTCGGTCGTCTGCATCGTCATATCACCGCCCGCCATTGTCCCAGAGACGACGAGCCCCCCGCACCAACAGCAGGCACGGTCAGTGTGTGAAGGGCTGCACCCTGTCGAAGAATCCGCCGGGCTTGAGTTTGTCGAGGTGGCCCAGGACGGTGATGGTGTCCTCTTTGAAGGCCCTGGCCAGGTCCGTCGAGAACCCTTCACGGACCACGATCCGCAGCACGACGACGTCGTTCGCCTTGTCGGGCATGGTGTACGCCGGAACCTGCCAGCCGAATGCGCGCAACGCCTGTGACACGTCGAATTCGGTGTAGCCCGGGTTGCCCTTGAGCCGGAAGCTGATCACCGGGATGGCCGATCCGTCAGAGATGATGTCGAAGTGCTCGCTGGCACGGAGCTCGTCGCCGAGCCACCGCGCGGTCTGTGAGAGACATTTCATGACCTGGGTGTATCCGGCCCGGCCGAGGCGCAGGAAGTTGTAGTACTGGCCCACCACCTGGTTGCCGGGCCGGGAGAAGTTCAGCGTGAACGTCGGCATGTCGCCGCCGAGGTAGTTGACCCGGAACACGAGATCTTCGGGCAGGTGTTCCTTGCTGCGCCACACCACGAACCCGATACCTGGATAGGTCAGCCCGTACTTGTGCCCGCTGACGTTGATCGACACCACGCGGGGCAACCGGAAATCCCACTCGAGGTCGGGGTGCAGAAACGGCACCACGAAGCCACCGCTGGCGGCGTCGACGTGCACCGGGATGTCGAGCTTTCCGGAGCCTGCGAGCTCGTCGAGGGCCGCGCAGATCTCGGCGACCGGCTCGAGTTCGCCGGTGAACGTGGTGCCGAGGATCGCGACGACGCCGATGGTGTCCTCGTCGACCGCGTCGAGCACCTGTTCGGGGGTGATGACGTATCGCCCCTCCTCCATCGGCAGATAACGCGGCTCGACGTCGAAGTAGCGGCAGAACTTCTCCCACACCACCTGAACGTTGGAACCCATCACCAGGTTGGGGGTACGACCCTTCCATCCGGATGGGTTGTCGGTTCCGCCGAACTTTTCGCGCCAGCGCCATTTCAGCGCCAGGCCCGCCAGCATCACGGCCTCGCTAGACCCGATGGTGGATACGCCGGTGGCACTTGATGGATCGTCGTCGCGCAGGTCTTCGGCATGAAAGAGATCGGCGACCATGTTGACGCAGCGAGTCTCGATGGCGGCGGTCGCCGGGTACTCGTCCTTGTCGATCATGTTCTTGTCGAACGTATCTGCCATCAGCTTTGCCGCCTCGTCATCCATCCAGGTGGTGACGAACGTCGCCAGATTCAGCCGCGAACTGCCGTCGAGCATGAGTTCGTCCTGGATGAACCGGTAGGCCGCCGGAGGATCCATCGCGTCGTCCGGCAAGCGCAGCGCAGGGACCGGTGCCATGTCGAGTCGCCCGGTATAGGCGGGCGCGACGAGGGCATGGGAGTGCTTGCGGGACATGTGAATCCTTCCGGTTACAGCGACGCGATCGCGGTGCGGATGTGAGCAAGAATGCGGGAAGCCGAAGTCGGAGCCGGGTGCGGCCCCGGGTCGGCCGCGGAGAGGTTGGCCGCGCGCGTGTGTACGAATGCCCCGGCCGCCGCGGCCTGCGCGGGCTGCAGCCCGGCGGCCAGTAGCGCCCCGATGATGCCCGACAGTACGTCACCCGAGCCCGCGGTGGCGGCCCACGACTGCCCGGCCCGGTTGAGGTAGGTCGTCCCGTCGACGCCGGCGATGACGGTGACGTTTCCTTTGAGCAGAACGGTGGCGCCGAGCCGGTCGGCGAGGCAGCGGGCGGCGGCGACCCGGTCGACCCCCACGGGTTCACCGGCCAGCCGCTGGTACTCACCCGCGTGCGGGGTCAGCACAGTCGGAGCACGCCGTCCGGCGAGCAGGCCGGGATCCTTGGAAAGCAGGGTCAGCCCATCTGCGTCGACAAGTACCGGCAGATCGGTGTCGAGCGCGAACCGCAGGGCCGCCTTCGCATGGTCATCGGTGCCCATGCCGGGGCCGGCCACCCATGCCTGTACCCGGCCCGCCGCCCCGGGTCCTGCTGCCGCGATCACCTCGGGCCAGTGAGAAAGCACCTGCTGCGCAGCACTTCCCGCATAGCGAACCATCCCGGAGGTGGCGGCCACAGCGGCCCCGACGCTCAACACCGCGGCCCCGGGATAGGTCGCCGAGCCGGACAGCAGCCCTGTCACGCCCTGGGTGTATTTGTCGTCGTTGGGTCCGGGCACCGGCCACAGCGCTTCGACATCGTCGGCGTCGAGTCCGAGCAGATCGGTAGCGGGTAGGTCCAGGCCGATGTCGACGAGTTCGACGCGTCCGCAATCAGCCAGCGCATGAACGGGTTTCAGACCGCCGAAGGTGACCGTGAGCACAGCCCGCACATGCGGACCGTCGGTCGCCCCGGTCTGAACATCGATACCGCTGGGAATGTCGACGGCCACCACTGGCGCAGAACTGGCCGCGAACACCTCGGCGGCGGCCGGCCGCAACGCGCCCCGGCCCGAGATTCCCACCACGCCATCGATCACCAAATCCGTTGCGGCGGCGATCGTTTGCACGATCCGGCCACCGGATGCACGAAACGCTGCCAGCGCTACGGGGTGGGTGTGGTCCGGGTTGAGCAGCACAGCATCAGCAGCTGCACCGCGACGACGCAGGAACGTCGCAGCCCACAGCGCGTCCCCGCCGTTGTCACCAGAGCCCACGACAGCGCACACCCGCCGGCCGGAAATCCCTCCGGTACGGTTCACCAGCTCACGACCGATCGCCGTCGCCAATCCGTAGGCGGCGCGGCGCATCAGCGCGCCGTCAGGCAACGATGCCAGTAGCGGCGCCTCGGCGGCTCGGATCGCATCGGCCGTGAAGTAGTGCCGCATCAGCCCCCGTTCCGCTCGACGAATCGCGACGTGCCCGCGCGCCGACAGGTTACGCGGGATTAGCGGGTGGCGTCATGGGTTCAGTGCCGGCACGCCTTCCCCTCAGCACTCGACCACGTTCAGCGGCAGCTCGACGACGTTGAGAGCCAAGCCGCCACGGGCGGTCTCCTTGTACTTGACGCTCATGTCGGCGCCGGTTTCACGCATGGTCTTGATCGCCTTGTCCAATGAGACGTGGTGGGTGCCGTCGCCGTGCAAGGCCATCCGAGCAGCGCTGATCGCCTTGATCGAGCCGACGGCGTTGCGCTCGATGCACGGGATCTGCACCAGCCCCCCGACGGGGTCGCACGTCAGGCCGAGGTTGTGCTCGATGCCGATCTCGGCAGCGTTCTCCACCTGTTCGGGGGTGGCGCCGAGCACTTCGGCCAGGCCTGCCGCCGCCATGGAGCACGCGGAGCCCACCTCACCCTGACAACCCACCTCAGCACCCGAAATGGAGGCATTCTCCTTGAACAGCAACCCGATTGCTCCCGCGGTCAGCAGGAACCGCACCACGCCGTCCTCGCTGAAGCTACTGATGAACTGGCGGTAGTAGTGCAGCACAGCGGGGATGATGCCGGCGGCGCCGTTGGTCGGCGCGGTGACGACACGACCGCCCGCGGCGTTCTCCTCATTGACCGCGAGCGCATACATGGTCACCCATTCCATCGCCCGCAGCGCGTCCTGCTCGTCGCCGCCGCTCTCCAGACGTTCGCGCAGCTCGGCGGCGCGGCGCCGGACCTTGAGCCCTCCGGGCAGTACACCGCTGACGTGCGTTCCCCGCTCGACGCATTGCTGCATGACCTCCCAGATGTGCAGCAGGCCCGCCCTGATCTCGGCTTCGCTGCGCCACACCTTCTCGTTGGCCATCATGAGATCGCTGATACTCATTCCGGTCTCGGCGGTCAGCCTGAGCATCTCGGCTCCGCTGCTGAACGGGTAAGGCACCGGGGTCGGATCGACAACGAGGACCCGGGTACCCGTTTCGTCCTCGTCGAGGACGAAACCACCTCCGACGGAGTAGTACTCGCGGCGCTCCAGTTGCTCCCCGGCCGCGTCGAATGCGTAAAAGACCATGCCGTTGCTGTGGAAGTCCAGGCGCTTGCGGCGGTGCAGCACGATGTCCTCGTCGACGTCGAACCGGATCGGGTGAGTACCCGCCAGCCGCAGCTGCCCTTCGGACCGGATGGCATCCACCCTCGGGTCGGCCGCGACCGGGTCGACCAACTGGGGCTGTTCCCCCTCCAGGCCCAGGACCACCGCCTTGACGCTGCCGTGGCCGTGTCCGGTGGCTCCGAGCGAGCCGAACAGTTCACAGCGCACGGCGGCGGTGTTCTCGATCAGGCCCTCCGCGGCCAGCCGGGATACAAACAGATAGGCGGCCTTCATAGGCCCGACCGTGTGGGAGCTCGATGGGCCGATGCCCACCTTGAACAGCTCGAAAACGCTAACAGTCACGCCGTTGACCTTTATGTTCGGTGACAATCCGAGGAGGCTCACCCCGACGCCCGCGATTGAATACACGATTAATATATCAACTGAGTTTCAATCTGCATAGAAGCTGTTGGCGGCAATAACTGTTGGATACCACTGCTAAGATCTGGCCGTGGCGATCGCTCCACTGAGCTCGATGGACCAGGCCGGCCCTCCAGCCTCCTTGGCGGACCGGGCGTACCTGGCGCTGCGTGATCAGCTGACCACGCTGCAGATCCGGCCGGGCGAGCCCATCGATGATGTTCGGGTGTCCAACGAATTGGACGTCGGCCGCACACCGGTGCGCGAGGCGCTCAAACGCCTCGAAGACGATCGTCTGGTCATCTCCTATCCACGCCGCGGGACCTTCGCCACGGGTGTGGAGATCACGGACCTGGCCTATATCAACGAGATTCGGCTACAGCTCGAGCCCCTGGCCGCCCGTCGCGCGGCTGAACGCGCCAACGCGAGCCAGCGCGCCGAGCTGCAACAGCTGCTCGACGCCTACAAGACCATCGACGACCTGCCTGGCGACCCCATGGAATTGATGCGACTGGACATCGCCATCCACCGCAGCATCTACCGAGCCGCGGGCAACCCGCACCTGGAAGACGTACTGATCCGCTACCACAACCTCGTGACCCGAATCTTCTGCCTGTTCCTCGAGCGGCTCACCGATGTCGCAGAGCACATCAACGAGCATTCGGCCATCCTGTCGGCCATCATCAACGGCGATGCCGACACCGCGGCCGAGTTGACACTGCAGCACGTGACCGGCTTCGAGGTCGGGGTTCGGGCCGTCATCTGACGCGCACCGCCGGGAAACAATCCCCTCGCAGTGGGCGAGGCCGCCGGCAACTCGACACCCCCGCTGCGCCCTATGCCGAGAGTGTCGGCTTCCGCGACGACACGCCGGGCACCATCACAACAAGCTGCACGCCCGCCACAGTGGCCGGCTCGCAATATCACCGGCAAACGCACGTCGATCAAAACCCGACAGAACCCTTGACCGGCTTCTCTTGCGGCCATACAGTGATCGCCAACTGATATATCAATCGTCTGGATCAGAGGAGTCTGTATGGGTGTTCAAACAGAGGCCGCACACGGCACCGTCTTGGGCCAATCGCTCGCCGCTGCCGATCCGGAAGTCTATGCCGCCGTCGTCGACGAGCAGCGCCGCCAAGAAAACACCCTGGAGATGATCGCCAGCGAGAACTTCGCGCCGCTGTCGGTGATGGAGGCGCAGGGCAGCGTGCTGACCAACAAGTACGCCGAGGGCTACCCCGGCCGGCGCTACTACGGCGGCTGCGAGCATGTCGACGTGGTCGAGCAGCTCGCCATCGACCGGATCAAGGCGCTGTTCGGCGCCGAGTACGCCAACGTCCAGCCCCACTCGGGCGCGCAGGCCAACGCGGCCGCCATGGCCGCCCTGCTCCAGCCCGGCGACACCATCCTCGGCCTGGCCCTGGCCCACGGCGGTCACCTGACCCACGGCATGCACCTGAACTTCTCCGGCAAGCTGTACAACGTCGCCGCCTACCACGTCCGCGAGGACGACCACCGCGTCGACATGGCTCAGGTGGAGGAGCTCGCGCGCGAGCACCGTCCCCAGGTGATCATCGCCGGATGGTCGGCCTACCCACGGCAGCTGGACTTCGCGGAGTTCCGCCGGATCGCCGACGAGGTAGGCGCGTACCTCATGGTGGACATGGCGCACTTCGCCGGTCTCGTCGCCGCCGGGCTTCACCCGTCACCGGTGCCGCACGCTCACGTGGTCACCTCGACGACCCACAAGACTCTCGGCGGCCCGCGTGGTGGCATCATCCTCACCAACGATGCGGCGCTGGCGAAGAAGTTCAATTCGTCGGTGTTCCCGGGTCAGCAGGGCGGCCCGCTGGAGCACGTCATCGCCGCCAAGGCCGTGTCGTTCAAACTGGCCGGCGAGCCCGAGTTCCGCGAGCGCCAGCAGCGCACCCTCGACGGCGCGAAGATCCTGGCAGACCGCCTCCTGCAAGAGGATTCGCGCAAGGCGGGCATCAACGTGGTCTCCGGCGGCACCGACGTGCACCTGGTTCTGGTCGACCTGCGGGAATCCGAACTCGACGGCAAGCAGGCCGAGGACCGGCTGCACCGGGTCGGAATCACGGTGAACCGCAACGCGGTCCCGTTCGACCCGCGACCACCGATGGTCAGCTCAGGTGTGCGGATCGGCACCCCCGCCCTGGCTACGCGGGGATTCGACCTCGATGCGTTCCGCGAGGTTGCCGACGTCGTCAGCCTCGCCCTGCGGCCGGACACCGACGACGCCGGCCTGGCCGCTCTGCGCGACCGGGTCGATGTTCTGGCCGCCCGCTTCCCGCTGTACCCCTCCCTGACGAAGGCCGCACTGTGACAACAGCTTCCACGCCGACCCCGCCCGGCGCCCACCTGCCGGAGCACCCAGATTTCCTGTGGCGCACCCCCGATCCCAAGAAGTCCTACGACGTCGTGATCGTCGGTGGCGGTGGACACGGCCTCGCCACCGCCCACTACCTGGCGAAGAACCACGGCATCACCAATGTCGCAGTGCTGGAGCGTGGTTGGCTGGCCGGCGGCAACATGGCCCGCAACACCACGCTGATCCGGTCGAACTACCTGTGGGACGAGAGCGCCCGCATCTACGAGCACGCCCTGAAGCTCTGGGAAGGTCTCGAAGAGGACCTGGATTACCCCATCCTGTTCAGCCAGCGCGGCGTGCTCAACCTCGCACACAGCCTGCAGGACGTGCGCGACAGCGTACGGCGGGTGGAGGCCAACAAACTCAACGGGATTGACGCCGAGTGGGTCGATGCTAAACAGGTCAAAGAGCTGTGCCCCATCGTCAACATATCCGACGACATCCGGTACCCGGTGCTCGGTGCGACCTATCAACCGCGCGCCGGTATCGCCAAACATGATTATGTCGCATGGGGATTCGCGCGGCGGGCCGATGAGGCCGGCATCGACATCGTCCAGAACTGCGAAGTCACCGGGTTCGCCACCGAAGGCGACCGGGTCACCGGGGTGCGCACCACCCGCGGTGACATCGCGGCCGGCCAGGTGCTGCTGTGTGCGGCCGGGCACACCTCGACCCTGACCGACATGCTCGGCATCCGCACGCCGCTGCAGAGCCATCCACTGCAGGCGCTCGTCTCCGAACTCCTCGAGCCGGTTCATCCCACGATCGTGATGTCGAACGCCGTGCACGTCTACGTCTCTCAGGCGCACAAGGGCGAGCTGGTCATGGGCGCGGGTGTCGACTCCTACAACGGGTACGGCCAGCGCGGCGCGTTCCACATCATCGAACGCCAGATGGCCGCCGCGGTGGAGTTGTTCCCCGTGTTCGCCAGGGCGCACCTGCTGCGCACCTGGGCAGGCATCGTCGACGTCTGCCCGGACGCGTCGCCCATCGTGGGCCGCGCCGGCTACGAGAACCTCTACCTCAACGCCGGTTGGGGCACAGGAGGTTTCAAGGTGACCCCCGGCATCGGATGGTGTCTCGCGGACACGATCGCCAACGGCCGCGAGCACGAGTACGTCGCACCGTTTCGCCTCGACCGATTCATCACCGGCGCGCTGGTCGATGAGCACGGCGCCGCCGGCGTCGCCCACTAGATCTCAGGAGTCACCATGCAACTCATCGAATGCCCGTGGTGCGGGCCACGCGAGGAGACCGAGTTCCATTACGGCGGTCAGGCACACGTCGCCTACCCCGACGATCCACAGGCCCTCACCGACGAGGAGTGGGGCCACTACGTGTTCTTCCGCAACAATCCCAAGGGATTGTTCGCCGAGCGCTGGACCCACAGCGCCGGCTGCCGGCGCTGGTTCAATGCGCTGCGCGACACCGCCACCTACCGATTCCACCGCGTCTACCGCACCGACGAGCAGAAGCCGACGGTGGGTAGGAGCGCAGCGACCGGGGAATCGAGGGAGAGCTGATGAACGCACCATTGCGCACAACCGACGGTGGCCGTATCGACCGGAATACCTTGCACACCTTCACTTTCAACGATCGTGAACTGACCGGGTACGCCGGCGACACGCTCGCCTCCGCTTTGCTCGCCAACGGTGTGCACCAGGTGACCACCAGCATCAAACTGGGCCGGCCCCGTGGCTTCACCTCGGCGTGGGCTGAGGACACCGGCGGTCTCGTCCAGATCGAATACCCGTTCCCCGAGCCGATGCTCCTCGCGACGACCGTCGAACTGTTCGACGGGCTCGTGGCGCGTGGCATCCCGGGCCAGGGACGTCTGGCCGAGACCGCCGACCCCGCGAAGTACGACGCCACTCACGTCCACACCGACGTGCTGGTCGCCGGCGCCGGGCCCGCCGGTCTGGCCGCCGCACTGACCGCGGCCCGCGCGGGCGCCCGGGTGGTGCTGCTCGACGAGCAGAGCGAAGCCGGAGGGGCCCTGCTGGGCAGCACCGACACCATCGACGGCAAGCCCGCCTTGGAGTGGGTCGCCGACGTCACCGCCGAGCTGGCCACCTATCCCGAGGTGCTGCATCTGCAGCGCACCACCGCGTTCGGTCACTACGACGACGGCTTCGTGCTCGCGGTGCAGCGGCGCACCGACCACCTCGGTGCCGCGGCATCCGCGCAGGTCAGCCGCCAACGGGTCTGGCGCATCCGCGCCCGGCAGGTCATCGTGGCCGCCGGTGCACATGAGCGTCCCGTGGTCTTCACCGACAACGACCGGCCCGGCATCATGCTGGCGAGCGGTGCCCGGACCTTCCTGAACCGCTACGGCGTCAAGGTCGGCGAGCAGGCGGTGGTGTTCACCACCAACGACAGCGCTTACCTCGCGGCCTTCGAGCTGCACGCCGCCGGTGTGACGGTCGACGCGATCGTCGACGCCCGCCCTGACGTCGCCGCGCGCCTGTACGAGGAATGCGCCGACCGCGGCATCGAACTGCGGACCGACTCGGTGGTGCGCGGAATCCGCGGCCAGGACCGCGTCAGCCACGCGCTCGTCGCCCGCTCCGGCAGCGCCCATGCCGTCCCGGTGGCCTGCGACGTACTGCTGGTCAGCGGCGGCTGGAACCCGGCGGTGCACCTCTTCAGCCAGGCCCGCGGCATCCTGCGTTACGACGAGGCCCTTGGCGCGTTCGTGCCCGGTGAACCGATGTCCGGTGTCCACGTCGTCGGTGCTGCCAACGGTGTGTTCGATCTGCCCGGCTGCCTGCGCAGCGGACGCAAGGCCGCGACGGCCGCGCTCGGCTCGCTCGGATTCACCGCCGAGGCCGAACCGTTTGCGGGCGAAGCTGATTCAATCCTGGACAGCGACGCCGGCATGGTGCTGTGGCGGGTCGCCGACCCGGCGGGCGCGGCCAGCCAGTTCGTCGACGTCCAGCGCGATGCCACCGTGGCCGATGTGGAGCGCGCGGTCGGCGCGGGCATGCAGTCGATGGAGCACATCAAGCGCTACACCACCATCGGTACCGCGCACGACCAGGGCAAGACGTCCGGTGTCGTGGCCTCGGGCATCACCTCCGAGCTGCTCGGTGTCCCTGTCGCTGACCTCGGTGTCACCACTTTCCGCGCGCCCTACACTCCGGTGGCGTTCGCAGCCCTCGCGGGCCGCAGCCGGGGTCACATGTTCGACCCGGAACGCGTTACCGCCGTGCATGATTGGCACGTGGCCCGCGGAGCGGTGTTCGAAGACGTGGGCCAGTGGAAGCGGCCGCGCTACTACCCGGTGGACGGTGAAAGCATGGAGACCGCGGTGCTGCGCGAGTGCGCGGCCACCCGCGGCGGCGTGGGCATCCTGGACGGCTCCACCCTCGGCAAGATCGACGTGCAGGGCCGCGACGCCGGCGCATTCCTCGACCTGCTCTACACCAACATGATGAGCACGCTCAAGGTCGGCATGCTTCGGTACGGCGTGATGTGCGGTATCGACGGCATGGTGATTGACGACGGCACCGTGATGCGGTTGGCGGACGACCGATTCCAGGTGTTCACCACCACCGGCGGTGCCGCCCACATCCTGGAGTGGATGGAGGAATGGCTGCAGACCGAGTGGCCACATCTGCGGGTGCGGATGACCTCGGTCACCGAGCAGTGGCACACCTTCCCCGTCGTCGGCCCGAAGTCTCGCGACGTGATCGGCGCCGTCTTCGGCGATCTCGACGTCAGCAACGAGGCGTTCCCGTTCATGGCCTGGCGCGACACCACCGTCGCCTGCGGACGCGAGGAGCACAAACAAGACGGCGGACGCGAGGAGCACAAACAAGACGGCGTGCCCGTCCGGATCGGGCGGGTCAGCTTCTCCGGTGAGCTGGCCTACGAGGTCAACGTCAGCGGCTGGTACGCGACCGCGATGTGGGAACGCCTCATCGCTGCCGGCGAGCCGTACGGGATCACACCGTACGGAACCGAGACCATGCACGTGCTGCGCGCCGAGAAGGGCTACCCGATCATCGGGCAGGACACCGACGGCACCGTGACCCCACAGGATCTCGGCATGAACTGGGTCGTGTCGAAAAAGAAGCCGGACTTCATCGGCAAGCGGTCATTCACCCGCGCCGAGAACCTCAACCCGCTGCGCAAACAGTTCGTCGGGCTACTGCCCGTCGACGCGCAGACCGTGCTTCCCGAAGGCGCCCAGATCATCGAGACCTGCACCGGAGGCGTGCTTCCCCCGCCGCCGGTGCCGATGCTTGGCCATGTCACGTCCAGCTATCGCAGCGCGGAGTTGGGCCGACCGTTCGCCCTGGCCCTGGTCAAGGGTGGGCACGCCCGCATCGGAGAAACCCTGCACGTTCCCGTGGACGGCAGGCTGGTGTCCGTTGAGGTCACCAGCAGCGTCCTGGTCGATCCCGAAGGAGCACGCCGCGATGGCTGACACTCTGTACCGCCAAAGCCCTCTGCAGGACTGGCATTCTCGGTTCGCCGAGCTGCCGTCCTCGGCGCAACTCGCGGAGGAGCCTTTCGTCACCATGGTCGATCTGTGGGTCGATCCCAACGGCGCAGGCGCCCCCGCCGCGGCGGGGGTCCTCGGTGTCGACGCGTTGCCCACCACCCCGTCGACCGCGGTGGACGGCTCGGACACCACGGTGATCTGGTTCGGGCCCGACGAGTGGCTCATCACCTCCACCGAACGGCCCGGTGAAGAGCTGGAAGCCCAGCTGCGGGCTGTGGTCGCCGAATTCGACGGCGCGGCCGTCGACGTCTCCGCACAGCGCACGACGCTACGGTTGCGTGGCGCCCATGCCCGTGACGTGCTGGCCAAGGGCTGCTCACTGGATCTGCATCCGTCGGTCTTCGCGCCGGGCACCGCCGCGCAGACCATGCTCGGGCTTGCCGCCGTCGTCCTAATCCCCTTGGCCGACAACGGAACCGACTACCGCATCCTGGTGCGGTCGTCGTTCGCCCGCTACCTCGCCGAGTGGCTGATCGAAGCCGCCGGGGAGTACGCCCTCACGTGGTAGCCGGTACCCATCGGCTGTAACCGCTCCGGCTAACAGCCCTGACCCTTGACCGGCCCCACAGCCTGCCGTACCGTTTAAAGAGAACTGATATATCAGACGGCGATCAATAGTTTTTGGTCTTGGGGTCGCAGTCAACTCAGCAGACGGGAGACCGGGAGATGCATCTCGATTGGTATGACCGATGCATCGTCAGCTTCGTGTTGGACTCCGATCTGCTGTCACAGCCCAACAGGGAGAACACCCGGGCGCAGTTCGGAATGGATGCCAGCAGGATCATGAAGCGGTTCGACGCCGTCCTCGACGTGTCCGTGTCGCAACATCTCCCGCTCGACGCCGCGGACATGGATCTGGTGAACCGGGCGATGCAGTACCGGGCGATTGCCCGCCCGACTGCTAGGCACTGACGCCGAACGTGAACAAGATGGCGAAAGCTATTCGACGGTGACGGACTTGGCCAGGTTGCGTGGTTTGTCGACGTCGTATCCACGGGCCCGGGCCACCCCGGCGGCGAACACCTGCAACGGAATCGTCGACAGCAGCGGCTGGAAAAGCGTTGACACCACGGGTATCTCGATCAAGTGGTCGGCGTACGGCCGCACCGTGTCGTCGCCCTCCTCGGCGATGACGATGGTGATCGCGCCACGCGCCTGGATCTCCCGGATGTTGCTGAGCAGCTTGGCGTGCAGTATCTGAGCGTTCTTGGGCGAGGGCATCACCACGATCACCGGCAGGCCTTCATCGACCAGCGCGATCGGACCGTGCTTGAGTTCACCGGCGGCAAAGCCCTCGGCGTGCATGTAAGCCAGCTCCTTGAGCTTGAGCGCACCCTCCAGTGCCACGGGATAGCCCACGTGACGTCCGAGGAACAGCACCGCCGACGACGGCGCGAACTGCTGCGCCAATTGGCTCACCGGCTCGATACCCGCAAGCACACGGGTCACCAGCTCCGGCATGGCCTCCAGCTCGTGGTACTCGCGCTGCACCTCGTCGGGGTACTTGGTGCCGCGCGCCTGCGCAAGCGCCAGGCCGACAAGGTAGTTGGCGGCGATCTGGGCCAGGAACGTCTTGGTGGCCGCCACCCCGATCTCCGGCCCGGCACGGGTGTAGAGCACAGCGTCAGCCTCGCGGGGAATCTGGCTGCCGTTGGTGTTGCAGATCGCCAGCACTTTGGCCTTCTGCGCCTTGGCATGCCGTACCGCCTCGAGCGTGTCAGCGGTCTCGCCGGACTGCGAGATGGCAATCACCAGCGTGCTGCGGTCCAGCACGGGGTCGCGGTAGCGAAACTCGCTGGCAAGCTCGACCTCGACGGGCAGTCGGGTCCAGTGCTCGATGGCGTACTTGGCCAGCAGACCTGAGTGGTAGGCGGTTCCACAGGCGACGATGAACACCTTGTCGACCTCGCGGAGTTCCTGATCGCTCAACCGCTGCTCGTCGAGCACGATGCGGCCATCGACAAAGTGCCCCAGCAGGGTCGCGGCCACGGCCGTCGGCTGCTCGGCGATCTCCTTGAGCATGAAGTAGTCGTAGCCAGACTTCTCGGCGGCGTCGAGGTCCCAGTCGATGTAAAACTCGCGGTAGTCGACGTCGGTGTTGCCGAAGAAGTCGGTGACCCGGTAGCCGTCGGCGGTGATCACGACGGCCTGGTCCTGGCCCAGTTCGACAGCGTTGCGTGTGTGCTCGATGAATGCCGCGACGTCGGAGCCCACGAACATCTCGCCGTCGCCGACGCCGACCACCAGCGGGGTCGACCGGCGGGCCGCCACGATGGTGCCGGGATCTTCGGCGTTGGCGAACACCAGCGTGAAGTGGCCTTCCAGCCGCTGCAGCACGGCCAGTACCGAAGCCGGGAAGTCACCTGCGGTGTCGCCGTGGGCGTACTGCCGGGCCACCAGATGCACGACCACCTCGGTGTCGGTGTCGCTGGCGAACTCGACCCCGGCGGCTTCCAGCTCGGCGCGCAGGCCGGCGAAGTTCTCGATGATGCCGTTGTGGACTACGGCGATCTTGCCCGCGGCGTCGCGGTGCGGGTGCGCATTGCGGTCGGTGGGCCTGCCGTGGGTTGCCCAGCGGGTGTGGCCAAGACCTGTGCTGCCGGTCAGCATGGCGGGGTCGGTCTCGGCGAGCGCGGCCTCCAGGTTGACCAGACGACCGGCACGGCGACGTACCGTCAGCCCACCCCGGCCGTCAACCAGCGCGATGCCCGCGGAGTCGTAACCCCGGTATTCCATCCGGCGCAGCGCCTCGACCACGATGCCGCAAGCCGGGCGCGTCCCGACGTAGCCGACGATTCCACACATAGACTCCCAGGGTAGTGCAATCGGCGCCGGGGTCCGATTCTGTGCTGATAGCTGTTGACGCAAATCACCTGCCAGTACATTCGGTGACCGATTCCGCACCGTGGGCTACGGTCAACCCGTGGCCAGCACCAAGAAGCTCTTCAGCGCGTTGACCCGCCGCGGCCCGCACCGCGTACTGCGCGGTGACCTGGCGTTCGCCGGCGTTCCGGGTGTCGTCTACACGCCCGAGGCCGGCCTGAACCTGCCTGGTGTGGCGTTCGGTCACGACTGGCTGGCAAAAGGCGAGAACTACACGCGGACCCTGGAACACCTGGCGTCCTGGGGCATCGTCGCGGCCGCACCCAGCACTGAAACCGGCGTAGCGCCCTCGGTGCTGAACTTCGCCTTCGATCTGGGCGCAACGTTGGACATCGTCAGCGGTGTCCGGCTGGGCCCCGGCAAGATCAGCGTGCATCCGGCGAAGCGGGGCCTGGTCGGCCATGGTTTCGGCGGGTCTGCGGCAGTGTTCGCGGCGGCCGGGATGGCGTCCGGATCGCAGGCGCCGAAGGCGGTGGCCGCGCTTTTCCCGACGGTCACCAAGCCGCCCGCCGAGCAGCCGGCGGCAGCGCTGAAGCTACCCGGGCTGATCCTCGCCGCCACCGGCGACTCGCTGAACCTGCGCTCCAACGCCACCGAACTGGCCGCCGCATGGCACAGGGCGACGCTGCGCACTGTGGACAAGGCCGAGCCCGCCGGGCTGGTGGAGGGCCGCAAGCTCGGCCGATTCATCGGGCTGCCCGGACCGGACCGCAGCACGCAGAAAACGGTCCGGGCATTGCTCACCGGGTACCTGCTGGCCGCTCTGACCGGCGATAAGACCTACCGCTATTTCGCCGACCCGGAGGCGGCGCTGCCCCGCAGCGGGTTCGCCGATCCCGAAGCCCCGCCGGTCCAGCTCGAGGACAAGGTCGCCGCGCTGCTCAAGGGCTGACCACCGCACCGCGAATTCGACGGAAAGGTCGCTGCATGCAGCTTCGAACGACCTTTACGTCGAGCTGGGGCGGCGCCGGCTCTCATCTGTCCGGGATGACGCATTGCGCCAGAGCCGCCCCCGAAAATTCGCGGCGATCTTAAGCTCCTTTTGTGCGATTGACGTGGCCGTTAACCGGTCGCATGAAGGAGATGGGCTTCATCGAAGCCGCGCTGTCGACGTCTGATTCGTCCGGTGTCCTCATGTGCGGCACTGCCGGTGTGGGCAAGAGCCGGATCGCGCGGGAAGCGCTGGCGGTCGCCGAGTCACAGGGCTACGAATGCCGGTGGGTGGTGGGCACTTCCTCTGCTCAGTCCGTCCCTCTGGGCGTGTTCACCGCCTGGGCCACGTCGGGCGCCACCGACACAATTCAGCTGCTCCGCGCGGTGATCGAGGCGCTGACGGCTACACCTGATGGAGCCCCGGTGGTGCTAGGCGTCGACGACGTGCACCTGCTCGATGAGCTGTCGATGTTCGTGGTGCATCAGCTCGTACAGCGTGGCGCGGCGAAGGTCATCCTGACGGTTCGCGACGAGCCGAGCTCCGACGCCATCGGGGAGATATTGAAGGTCGGCCAGTTCACCAGGCTCGACCTTCGGCCGCTGACCGCGGACGAGACCTCAACGCTCCTCTCGGCGACCCTCGGCGGATCGATCGACCCGCACACCGCCGCACGCCTGTGGGCATTGACCCAAGGGAATGCGCTGTACCTGCGCAACATCGTGGAGCAGGAAATCCTCGACGGCCGATTGGTGCAACAGCACGGGCTTTGGCAGTGGACTGGCGATCCGGTGATGCCACCCAGCCTCGTCGAGCTGATCGAATCCCGCATCGGCGCCCTGCCGGGGCCGGTTGGTGACGTGGTCGACTCGCTGGCGGTCGGGGAGCCCATCGAACTCGGGGCCCTGAGACGCATCGCTGATGCAGCCGCTGTCGAGGAGGCTGACACCCGCGGCCTGATCACGCTGGAGACCGTTGCCGGTGCGGTCGAGGTGCGGGTCGCCCATCCGCTCTACGGCGAGGTCCGGCGCAGGCGTGCACCGGCTACCCGGCTGCGGCGCCTGCGCGGATTGGTCGCCACCGAACTGGCAGCAGTCGATGACCGCGACGACATTCGAGTCGTGGTGCGGCGTGCCACATTGAGCCTGGATTCCGACCTCCCGCCCGACGGCGATCTGCTCGTCCGGGCAGCCCGCGGCGCCGTCTGGCTGGCAGACCTGCCTCTCGCGGACCGCCTCGCCGACGCTGCAGCCCGAGCCGGAGCCGGACCCGAGCCGGGTTTCATTCGCGCGCACGCACTGTCATGGCTCGGCCGTGGGGAGCAAGCCGACGCTGTCCTCACCGATATCGACACCGGCTCGCTGACCGAGACTGAACACGCGCGACTGGTCTTCCTGCGGGCCAGCAACATGCTGTGGGTACTCGGCTCCCCTGCAGCCGCCAAGCGCCTCGTCGACGACGCATCCCGCACCGGCTCACCGCAGGCCCGCATCTATACCGATGCCTTTCTGGCGGTGCATTCGTTTGCGATGGATGACCCGATTGAGGCGGCACACCACACGGAACGCCTTGCCCTCGAACACCTTCCAGCCATCGTCGGTGCCGAGATCGCTTGGGTGCGCGCCACGGTATGTGCCGACGCGGGACAGACCGCCACCGCCATCGCCGCCGCAGAGGCCGGTTACACCGTCGCGACCCGGTCTTTCGACGCACCGCAGATGACATTCAACATCGCCGACGCACACGTCAGCGCACTGCTGCTGTCCGGCCGCATCGGCGACGCGCTGCGAGTGGCCGAGCGCGTGCGCGAGCAGGCCGCCAATCTCCCGGGCACCGCCCAACTGCTCGGAGCCGCCGTGGCAGGCCGGGCGACCCTCGGAGCGGGCCAGTTGAAGACCGCAGGTGCGCTACTCGAGCAGGCGACGGTGGGCCTGTCCAATGCTGGGTACGCCACCGGCTGGGGATATCGGTACAAGGTCGCGCACGCGACAGCCCTCGCCATTCACGGCGCAACAGCAGAGGCGGCGTCGGCTCTGTCCACACTGGAGAAGCTGCCGCGCACGTTCCGGATGTTGGAGTGCGAACGCAACATCGCCCAGGCGTGGGTGGCCGCCGGCCAAGGTGCCGTCAGCGAGGCGATCGCCCTGTTGCTGTCGGCATCCGAAACCGCCTGCAGAAAAGGGCAATTCGCCGCCGAGGTGGCTTGCTTGCAGACCGCAACCCAGTTCGGTCACCGTTCCGGCGCAGCGCGGTTGCGAGAGCTCGAATCGATCGTCGAGGGACCACGCGCCGGCCTTGCGACCCGCTTCGCCGAGGCCCTGGACAGGGCCGATGCAGCCGAGTTAGCCATCCTGTCAGTGGAATTCGAGCACATGGGCGACCTTGTCGCCGCGGTGGATTGTGCCGCCCACGCAGCCAGCACGTACCGCGGCCAGGGGCTGCGAGGCTCGGCGCTGACCTGCTCGTCACGCGCGACAGCCCTCGCCGAGCGGTGCGGCGGCGTCAGCTCCCCCGCGCTCAGCGCCGCCGCCGGAACTTTGCCGTTGACCAATCGAGAACGAGAGATCGTCATGCTGGTCGCCGCGGGGTTGTCCAATCAAGCCGTCGCAGAACGACTGACGCTGTCAGTTCGTACCGTCGAGAGCCACCTGTACCGGGCCATGCTCAAGACGGAAACCACCAGCCGCGACGAACTCGGCGGCCTGCTACCCCCACGACAACCGCCCGATGATGACAGCCGTCCTTGACCGCACCCCCGGGGTACCGCAAACGCGCGGAATCGCTTGGGTTTGAAGGGCATCTGGCTCGTACCGAGTTGATGATCTGGGCTAGCCGCCCCGACGAACCTACGCACCGGACCACTAAGTAGTAGCCGCTTGAGACGAATCGAGAGTGCAGTAGTTCACCACTGCACCCGGGATGTCACGCGGGCGTGACGATTCCCTCGCAGAGGTTGATCCTGGCTTCGTCTGTTCGCAGGACACCTGGAAGGGGCGACGATGCGCATCCCACGCACTTGGTTCGAGTCAGTCGGAAAGGCCGCCGCCGCAAGGGGAACGGTCTTCGTCTTTCCCGGCCAGGGATCGCAATGGACGGGCATGACGGTCGAACTGTTGGACTCCGCGCCGATGTTCGCCGACCACATGCGACGCTGCGACGCCGCATTCGCCGAGTTCGTCGACTGGTCGCTGCTCGAGATCGTGCGCGGCGACGTGGCCTCTCCCGGGCTCGACCGGGTCGACGTGGTACAGCCCGTGCTGTTCGCGGTGATGGTCTCGCTGGCCGCGCAATGGCAATCGCTGGGAATCCAGCCGGACGCCGTGCTGGGCCATTCACAGGGCGAGATCGCCGCCGCCTACGTCGCGGGGGCGCTCTCGTTGCGAGACGCGACGAAAGTCGTCACGTTGCGCAGCAAGGCGATCCGCGCGATTGCGGGGACCGGAGGCATGGTCTCGATCCCGCAGTCCGTCGAACGGGTTCACGTCCTCATCCGCCCATGGCGTCAATCGATCTCCATCGCCGCGCAGAATGGTCCGTCCTGCACGGTCGTCACCGGGAATGCAGACGCATTGGCCGAGCTGATGGCCAGATGTGAACGAGATGGGCTGTCGGTCATGCGGATTCCGGTCAACTACGCGTCGCATTCGGCCGCGGTCGAGGAGTTGCGCGAGACCTTGCGGGACTCCCTCTCAGGGCTACGGCCGCACGGCGGCGATATCACGTTCATCTCCGCAGTCACCGGCGCCGGACTGGACCCGTCGATCCTCGACGGCGATTATTGGTTCGCCAATCTGCGGCAACCGGTGTTGTTCGAGCAAGCTATCCGATGGTCGTATGAACACGGATACCGTACGTTCATCGAATCCAGTCCGGATCCAGTGCTGACAGTCGGCATCGAGGAATCGCTGGAGGAATACGGCGACGACCACAGCGTGGTCGCGACGCTGTTCGACGGCACCCAACCGCGGCGCATCGACTTGCCCACGTGGGCCTTCGATCGCAGACGCTACTAGACGCACATCGCCTTGGCCCAGTCGATATGTCCTTCGAAGCCAAGGGATTCCGCCATCGCACGATAGCGATCCACCAGAGCCCGGAAGGCGACGTCGTCACCCCGGGCCCGAGCGAGCAGCGCGCGCAGCTGCAGCAGCGTGATGTCGCGGATCGCCGAATCTTGATCGGCCCGCCAGTTGCGCAAGCGGTCGATCATTGCCTCGGCTTCGGCCAGATCGTCTTCGGAGCCACGTTGAAGCAGCGTCTCCACCAACGCCTGGGTGCCGAAAACGCCAAACCCGAACCGCTCAGCCCGATACAGATGGTCCGCGGCTTGGCGCATCACCGGAATGGTCGCCTCGCGGTCGCCGCGCCTGGCCTTCTCCCGACCGACCAACAATGTGGTGGACGGAACGAGGGAGGGCATCCGCTCTCGTTGCCAATCGAGCCCCTGCATGGTCAGTGCCAGCCCGCGGTCTCGGTCGGCCTCCGAATCCCGATGCAGCAGCGCACCACCCAACGAGAACTCGGCGAAGAGCAGTCCGATATCGCTGCCGGCCCTTTGAGCGGTTTGCAGGGCGTCGGTGAACGTCCGCAGTAAGAAGTCGTCGGCCCGAAGCACGCCGGCGACCATACCGGTGCCGTAAGCCCAGGTGACGACCACACCGAAGGTTTCCGCATCGCTGTCTCGGGCCATCGCGACGGCCGCGTCGAGGTCCTGCCGCCATCCGGCCCGGCCCAACCACCACCCGGCCACACCGCGAAATGCCAGCGCAACCGCTAGCGGTGCGCCGAAACCGAAGCCGGCGCCCATGGCGGGGTCACCTCCGGCCAGGTCGATAGCGGTCTGTGACCACCGCAGGATCTCGTCGAACTCGCCGACACTGAACCAGTTGGCAAACGGGAGGAAAGCCAACCCGATGGTCAACGCGGGATTGCCGATCGACTCGAGGAGCGCCATCTGCTCGGATGCCAGCCGCGAGCCCTCGGGCCGCTCCGCGTAGAGGAGCTCCGTCACCAACCCGGTCATGCCGATGGCCACCGAAACCTTATCCCCTGCCGCGTCGCATAATTCGCGCAACTCGTCGAAACGACCCCTGGTTTCCTGGGATGTTCGCGCCTGCCAGTCGGTGGCGCACAGCATGGTGCGCGGTGCGATCCGCATCGCCAATGTGCCGGTGCCGTTGGCTAACCTGTCGGCGACGCGGCGGGCCCGCTCCCAGCTGACCCGCGCCGCGCCGATATCACGGTTGGTCGACCAGGCGCCGGCGCGCATATGCCAGGCGTAGGCGGCGGGCAGGTCACCCGCGGCCTCGAGATGCTCAGCGATCAACGCGGCGTTCTGGTCCGCCGACTCGGGGGCACGCGCTTCGATGGCCACCGCCAGGCGCCGATGCCAACCGGCGCGATCGGATTTCAGCTGCGATTCGTAGGCCACGGCGCGGATCAATGGATGGCGGAAGGCGTACTCGGCGCCGGGGTGCACGCGTACCTGATCGATCAGCTCCGCGTTCAGCAGCTCACCAATGACAACTTCGATGTCCAGCGCAGCCAGCAAGTCGGCCTCGAAGCGGACCCCGATCACCGACGCCGCGTAGATCGTGCGCTTGGCCGCTGAGGTCAGCCGGTCGATGCGGGCCTCGATGGCCGCCTGCACTGTGGCCGGCACGCTCACCTCGGCGACATCCACTTGACACACGTATCCGCCGTGCTCGCCAGTCAGCACGCCGCGCTGCACCAACTCCCGCAGCATCTCCTCGGCGAAAAACGGGTTCCCGGCGGCGCGCTCGGCGATGATCAACGCCAGCTCTCCGACCGAGGGATCCGCACCCAGCAACTCGCCTATCAGCACCGCGGTATCCGAATCATCCAGAGGAGCAAGCGTTATCGCCTGCACGCTCGGCATCTCCGAGAGCGCGCCCTCATACTCCGGACGGAAGGTGACCAGCACCAGCGAGGAGGTCTGGGGCATGACGCTGAGCAGATCGGCCAGCATCGAATCGCTCACGGTGTCGATCCAGTGGGCATCCTCGATGATGTAGAGCGCCGGCTCGGTGCGCGCCTGTGTCGCCATTTTGAGCAGCGCGGTCAACCGGCGCCTCCTCGCATCCGAGTCGATCAGAGGCAGCGGCACCGTAGCGTCGGCGATGCCGAGGAGGTCATCGAGCAGGAGGAGATCCTGAGGGTCGGCCTGCGGGACTTGTTCGCGCACCCGGGCGCGGGCGGCGTCCTCGTCGAGGCTGACCACGCCTGTGGCCTCGCGCAGTAGTCGCGTCACGGCATGGAACGGAACGTCACGAGCGTGGGATTCACAAAAGGTCCAAAACACCTGTACCCCACGGCCCGACGCTAGTGCGGCAGCCTCCCGGGCGACCCGACTCTTGCCGATACCCGGCGGACCGACCAAGTTCACCACACCCCCGCGGCCTGCCGTCGCGCGATCCATGACCGCGTCAACCGCCGCCATTTCCCACCGCCGGCCGACCAGCCGCGCCTCTCGGCGCGGCACCGCGCCGTGGCCCGAACCCATCCCAAGCAACCGGCGCGCGGGGACGGGTGCGTCACCACCTTTGATGCGCACCAGTTCCGGCTCACTTAGCAGCGCGACACGTTCGACCAACCGCGCAGTCGATTCCGACAACATCACCCCACCCGCCGGCGCCACCGACTCCATCCGCTGCGCAAACCCGACGGGCTCACCGGTCGCGGTGTACCCCCACATCCCCGATCCGAGCGCCCCGACGATCACCCGACCCGAATTCACGCCGACGCGCAACCGCAGTCCCACCCCATCACGTCGGGCCACCTGGTCCGCCAGTCGGTTTGCCTCATCTTGAATTGCCAACGCCGCCAAGCATGCCCTCAGAGCATGATCTTCCAACGCCACCGGGGCGCCGAACACCGCCATCACCCCGTCGCCGGTGAACTCCACCGTCCCGGCGCCGTACCGGCGCACGACGGCCGCCGAGCGCTCCACCACCTCGGTCATGATTTCGCGCAGCCGCTCGAGATCCAGCGTGGCGGCGATGTCCATCGACTGGACCACGTCGGCGAACAACACGGTCACCTGCTTGTATTCCGGGGTATCGGCCGAAATCCCGGTGCGGGTACCGCACTCGTCACAGAACTTGGCGTTCGCCCGCAATCCAGTACCGCATGACCCGCACGACACGTCCGCCGTCATCTCTGCACCATCCGAACTAGGGTCCGTCCACCCTCGATTGCCCAAGGGTAAGGCGCTGGCCAACGAAAGAACCACAGTATTGACACTGACGTCAGGGATGCGGGCTGAGTAGTACGCGGGTCAATTCGTCGTGGTGACGGGACAGGCTGACGGAATCGTCGCCCGCGCGCAGCGGGTCGATCTCGCTAGCGCACTACTGCAATGTGACCCGATATGACGTGGCAGTACTTGGCGGCCGTACCGGCATGTCGCGGCGGCACCATCCAACCGCACACGTGGACCTGTCCCACCTTTTAGACTCGCCCCCGGTGGTCAGCAACGCGATAAAGACACAGGCGGGCATTTTGGCACGTCGGACACGCAGCTGGCTCCGCAGTACCTTGACCGGCTGGCAGAAACCGACACTGCACCCGGTCGACGCCAGCGGCGAAAGCGCAGAGAGTTTGGTGGGCTTCGTCCTGACGGCGGCGGTGGTCGGCGCGCTGACCGGCCTGACCGCAGCCAGCTTCCGACTGCTTCTGGTCCAGGCGGGCCAGTGGCGTGAATCGCTGTCCAGTTGGGCCCAGGGCAGCTGGTGGGGCCTGATCGTCGTGGTGTTCATCTGCGCCGTGTGCACGATGGTCGCGGCGGCGTTGGTGGCACGCATCGAGCCGAATGCCGAAGGCAGCGGCATCCCGCGCGTCGAAGCGGTCGTCGAAGGCCGTGCCGAGCCCGGCAAATTCCGGATTCTGCCGATCAAGTACGTCGGTGGTCTGCTGTCGCTGGGCGCCGGCCTGGCGCTCGGCCGTGAAGGGCCATCGGTGCAGATGGGTGGTTCGGTGGCAGTGATCATCGCTTCGCTGACCCGTCGATCTCAGACTGACCTGAGGATTCTGGCCG
Source organism: Mycobacterium sp. 155 (assembly GCF_000373905.1). Lineage (NCBI taxonomy): Bacteria > Bacillati > Actinomycetota > Actinomycetes > Mycobacteriales > Mycobacteriaceae > Mycobacterium > Mycobacterium sp. 155. The sequence goes on from NZ_KB892705.1 coordinate 2,802,735, forward strand.
CCGGCGGCGCAGCCGCCGGCCTGGCGACCGCCTTCAACGCGCCTATCGCCGGTGGGGTATTCGTCTTGGAAGAGCTCGTCAAACGCTTTGACCCCCGGACTACCCTCGCCACCCTCGTGGCCTCGGCGTCTGGGTTCGTGGTGGCTTACCCGCTCATCCATTCCGGCACTGATTTCTATATGCCGCAGCTATCCGAACCCCGTCTGGCCGACGCCGGTTGGGTGGTGGCCGTCGGTATCGTCACCGGCGTTCTGGGCGTGCTTTACAACAAGGCCATCATGTTCGGGTTGCACAGGGCCGATACCAGCCGATGGCCGGTCGAAGTGCGCGCGGCCGCCATCGGCGGGGGTGTGGGAATTCTCGTCTGGTGCGCGCCGGACCTTGCCGGCGGCGGCGACAACCTGACTCAGCAAGCACTCCTGGGCCACGGCACGATTTGGGCTGTCATCGGGGTGCTGGTGTTACGTTTCGTCCTTGGTGCCGCGTCCTACGCAGCGGGAACCCCGGGCGGTCTGTTCGCTCCGATGCTCGTGCTCGGTGCCGACACCGGGCTCATCGTCGCACTGGTGGCCGCCCACTTCGTCCCGGACGCCGCCCCCAGTCCGGCGGGACTCGCCCTGATCGGGATGGCATCGTTCTTCACCGCCAGCGTGCACGCACCAGTTACCGGTCTGATCCTCGCCACAGAGCTCACCGGCACCACCAACCAACTGCCACCGATGCTCGGCGCATGCGCGACTGCGCTACTGGTCGCCATGGTCCTGCGGTCACGACCCATCTACGGCCTGCTCGCCGACCGCGCTGCCACCCGTACCTGATCCGATCACCCCACTAACCACCCACCTGCGGTAACTCGTCGGCGGCGATCTCGCAGGGCGTCTTGGCGGGCGCCGCCATCGACTCGGCCGGGGCGGCTGGAGGCACGACCATGGGCGGTGCTGGCTGCGGTGCACCAGGCGGTTCGGCGGTTTCGACCGACGTTTCGGCTGGTTCGGGCGCCGGTACCTCGACCGTATCCTCCGGCGGCGCCTCGTCACCGGAAGCGTCATCTGCATCCGAATCTTCCTCGGGTGCAACATCTTCAGCCTTCTGGTCAGCGCCGGCGCCATTCGATTCTTCCTCATCAGGCTTGTCGGATGTGTCCTCATCACCGACCAGATCAGACACCTCCGGCTCATCGAGTTCCTCGGGCAGCGCCGTGTTCGCGGCCAAACCCGATGCTCCGTCGGCTGTCGAGCCGAGCAAGCCGCCAAAAAGGTCGGCGAGTTGCTGGCCGATGCCGGACAACCCGGCCCCGGGCAGTCCACCGCCGAGCGGCGCACCCCACGCCGCCGCGGGATCAGACGCAGCCGGACCGGTAACCAATGCGGGCGGTTCGACGGTCGGCGGTGCGGGAGGTGTTGCAGCAGAAGCGATCTGAGGGTCCATCGGCGGCATGCTCATCGGGCTCGCCTGGGCCACCCACGGCATCGGATCGGTCCGGTCGGACGGTACGAAACCGGCGGGGACCGTGCTGCCGGTGCGCACCGGTGAATCAATCGGAACCGTCGGACCCGTGCGCGGCATCCACGACGGCCCAAGATCGCCGGGGATCTCGAAGACCGGTATAGGACCATCGGTGAGCTCCGTGATCGCAGCGGCGTAGGCATACGACACCGAAGTACTCGCCGACCGCATCGCGGACACCCAATCAACGCCGATGTCGTTGTCCACGAACGGCTTCACCTGCGTATCGATCAGTTCGCTGGCGGCGTCGTGGCGACCCAGACCGGTCCGGACGACGCGCGCCGCGGCCAGCCACGCGCCGCGTTGCTCCGCACATCGCGCCTCGATCCGCTCGGTGATCGTGACCTTGCCGTCGATGGCCCGCCACAGCTGATCGCGCAATTCGGCCAAGGTACCGACGGCTCTACGTACGGCGACCACGGCTTCCTGGGCCGCGCCACCATGCCGGAGCAGGAACTCGCGCGCTGCCTGCGCCCCCGCGCCCTGCCACGCCTGCGCGAGTGCGGTCAGTTGATCGTCCTGTAGCTGCAGCGCCCGCTCAGCCGCCCCCGCGATACCTGCGAGGGCCGCGCCATCGGCGTCCAGCGCTTGCAGATCCAAGCCGTCTTCTGCGGCATACCAGTCATGCATCTGGCCGAGGTGTGCGGTGAGGTCCGGGTGCCGATAACCCAGCAGTCCGCAGGCCAGGACCAATTCGGCAAAAGTATCGACCGCACGCTGCCCGTCTGCCAAACGTGCCGCGACGTCGCCGGTTTGGGTCATTTTCACCCCACCCTCGCGGCGGCGTCGGCATCGGCGGCGACGTAGCGGTCGGTGGTACTCCGCAGGATTGCGGCCACCTCGCCAGCCGCTCGGGCCCATTGCCGCAACGAGGCGGCACGTTCGTCGAGCGCAGTCCTTAGCGCGTCACCCGAAAAGGTGTGCGCTCGCCCGGCGATCGCACCGTCGAACCGAAACCTCGTCCGGACACCGGCAGTGATGATCCCGGCAGCGACGTCGTACTGGCGTGCCGCCCGCAGCAGCCCCCCGACATCGACGTGGGCGGCGTCAACTTCTCCCATGCCCGGTTTAGACGCAGCGGGTCGTGGTGGGGTTCCCTCAGTTCTGGGCGCTGACCGACTCGGCGACGCGGACTGCGACCCGGCGGGCGGTGTCCTCGTCGGCGGCTTCGACCATCACCCGGACCACCTGCTCAGTTCCGGACGGTCGCAACAGGATCCGGCCGGTCTCTCCGAGCTGAGCTTCGGCCTGGGCCACCGCCGACTGCACCGAGGGCGCCAGCGCCACGGTCGCCTTGTCGGTGACCTCGACGTTGATCAGCACCTGCGGCAGCGTTCGCATCGGTTCTGCCAGCGCGGCCAGAGTGGACCCGGTCTGCGCTATTCGCGACATCAGCCGCAGACCGGTGACGATGCCGTCGCCCGTGGTACCGAAACTGGGAATCACGATGTGGCCCGATTGCTCACCGCCCAGCGAAAATTCGCCGGCCCGGAGTTCTTCGAGAACGTAACGGTCACCGACGCTGGTGGTGCGGATCTCGATGCCGGCTGCGCGCATGGCCAGGTGCAGGCCCAGATTGCTCATCACCGTGGCGACCAGGGTGTTGGCTGTCAGTTCGCCGGCCTCCTGCATGGCCAGCGCCAGCACCACCATGATGGCATCACCGTCGACCACGCGGCCCGCCGCGTCCACCGCCAGGCATCGGTCGGCGTCGCCGTCGTGCGCGAGGCCCAAGTCGGCGCCATGCTCCCGGACGGCGGCCTGCAACACGTCGAGATGGGTGGAGCCGCAGCCGTCGTTGATGTTCAGGCCGTTGGGCTCGGCGTTGATGGCGATGACATCGGCACCCGCAGCCCGGTAGGCCAGCGGCGCCGCTACCGATGCCGCGCCCTGCGCGCAGTCCACCACTACAGTCAGCCCGTCGAGCCGGGTGGTGACGGCCTTGCCGGTATGCCGCAGATAGCGATCAAGGGCATCCTCGGCGTCCTGCACCCGGCCTATCCCAGCACCGGTCGGCCGCATCCCGGGGCCAGAGCTGACCAGATCCTCGATGCGGTCCTCGGCGGCGTCGTCGAGCTTGTGCCCACCCGGACCGAAGATCTTGATGCCGTTGTCGGGCATCGGGTTGTGCGACGCCGAGATCATCACGCCGAAGTCGGCGTCATAAGCACCGGTCAGGTACGCCACGGCGGGGGTCGGCAACACCCCGACCCGCAACGCGTCGACGCCTTCGCTGGTCAGCCCCGCTATCACCGCGGCTTCCAGCATCTCACCGCTGGCCCGCGGATCACGGCCGACGACCGCGACGCGGCGGCGCGCCCCACCTGCAGAACCCAACCTACGAGCTGCCGAAGAGCCCAGCGCCAGCGCCAGCTCGGCCGTTAGATCGCGATTGGCGACTCCGCGCACCCCATCGGTGCCGAACAGTCGACCCATACCCATAAATTTCTCATAAGAAGGGCATAAAGAGCCAACTGAGGTCACCCGCAGTCGTGCCGCCGCCGTACCGGTATGCCATCGAGACCCTGCAGATGTGCCGCCCGCACGCACTCGGATGCGGGCGGCACAACACTGCGCCAACTATCCCGTCGGCGAGGTGTGCGCCGGTTCAGGGGTTTTCTACTTTCCGAGCGAATGTCAAACCAAGGCATCAGAAAATAACCACCATTAGCTGAGCTATCGAATTAACTCAATTCGCGCCAATCCCAATATCAAGAGGCGTTGACTGGCCAATTATCGAAAAGGACCGCTGGTGGGATGATTACTGAATTCGGCACACTGGGATAAATAAGAAAACCGCCGGGCGTGGATATTCCACGCCCGGCGGTTTGACGGCAAAACAGATCAGCGCTTGCTGTACTGAGGAGCCTTACGGGCCTTCTTGAGGCCGTACTTCTTGCGCTCGATGGCACGCGGGTCACGGGTCAGGAAGCCAGCCCGCTTCAGCGCCGGACGGTCCTCCGGCTGCACCAGGATGAGCGCCCGGGCGATGGCCAGACGCAGCGCGCCGGCCTGGCCCGACGGGCCGCCACCATCGAGGTGGGCGTAGACGTCGAAGCTCTCCAGCCGGTCCACGGTCACCAGCGGGGCCTTGATCAGCTGCTGATGCACCTTGTTCGGGAAGTAGGCCTCCAGGGTGCGGCCGTCCAGGTGGAACTGGCCCGTGCCGGGCACCAGACGCACCCGCACCACGGCCTCCTTGCGGCGGCCGACGGTCTGGATGGGACGGTCGATGATGACCGGCTCGCGGCGCTCGACGACCTCTTCGACGACCTCAGTCACAACGTCGGCCACGGCTTCGGTCTCATTCACTTCGGTCACTGGGCCACCTGCTTGATCTCGAACGGAACCGGCTGCTGCGCGGCGTGCGGATGCTCCGGACCGGCGTACACCTTCAGCTTCTTCTGAATCTGCCGGCTGAGCTTGTTGTGCGGCAGCATGCCGACGATCGCGTTCTCGACGACACGGGTCGGGTGCTTCTGCAGCAGCTCGCCGATGGTGCGCTTACGCAGACCACCGGGGTAACCCGAGTGGCGGTAAGCGAACTTCTTGGTGAGCTTGTCACCGCTGACGGCGATCTTGTCGGCGTTGATGACGATGACGAAGTCGCCTCCGTCAACGTTGGGCGTGAATGTCGGCTTGTGCTTGCCGCGCAGCAGCTTGGCTGCTTCGACGGCGAGCCGGCCAAGCACCACGTCGGTGGCATCGATGACGTACCACGAACGCGTGGTGTCACCCGCCTTCGGCGTGAATGTAGACACAGCGCTTACCTCTCTTGTTTCGGGTTTCCCCGTTTGGTTGCCGGTCCGGCGGGTGCGTCTCGATGTTCCCGGCGACCGACATTGACCCGGGACCTGCTTGCCCGTGAGGGCAGCACACGCCAACCGAGCAGCCTACCGCTCACTGTCGATGCAGGTCAAAACCCCGGGCACGCTGGCAGACGAACTCTCAAGAGCCTAACGCCATTGCGACATTCAATTCTTCCTAGACAACTCACACGGGAGACGCATCGCAATTCCAGATTGCGAGCATGAACTTGAGTCGTACAAGGGCACATCGTCTGACGGCGGGCTAGCAGTCGAACACCAGTATCCAACGCCACAGGAACAAGGAGTTGACCCACATGGCTGCCGAAAAGAAAAACACCATCCGAGCGCTCTCGGCAGTCATCGGCGGTGGCGCCTTACTTACGCTGGGCTGGTTGAGTGCAAGCTCGGGCGGCCAAGGCACACCGCTGGCGATCCACACGCCCCCGCCTCCCCCGACCATGACCTCAGGGGCGATGACACTGGGCGCGACCACGACAATGAACCTGCAGGCACCCGCCACCGCGGTCATACAGAGAGCGCAGCCGAACATCACTGGTCCGGCGGCGCTACCTTCTGAAGAGGCTGGGCTGCCATGACATCAGCAGCTTTGAGCCCCGTCGGGATACTTAACCCTAAGGGCGATGTCTAGCCCGAAGGCGCGGGCGTGGGCGTCGCGGAAGCCTTGGCAGCGGCGGCCGCGGCCCTACCCTCGGGGCTGGCAAGCGAATTGCCCGGGGTCTTGGCTGATGCCACCGCGGCATCGCAGTTGAGTGAGATCAGCGTCTGATTCGCCGCCGATCCACCGCTGTTCTCCGGCGGCTGGACCGTACGGTCCTGCTGGCGGGTGACGACGCAGTCCGACCATCCCAGGTGGTCCCCAACGGTGGCCTGAACCACCGGTGTGTAGCCGGCACCACTGAGCGTGCCGCTGGCATCGCTATATTTCTGGCCGACGACATTGGGAGACGACGCCTGGGCGACCCCACACAATGCGAGTGACACTGCCGGCACCGCGATGGCGGTCCCGGCCATGCCCAAGATGCGCGAACTCATCTCTTCGACCTCCTCGTCGTCATCGGGTCAGCCCCTAACCCGCCGAACTGGCGGCTGATGTCGTCACCGTCGCGGTGTTGCCGACCTTCATCTGTCCGACCGCGGGCTGCGTGTAGGTGGTGTTCGCAGGAGCATCACCAGATCCGGCCAAGGGAATGTTGGTACCCGTGGAACCGTAATCTGGTTGTGCAAGCGCGAGTGTCGTCATCGCCGCGACTGCACCGGCGCCGATCACGATGCCGATAACTCGTCCGCGGCGGTGCCGAGTCGTGGGCTCTCCGTCGTAAGTGTCCATAGGTCAATCTGACCCCGGATTCTGTAGAGAAAGCTGCTGCCACGCTGTGTGGTCACTGAATCCAGCGACCTCCCAAGAATCCATCAGCATGTTCGCGGATTACCTTGCAAGACTGCGTTTTACATGATCGCTAGCCGACCAGCGGTCAGTGCTGCTGCCGAAACCCTTTCCCGCCTATCGGTTGAGTTCGGCCGCGCCGCCAGGCCCCAGGGTTGTGGTTCGCGAGGTGTCTTTGAGGTCGACGCCCGAGCGGCCGAGCTCCCGGGCCCCGGCCACCAGACCGGCTGCCACGCGGGCAGCCTCGGAGTATCCGAGGCCGTCGGGCGGATGGATGTTCGAGATGCAGTTGCGGTCGGCGTCGGTGCGTCCCGGCCGGGGTAGATGCGTCAGATAGATGCCCAGGCTGTCGGCCACGCTCAGGCCGGGTCGCTCACCCACGATCACCAGCAGCGTCCGCACCCGCGCCCGGGTTCCGACGTGATCACCGAGGGCGACCCTGGCCTGCGTGGCGATCACGGGCGGCGCCATGGTGTAACGATCCTTCAACTGCTCCACCAACGCCGCCAGCAGGGCCGGCCCGTGGTGGTTCAGGGCTGTCGGCGACAAGCCGTCGGCGAGCATGAAGCCGATGTCAGCCGGGGTATCGGGCACAGTCATCGAGTCGGCGGGCAACCGGCCCAGGTCGGGGCGGCGCAGGTATTCCTCGCGGGAGATTGCGCGGCTGGTCACCACCGTCGGCTCACCGATGCCGACCGCGAGGACAGCTTCCCTGAGCTGATCCAAGTCCAGCGGCACGTGCACGGCATCGCGAGCCGCGGCATGCGCCGACGCCAGCTCGAGCACCCGCCGGGTGGGCAGTCCGTTACCGGCCCGCCCCAGCCCGATACGGGCCTGCGTCGTCTTGCGTAACTCGTCCCAAAACTCTTGTACTGCAACGTGGTTAGTATTCACAGCACCTCCGCCGACGTGAGTGACCGAAGCGCCGAACGCTCCAGGTCGAACGGGGTGAGTCGGCCGGACTCGTCGACCATGCCCACATTGCGCAACCAAGCCTCGAACTCCGGCGCGGGCCGCAACCCCAGCGTGCGTCGCACGGTCAGCACATCGTGGAAAGACAGGCTCTGGTAGCCCAGCATCACGTCGTCGGCGCCGGGCACGGTGATCACGAACGCCACCCCGGCCGCGGCCAGCAATGTCAACAGGGTGTCCATGTCGTTCTGATCAGCCTCGGCGTGGTTGGTATAGCAAACGTCCACGCCCATCGGCAGGCCGAGCAGCTTGCCGCAGAAGTGATCCTCCAGCCCGGCCCGGATGATCTGCTTGCCGTCGTACAGGTACTCCGGGCCGATGAACCCGACGACGGTGTTGACCAGCAGAGGTTGCAGGTCGCGGGCCACGGCGTAGGCGCGGGTCTCCAAGGTCTGCTGATCCACCGGCTTACCGCCGACCCCTAGGTGGGCGTATGAACTGAGCGCCGAACCCTGCCCCGTCTCCAGGTACATGACGTTGCCGCCCACGGTGCCCCTATTGAGGCTGCGCGCAGCCTCGTTGCCTTCCCGCAGCACCGCCATGTTCACCCCGAAGGCCGTGTTGGCACCCTCGGTGCCGGCGACCGACTGGAAGACCAGGTCCACCGGCGCCCCCGCTTCGATCAGCCCGATCGTGGTGGTGATGTGGGACAGCACACAGGACTGGGCCGGGATTTCGTAGCGGGTGCGGATCGAATCGAGCAGGTGCAGCAGATCGGCGGTGGCTTGCGGCGAATCGGTAGCCGGGTTGATCCCGATCACCGCGTCACCGCACCCCAGGAGCAACCCGTCGAGCACTGCAGCGGCGATCCCGCGCGGATCGTCGGTGGGGTGGTTCGGCTGCAGCCGGGTGGCCAACGTGCCGGGGGTGCCGATGGTGGTGCGGAATGCCGCATTGACCCGCATGGCGGCCGAGACCGCGATCAGATCCTGGTTGCGCATGATCTTGCTGACCGCGGCGACCATCTCCGGGGTGAGGCCTGGCGCGATGGCCGCGATGCGCTCGACGCTGTCATCGCGCGACGCCGCCTCCAGCAGCCAGTCCCGGAAGCCTCCGACGGTGAGGTGTGAAACCTCCGAGAAGGCTTGGCGGTCATGGGTATCCATGATCAACCGGGTAACCTCGTCGGTGTCGTACGGAACGATCTCCTCGGCGAGGAACACCTCCAGCGGCAGGTCCGCGAGCACCCACGCCGCGGCCGCCCGCTCCCCGTCGTGTTCGGCCGCGCATCCGGCCAATTGATCGCCGGAACGCAGCGGGGTGGCCTTGGCCATCACCTCCACGAGCCCGTCGAAGGTGTAGTTCACCCCCGAAATCTGTTGCTGGTGCTTCATATCAACCGGCTTTCGGCCCCTGTAAGCATCGCGAACTCCTCATCGGGCGAGTTGGCCACCGAGCGATGGCGACGGTACACCGCGAAGTACATGAATGCGGTGAACACAGCCAGATATAGACCGGCTGCCACCGGATTGACCAGGACGGTCGCAACGACGGCCAGCACTGCGATGACACCGATCACTCGAAACTCCTTATTGTGCAACGCTTTTGACCGCACACATATCAAGACCTCGTCACGATTGGGCGCGGCACACACCATGAGGCTCCCCACCGCGAGGCGCCAGATATCCAGTCGCCGGGTGGTGCGCCCCTTAGAAGAATCCTTGGGCTTTGTTGCTGTAGGACACCAGCAGGTTCTTGGTCTGCTGGTAGTGATCCAGCATCATCTTGTGGTTCTCCCGGCCGATCCCGGACTGCTTGTACCCACCAAACGCCGCGTGGGCAGGATACTGGTGATAGCAGTTGGTCCACACCCGACCCGCCTTGATGTCGCGGCCGGCGCGGTAGGCGGTGTTGCCGTCACGACTCCACACACCCGCGCCCAGACCGTACAGCGTGTCGTTGGCGATGCTGATCGCATCGTCGTAATCCGCGAACGAGGTCACCGCGACGACCGGGCCGAAGATCTCCTCCTGGAAGATCCGCATCTTGTTGTTGCCCGCGAACACCGTCGGGGCGACGTAGTAGCCGCCGTTGAGATCGCCGCCCAGCTGCGTCCGGTCGCCACCGGTGATCAGCTTGGCCCCCTCGGACTTGCCGATCTCGATGTAGGACAGGATCTTCTCCAGCTGGTCGTTGGAGGCCTGCGCGCCGATCATCGTCTCGGTGTCCAGCGGGTCACCCTGCCGGACCGCCTTGGTGCGGATCGCGGCCAGCTCCAGGAACTCATCGAAGATGTCGGCCTGGATCAGGCTCCGCGAGGGGCACGTGCACACCTCGCCCTGGTTGAGGGCGAACATCGTGAAACCTTCGAGCGCCTTGTCCTGGTAGTCGTCGTTGGCGGCCAGGACATCGTTGAAGAAGATGTTGGGGCTCTTGCCGCCGAGTTCCAGGGTGACCGGGATGAGGTTTTGCGACGCGTACTGCATGATCAGCCGGCCGGTCGTGGTCTCGCCGGTGAAGGCGATCTTGGCGATCCGGTTGGACGAGGCCAGCGGCTTGCCCGCCTCGACACCGAAGCCGTTGACGATGTTCACCACACCGGCGGGCAGCAGGTCGCCGATGAGCGAGAACAGGTAGAGGATCGAGGCCGGTGTCTGCTCGGCGGGCTTGAGCACGACGGCGTTGCCCGCCGCCAGCGCGGGGGCCAGCTTCCAGGTCGCCATCAGCAGCGGGAAGTTCCACGGAATGATCTGCCCGACCACGCCCAGCGGCTCGTGGAAGTGGTAGGCGACCGTGTCCTCATCGATTTGGCTCAGCGAGCCCTCCTGCGCACGCAGCGCCCCCGCGAAGTAGCGGAAGTGGTCCACCGCCAACGGAATATCGGCGTTGAGCGTCTCGCGGATCGGCTTGCCGTTATCCCACGACTCGGCCAGCGCGACGGACTCGAGGTTGGCCTCGATCCGGTCGGCGATCTTGTTCAGGACCACTGCACGCTCGGCGGGGGCGGTCTTACCCCACGCCGGTGCGGCCGCATGCGCGGCGTCCAACGCCTTCTCCACGTCGGCCTCGGTGGACCGTGGGATCTCGCAGAACACCTGCCCCGTCACCGGCGACGGGTTCTCGAAATACCGGCCCTCGACGGGGGCCACCCATTCGCCACCGATGTAGTTGGCGTAACGCGACTCGAAGGTCATCAACGAGCCTTCGGCACCCGGACGGGCGTACACAGTCATGACTTCTCCCTGTCTTCAGACGACGAAATGTGTCGGTGACCACTGAAGGTAGGTTCCGCAGGGTTGCACCACAGTTGCACGACGTTGCAACGTCGGGCCGAGCAGATTCAGGACCGCGGACGTGAGGAGCAGATTCAAGACCGCGGACGTGAGGAGCACACTCAAGTCAGGTCGAAATCGATGCCGACAAGGTGGCCGTGTGCCTTGGCCCGCGTGCCGGCACCCGCGTCGCTGTGGTCATGCAGCCTCCGCCAGCCGTCCCGATCGTCACGGCCTTCGGGCAGTTCCAACCAGCGCCGCAGCGTCTCCAGGTTGGATTCGGCCAGCACAGCGCCACGCAGGCTCGCACTCAGCTCGGTCCGCAGCCGCGCCACCGCCGGGGACACCGACTGCGGCAGCAGTTCCCCGGAATACGCCCGTAACGCCGCGTCCACGTCGTCGGCGCCCAGCGCATCGAACACCTCACCCATGTCGCTGGCGATCGGTTTGGCCAGCCGGTACGGCCGTGACGCGAGGTAGGCCTCGCCGATGACCCGGCGCAACCGGGACATCTCGGCACGGACTGTCACCACGTCGAGGTCCTTCTCGTCGAGGAGCACGGCGAGGTGATCGGCGCTGAGACCTTCCGGATGTCGCAGGAGCAGCACCAGAATGTCGGCATGCCGGCCGGTCAGCATGGCGGAATGCGCCATGCCGTCGCTGTCGGTGTGCTGCCACTGCGGGCGGTCGGCCCCCAGCACGGTGAGACGGGCCCCGGCGGGAACCGGTTCGCTCGCGTGCCCTGTCAACCGCAACAGCGCCAGATGGTTTTCCACCGCCACAGCGGTTGCGCGGACCAGAGCCAATGTCTGTGGCGTCACGATGGCTGAGCCACCAGTGAGATCGATGGTGCCGAGCAGCGCCCCGGTCACCGGGTCGTGAACCGGCACGGCTGTGCAGTTCCATGGCTGCACGACACGGGAGAAATGTTCGGAACCGCGGATCTGCACCTCGGCGTCGAGGGCGAGTGCCGTGCCCGGCGCGTTGGTGCCTGCGCTGCGCTCGCTCCAGTCGGCCCCCGGAACGAAGTTCATCGCCTCGACCTTGCGGCACGCGGCGAGGTCACCTTCCACCCACAGCAACGTGCCGTCGGCCCCGGTGATCGCGACGACGACGCCAGAATCGGCGGCATCGTCGACCAACAGCCGGCGGATCACCGGAAGGGCACTCGACAACGGATTGGCGTCCCGCAGCGCACCGAGGCGGGCGGCGGCAGCCGCGGCCTGTGCGACGCGATCGGGGTCAACACCGGTGGCCAGGCTGCGCTGCCAGCTCTCGGCGACGACGCGGCGGACGTGGGTCGAGTCGAGGTAGGCAGCGTCCACCTGTCCGGCGACGAAAAGCTCGCGGACCGCACGCAGCTGCGCCGACGGCACCCGGCCGTTGCGGGTCCTGGATGTGCCCACCTCGATCACGCTCCTCGCGCTGAGCCATTTCCGCTGGCCACACGCGTGTTCGCCAGGATAGTTGACCGGGCTCACAGGAAGAACATGGCAGACCGGAGTGAATCGCTCCTCGCGTATGTGGCCCGAAGGAAGACGCATCAGTCACGCACGTCACACCGGAGCGATCCGCGGTTTCGGCCGGCCTACCGGTAGACTTCCTGGTGATCGGCACATCTGTTCTGCCAGTGCCGCCTCCTCGATCGTCATACCGAGCGCCGCGGGATGTCACCCGCGCCGGGCAGGACGACCGCCCTCTAACTTTTCGGAGTTTCATTTTGTCTGCGCCAGTCCACAGTGGCAGCACTGTGCCCACGTTCGCCGAGCTCGGCCTGCCCGCCGAGATCGTTGCCGCCCTCGCGAAGGACGGCGTGCACTCCCCGTTCCCGATCCAGGCCGCGACCCTGCCCGACTCGTTGACAGGACGCGATGTGCTCGGCCGCGGCCGCACCGGGTCCGGCAAGACCTACGCGTTTCTGCTGCCCCTGGTCGCTCGGCTGGCCCGCAGCGGCAGCCGCCGGATATCCCGTCGGCCGCGCGCGCTGATCCTCGCCCCGACCCGCGAACTCGTCACGCAAATCGAGGCCTCGCTGGCTCCGTTGGCCGCCGCGACCGGCCTGAAGTCTCTGAATGTCTTCGGCGGCGTCAGCGCCGGCCCGCAGATTTCGGCCCTGCAGCAGGGGGTCGACGTGGTGATCGCCTGCCCGGGCCGCCTGGAGGACCACATGCGGTCCGGTCACGTCGATCTGTCTGCCGTCGAGATCACCGTGCTCGACGAAGCCGACCACATGGCCGACCTCGGCTTCCTGCCCGGCGTCAAGCGTCTGCTGGACAAGACTCCGAAAGACGGTCAGCGGCTGCTCTTCTCGGCCACCCTCGATGCCGGGGTCGACGTGCTGGTCAAGCGCTATCTGCACGATCCGGTGGTGCACAGCGTCGACTCGGCGCAGTCGCCTGTCGCCGCGATGGTGCACCATGTGCTTCACGTGGACAACGCGGCCCGCGTCAACGTGGTCGCAGATCTGGCCGCTGCCCCGGGCCGCACCATCGTCTTCGCACGTACCAAGCACGGCGCGAAAAACCTGACCCGTCAGCTCAATTCGCGAGGCATCTCGGCGGTCGAATTACACGGCAACCTGTCCCAGAATGCCCGTACCCGTAACCTCACCTCGTTTTCCGACGGCTCCGCGACCGTCCTGGTGGCCACCGACATCGCCGCCCGCGGCATCCATGTCGACGATGTGAACCTGGTGGTGCACGCCGACCCGCCGGTCGAGCACAAGGCGTACCTGCACCGTTCGGGACGTACCGCCCGCGCGGGGAACGAGGGCACCGTGGTGACGCTCATGCACGATGCGCAGGTGTCGGATGTTCGGAACCTGACGCGCAAGGCCGGCGTCAAGCCCACGATCACCCGGATCAACGACACCGATCATCCGGTGCTGCAGCAGATCGCTCCCGGTGAGCGGACTTTCGGTGAACCCAAGCGTCCCGAGCCGACACCGGCACGGCCCCAGCCGGCCCAGCCGCGGCGCAACAAGCCACGCAACTCGGGCCATCCGGCCGGGGTCACCAGCTCCCGCTCCGGAAGCCCCGCGGCCCGCAGTGGCCGGCGGCGCCGGCCGGGTCGCCCCAACGATGCCCGCGGGTAACGGCAAATACTAAATCGGCCGAGCAGGCCGCTTAGACTCTGCAGCGATGCTATTCGACATCGTGATGGCCTGCGTGCCACTGATCGCGGTTGCCCCCGCAGTGATCGCCGTGGTCACCAGCCACCGCGACTTCACTTCGAAGGGGCAGCTGCAACGCCGGCTGTATCGGTCGCTGTTGCTCGCCGAGAAGCTGCCGACCACCGCACCCGGTTACCGGCAGATCGCCACCGACATCGATCGGGACACCTTCGCGGTGGCCTATCGAGCGCAGTATCCGCGGCGCGGCAAGGAGATCGTCTGGCTGACGCTGATCGCTCTCGGGTTGCTGACGGCGCTGGTCGTCTACTACGGGCTGCTCGTGGCCGGGGTCTGGTGGGTCTATCAGCTGGTGTTCGCAATCCCGATACTGCTCCTGGCGGGCTGGCTGCACCGCGCCGTCGGCAATTTTGTCCGCAACGACGGCCTGACCCGCGAGGTGTTCGAATACTTCGGCGCTCCAACCGCTTTGATCCGGCCTGCCACCGACCTGATCACCAGGGCCCCGTCACCGACACTGGCCGCGTTGTTCGCGCGGGCCGCCGAGATTCGAGACCGCGACCATCGCGGCACGCTCAGCTCACTGGAAGCCGTCAACGCTGCCCTGGCTGCCGCACACATCCCGGTCAGCTGGCGCACCCTGCTGCGTCGCACTCGACAGCGAGTCGGTACCGCCGGTTATCGCGAGCACGCCGACACTGCTCGGAAACAAGCAGAAACCGCTGTCCATCAATCGCTTTCACTAGTCAACCGGGGCTACGATCAGGTGCTGCAGACCGTCACCGGACCGGTGTTCGCGATGCGGCTGTCGTGGCTGGCCGCCCGTGAACACGACCGCATCGCCAGGGCGGAGCAGGCTGGCGACGTGTACCGCGCGGCCTGGCTGGCGATGCATTACCGCAACGAACGCGATCGGGTGGCCGGTCAGCTGTCCTGGCTGCATGCCCGCCGAAATGTGCGGCCCCGCTGGCCTCTCCATTCCGAGCGGGACCGCACAAGCTTCATCGGCGGGGATCAATAACCCCATGCGTTGGCGGCGCTGTGGTCGGTGGCGGCCACATCATCGGCACCATCGCGAACCGCGTTGCCCAGGTTGAACAAGATCTCGTTGAGTGACGCCGCGGCCTGGTTCCACCGGGCCTGCTCCAGTTGGTAGGCCTCGGCCGCTTCGCGGATCCAGACACGTTGCAGCGGGGTCAACTGCGACCGTAGGTCGTCGAGGGACGCGTTCAGCCGCGCGGACGTGGTGTGAATTTCCTGGCGGACCGAGTACTCGATCTCGCCGAAGTTGTAGGACAGTACCTGGCTCATGCGTGGCTCCGATCGATCACAGGGTGTCCGTGACGGCGCCGAGCTGCTGCGAATGTCCCTCGGCGGCTTCGCGCAGCGTGCGTTCGTTGTAGCGGATGGTTTCGGCTATCCGCTGCAGCGCGGTGTGCAGCTTGACGGATTCGCTGTTCCAACGGTCCACCACATCACGGAACCGCAGCGCCGCCACCCCACCCCACACCGATGGCGGAACGCTGCTCATCCGCCCGATGAATGTTTGCAGCATCGCCCGGATGTCGTCGTTGACAACATCGATCCGGCCGGCCGCAGTGGTCATAACGTCGAAGTCGGTACCAAGGGATCCCGAAGTTGAAGCCATCTCGCACCTTCCGGTCTTGTGTTGCGGGGTATATCAATTCGACGCTGGCGGTACCGTTTCGGTTCCATCCGATTTCAATGCACCGCATGCGCCGAGCGGATCGCCGCCTCGCACTCCGGGAACAGGTCACGGCCAGCCACGCCCTGACAACCGATCGCGATGCGCACCGTGTGGTCCACCAGCACCACCCAGCGGATCTCCCGGCCCCCACGCACCTCGCGGTAGCTGGCCACGGGACGCTCGGCGATCCGGTCGGCAGGGTTGAAATCGACGAACACGCCCGGCGACTGCTCATCCAGGGCGCGGCGCAGGGTCGCGGCCACGGCTCGAGAGTCGCCGCTATTGGCCGGTGACTGCGTCAGATGGATCACGGTGATCGGATCGTCGGCCGAAACCACTTCAACGCGTGCCGATCCCGGTCCACCGGTGATCCGGCGAACACTCCAGTCGGCCGGGACCTGCATGCCGACCCGGCCTTCCACCAGCACCCTCTGTTCCGGTTCGGTGCCCGGCCGCGCCGCGATGGCTACACACGCGATCACCATGACCAGCCCGGCGCCGACGGCACGGCGGTTGCCCCGGCTCCCTGTCGGTGCGGAGCTCGCGGTCACCTCGTCGCGCGCGACCGCGTCCCGGGCGCAGCGCCCGAGCATCTGGGACTCAGCGGTGGATACCGTTGCGCCACAGCACCGTACGGCACCTGCAATAGCCTTGCCCAGGCCGTCGGAACCACCGACCTCGGGCGGCGCATCGATGATGACCTCCGCGGCACCCCGGGTCGCATCGGCCACTTGGTCAGCCAATGTCGCCAAGACGCCGCGGCGGACCAGTCGCACCGATTCACCGTCCCCGCGCGAGACCATGACGAGCTCGTCGGCGATCTCCACCACCGCCCATGACAGATCCTGCAGTCCCGCCGCAAAAGCCTGCGCCCGGCGCAGCACAACCCCGTCGATGTCCGCAGCAGCCGCCCGGACCCGGTCGACCCGGTCGGTGGTCCACCACGTGGGACATACGACGATCGGCCTGTCGGCGTGGCCGCCTGCCGCCGTACGGACCACCTGTACCCACAGCTCATCGACCGGCATGGGCTCGTCGTCGATGAGCGCCAACGCGTCGTCGATGCACTCGACCGCGATCTGCGACAGCTCGGCGGGAACGGCACCCGGGCCTCGCACCAGCACGGGGCCCGCCTCGATCACGGTCGCGGTCACGTCGTGTCCCGCTCTGCCACGACAGCCACCTGGATCAGCTGCTCGGCCCCGGTCCGGGTGATCAGCGTGCCACGCCCGGGCGGCAGTGGTCGCGACCGCACGCCACCGAGCAGCGTCCCGTCGTCGGGGCTCGCACTCATCATCAGCCCCATGCAGCCGAGGTCTTTCATCCGCGCCAGCACCGGGTCGAACAAGGCCCGTGCCGCTCCACCTGATCGGCGGGCGACAACCAGGTGCAGACCCACATCCTTTGCGTGCGGCAGATATTCGAGTACCGGGGTCAGCGGATTGCCATGCTCGCCTGCCACCAGGTCGTAGTCGTCCACCACGAGGTAGAACTCCGGCCCCGACCACCACGACCGGCTGCGCAACTCCTGCTGGGTCACGTCCGCCCCGGGCATCCTGGCTCGCAGCAACTCCAGCGCAGCCGGCAACTGGGCCGCCAACGCCTCCGGTGAGATGGCGTAGCCGGCCAGATGATCGGACTCCACGACCCCGAGCAGGGCGCGCCGGAAGTCGACGATGAGCAGGCGCACGCCGCTCGCACCGTTGGCCTCGACCAGGTCGGTGCACAAGGTGCGCAACGCCGTCGTCTTGCCGCAGCCGGTGTCGCCGAGCACGATCAGATCGCTCTGGTCGGTGAAATCCAGTAGTACCGGCCGCAGTTCACGCTCGCCCAGCCCGAGGACCACCTGGGTAGCCGGCCGTAGCCGGGTGACAGTCCGCAGGCTGTGGTGCTCGACCAGTTTCGGCAGCAGCCGGATCGGCGGTGCACACACGCCCGGGTGTTGTGCGCGCAGCGTGTCACCGGCCCGCTCGACCGCGTCGACCAGTCCTGCCGTGGACGGTACGCCGTCGAGCCTCGGTGTCCCGATCAGCAACTCGCGACCGTCTCGGGTCAGTCCCCGCCCCGGGCGGCGGTCATCGAGCGTGCGGGCCCGCTTGCGGTCCATCTCCGATTCGGCAGGTTCACCGAGCCGAAGTTCGATGCGTGTGCCGAGTTGATCCTTGACGGCGGGCCGGAATTCCGCCCACCGCGACGCGGTGAGCACGACGTGCACACCGAACGAAAGTCCCTGTCCGGCGAGGCCGGTGACCGCCGCCTCGACCACATCGAAGTCCTGCCGTAGCGCCGCCCAGCCGTCGACGATCAGGAACACATCACCGAACTGGTCATGAGCCACGCCGCCGGATGCGCGATGACGACGATAGTCGGCCATCGAATCGATCCCCGTCTCAGCGAAGCCTGTTTCCCGATGCCGCACCACGGCCTCCAGCTGAGCCACCGTGCGCCGCACCAGATCCGGGTCGTGTCGGCCGGCCACCGCACCGACATGCGGCAGCGCCAGCAGGGACGCCAGCCCGCCGCCACCGAAATCGAGGCAGTAGATCTGAACGTCGCGGGGGTGATGAGTGGCGGCCAGCGACAGTGCGAGGGTCCTTGCGGCCGTCGACTTCCCCGACTGCGGGCCGCCGACAATCGCCACGTTGCCCGCGGTGCCGGCGAGAGTGACGGTGAGTCGGTCACGACGCTGCTCGAAGGGACAGTCGATCAATCCGATCGAGACCGTCAACGGTGTTGGTGCGGGCATCAACACATCACTGAGCGGTACCGCGTCCGGCAGTGGTGGCAGCCACACCTGATGAGCAGGCCGGCCGTGTCCGGCCAAGCGCCCGAGCACCGTGTCCAGCAAGGTCGGGCCGGTCTCCGGAGTCGCCGCCAGGCCCGTCGGTGCCCATTGCGCGGTGAACGGACGGACATG
Source organism: Mycobacterium sp. 155 (assembly GCF_000373905.1). Lineage (NCBI taxonomy): Bacteria > Bacillati > Actinomycetota > Actinomycetes > Mycobacteriales > Mycobacteriaceae > Mycobacterium > Mycobacterium sp. 155. Next base: position 2,821,394 of record NZ_KB892705.1, read on the forward strand.
CGTCGCGGGCGGGGCCGCCGTGGCAGTCGCGGGCGTGGGCATGGGTGTCGAGACAAACGCGGTCTGGAACCGGATCAGGTCGCCGGCAGATGTTTTCAGGAAGGCCGCCCCCGGCGTGCTCGGCAATTGGTGCGCGTCGGTTACGCCAAGTACCGCGCGGGATTCACTGGGCGAGAAGGTCTTCAAACACACTCGGTACGACAGGTGGGTTTCCAGGCCGCGGAGCCTGCCCTCGTCGAGCCGCTGGCTGGCCAGTAGCAGATGTATGCCCAGTGACCGGCCGAGCCGACCGATGGCGACGAACAACTCGGCGAAATCGGGGTGTTGGTGGAGTAGCTCGGAGAATTCGTCCACCACGATCAACAGGGCGGGCAGTGATGGCAGGTCGGGTCGGTGCCGTTGGTATTCGGTGATGTTCGCGAGATCGCCCGCTGCCCGCAGGATCTCCTGGCGACGGGTGATCTCGCCGGCCAGCGCGTCGGCCATCCGTGCCACCAATGCGGCTTCGTCGGCGAGGTTGGTGATCAATGCGCTGACATGCGGTGCCGTACGGAGGCCGAGAAACGTTGCACCACCTTTGAAGTCTACGAGGATGAGGTTGAGCACCTCAGGTGAATGGGTAGCGATCAAACCCAGAGCCAGGGTCCGCAAAAACTCCGATTTCCCCGAGCCTGTGGCCCCGACACAGAGCCCGTGCGGGCCCATGCCGTTCTGGGCCGCCTCCTTGAGGTCGAGATACACCGGTGCACCGTCCTCGCACACGCCGATCGGCACCCGCAACAGGCCCCGTGGATCAGCCTGTCGCCAGGTGCTCGCCGGGTCCAGCGCCGCGGGGTCACTGACCCCGACGAGACCGGGCCAGTCCGTGGGTGCCCGGGCCGATTCCGTCGGCCGATACGGCGCGAGTCGACGCGCGCAGGTCACGGCATCAGCGATAGACAAACTGTCCCAACAGATGTCATCGGAGTCGACATCGAGGATCCGGTCTGTGGTCCCGGCTGCCCCTCCGACGACCACCATGGTGACACCTGCCGCCGGTGGCGGCACTTGTCCCGCCGCCTGATCGACGATGACCACCAGATGCGCCGCCGACACTGCCCCGCCGCACGCCTCTGCCGCCGTGCGGTAGCGCAGCAGATTCTCGAATTGGTGCGACGCTCGCGGATGCTGGTGGTGCGGCAGCCATTTCAGCCACTCCCACTGCCGCTCGGAGACCTCGTCGAGCACCGCGGCCACCCGCACATCAGGTGGTTCATGCGCCGCTGCCAGTCCACATATGACCGCCCGTACCAGCGCCCGGGCCTTTGACCGGTCTCCGGTCACCACGAGGTTGCCGCTGTCCGGCAATTCCATGGTGACCGGTACGTCGGGCACGGTCGAACGTCGCTCGACCAGACGGCGCACCGCTGTCGCGGTCACCGGGTCTTGCTCGGTGGACGCTGGGAGTTCGGGGGCGACCAGGCGGATGGCCAAGGCGACCTCGCCCACACCGATCCGGACCACGCAGAAGTCGGGATCGGCGGGTCGGCGCCGGCACACGCAGTCAGTGCCGGCCACCATCCACAACAGTTCGGGGTTCGGGTAGCCCGAGTGCAACGAATCCCGCTGTGCGCTCGCCGTTCCGGCGGCGGCGATGTCGATGCCGTCGAGATAGTTCAGATAGTTCCGCCGGTCGCGGTTCAGTTCCGCGGTCCGTCCGTTCCCACGCGCGCTGTAGGCCAGCGTGCCGACGGCCGACATCACCATCATCACGGGGAACAGTGTGAACATCGGTCCGCGCGAGGTGGCGGCGCCCGAACCGAAGTAGACAACCATCATGCCCGCCATCGCCAGCACCAACACCACGGGCAGCACCCGGGTCAATAGGTTCGCCGGTGCACTCGTCGGCACCGGTGGCGGCGCGTCGATGACCACCTCGCCGGCCGGTGCCGGCGAGGAGGCTGGCCGATGTTGTGCGGTGAACTCCATCGACGGTAGGACGCACGCCGAAGCCGAACCGTTCCACCCGAATTGCTGTAATCCGCTCCCACATTGCTCGATTACGGTGTGTTGACTGGCGTCGACCGGGGGTGACGAATGCCGGATGCACTGTGCCGCGTGGCGATTCATTGTGAGCTGCCCGATGCCGACGAACCGGCGACGGTCGATCTGACCCTGCCGTCGTCGATGGCCGTCAGGCAGCTCATCCCCGCCATCACCGACGCCGTCGGCGCCGGCACCGGATTGCGTCGCTGGAGCTTGTCCCGCATCGGCGGTCCTTCACTGGACGAATCGATGTCACTGGCCCAGAACGATGTTCGTGACGGCGATCTGCTGCTGTTTTCGGCCACCACGGTACCGAAGCCCCGACCCCGCGATCCGTCCCTCACCAGTGCGCTCGTCGCCGCGATCCCCGACGATCTACCCGCAACTCTGCGGCCGGCCTGCTGTCTGGCGGCGGTAGTCCTTGGCGCGCTGACGCTGCTGTGGGCAGGTGGGCCCGCACCCGGTGTCGGCGGAGTGGCCACGGCGGCCGCCCTGGCCATTGCCGTGACGGGCGCTGCGATCGCTGCCCGCCGAGTGCACCGCAGCCCGGAATCCGTCGCGGCGCTGGATCTCGGTGCGATGCTGCAGGTTGCGGTGTTCGGGTTCCTGGTCGTCCCGGGCGGCCCGGCACCGGCAAACGTCTTTCTGGCCGCGGTGGCTTCGGCCTCCGTGGGTGTCGTACTGCTGCGGATATCCGATTGCGGGACAGTCGTTGTGATCGCTGCGCTGGCGGTCGCCGCGACAGTGGCGGTACCGACCGGCGTGGCGGTGATCCGACCGATGCCCGCAGCAGCACTCGGGGCCCTGTTGGCGACGGCGGCGCTCGGCGCTCTCACCATCGCTCCGCGATTGTCCATCGCACTGGCCGGCCTCACACCGGCGGTTCCCGGCGACCACGACGATGACGATGACATCGCCGGCCGTGTCCTGGCCGGACATCGGGCCCTAGTGGGTCTGGTTACCGGGTTGTCCGCTGCAGCCGGCCTGGGGACGGTCCTTGTCGCCGTCGGCGCCCGGCAGTCGGTGACACCGGCGGCACTGGCATTCACCGGTGCGGTCGCGGTGGCGCTGGTGCTGCGCGCTCGTTCGCATGCCTCGGGCCTGTGCCGGACGGCCCTCATCGCAGCTGGATTCACTGCCGTGACAGCGACGTTCGTCCTCACGGTAGCTTGGTCGCCGACGTCCGCGAATTGGGTCGCCGGTATTGCGGTCGGTGCGGGGCTGACGGCGTTCGTGCCGGTTGCACCCACTACGGCTGCCACTCACCGGGCGGGGCGCATCGTCGACGCCACGGAATACCTCGCCCTGGCTTCGGTGGTACCGCTGGCGTGCTGGCTGGCCGGGCTGTTCGAATTGGTGCGGGGTCTGAGCCTGCTATGAGCAGGCCTCTGCGCTTGATCGCGGCGGCGGCGGTGCTTCAGATCGCGGCGGCGCCGTCGGTCACCGCGGTGGGACCGCGGCCGATCCTCACGGTGATTCCGCCGTCGGTCGACAGTGCGTTGCTGCCGCCACCGTCCGCTCCCTCCCCACCGGGCCCGACTCGGCAGCGCGGGCAGTGCTTCACGCCGACCACCCACGCGGCCGAAGGCGCCCACAACCCGATCGAGCTCGATGCGGTGTGGCGGCTCACCAAAGGCAGCGGCCAGACGGTTGCGGTGATCGACACCGGGGTGGCCCGGCACCGCCTGCTCCCCCACCTCGTCGGCGGCGGCGACTATGTGGCGCGTGGCGACGGGACCAGTGATTGCGACGGCCACGGCACCATCGTGGCCGGGCTGATCGGCGGCTCCCCCGATGGCCTGGGTTTCAGCGGGATCGCGCCGGAGGCAACGATTCTCAGTATTCGTCAGTCGAGCACCAAGTTCGCCGCCGAGGGGCAGGCAGCAGGGATCGGTGACGTCGACACCCTGGCCCGGGCCGTGCGCACCGCGGCCGACCTCGGCGCGACCGTCATCAACATCTCGTCGGTGGCGTGCGTCGTCGCCACCGACTCGCTCGACGACCGGGCATTGGGCGCCGCGCTCGCCTACGCGGTCGACGTCAAGAACGTCGTCGTCGTGACCGCGGCCGGGAACGTCGGCGGTGCCGGCCACTGCCCCGAGCAGAACCCGTCGGCAGGTCCCGCCCGAGGACCGAACTGGGACATCGTGCGCTCGGTGGCCAGTCCGGCCTGGTACGACGATCTGGTCCTGGCGGTCGGATCGGTCGGCCGCGATGGCGCGGCGTCGGATTTCACATTGGGTGGGCCGTGGGTTGACGTCGCCGCGCCCGGTGAAGGCGTGGTATCGCTGCATCCCGATGCCGAAGGACTGATCGATCATCTCGCAGAAGCGAATCCGATCTCCGGCACCAGTTACGCGGCTCCGATCGTCGCCGGCATCGTTGCCCTCGTCCGGGCTCGGTTCCCGCACCTGGGCGCGCGCGATGTCATGCGGCGTGTCGAGGCGACGGCGCACCGACCGCCTGCCGGCTGGGATCCGTTCGTTGGCAATGGTGTGGTCGATGCCACGGCGGCGGTCAGTGGCGGAGTGCCCGCCCCCGCCGCGCCGGCCGCTGCCCCGCCGGTAGTACCGCCGATGCCGGCCAGGGTCGCCGACGATCAGCAGCGCCGGACCGCATTCGGAGGCGCTGCGGCATGCATCGTGGCGGTCTTGGTAACGGTGTTGATCACCAACCGGTTACGGCGTCGCCCCAACGACGGTCACGCCGTCGCGGACGACTGACGCCGCGTCGCGGCTCAACTCCGGGCCTCGAGGCAGCAGTGCCAACATCGGCCACGGAGCCGGCACCGCTGGGACGGCGAGACCGAGATGTTCAGCGGCCTGCTCGTCGTGTACACCGAACAGCACACCTCGATCATTGAGATAGAACAGCGAACCGGCGGTCCCGTTACCGCCGGCGACAGCAGTGGGCCGCGCCAGCGCGCCGCGGCCGGCCGGGATGATGACGCGGTCGATGTTCGGCCCCTCCTGGTCTGCCTGGGCCAACACCACGCCATCGTCGGGACTGCCCAAAGGTAGCGACTCATCAATAATAACAATGGTTTTCGTATCCTGGCCCGGACGCCGCGGATCCCAGCTGGCGCACACGGTGTCGCCCGTGTGCTGCGCAACCCGATCGGGAAACGTGCGCACCGGCAACGTCTCGACGAATGGCACGTTCGCAATCACGTCGGCCGCGACCACCGGCGGTTGTCCGCCTGGCTGGGCGACGGTGAACCGGATCAGGTCAGCGACAATCTGATGGATACGCTGGACCCCGTCGGAGAGCACGACGTAGAACTCGTGGTCCGCCGCTCGTTCCACCCGCACCACCGTGCCCACGCCCAGACCACCCAGCGCGGGCGGACCTGGTGCGCCGGCATCGGCGATCTGCGGCGCCTGGATCGCCGGCGCTTCCGGCACGCTGTCGAGCAGTGATCGCGAGACCGTCAGCGGCGCAATGCCTTCCAGATGCAACGCGCGCACCACAGCGATATCCCGCAGATCGACCGCCGCGCGCCAGCCGTCGAAGATCAGGTAGGTCGCCGCGGCGCCCTCACCGCGTGGCGCCACCAGTAGCGCCTGCCCCGGCGGCAATCCGGCGGTATCCGCAGGCAGCCTGCCTACTATCAACACGCTCGAGGGCGGATCTGCCACATCGCACACTGTCCAATCCGACTCGTCGATACTCAACGGACGGTCGATCTGCGTGGGTGCACCCGGGATGCCCACGAGCGGTCCGCGTTTCGCCCCGGCAAGCGCGCGTACGCTCACCGGCCGCGGGTCGCCGGGTGTTCCGGCCAATAACCGGGCCGACGCCAGGTTGAGCACCGGGTGCATGGTGTCGGCGATCCGGACGTACAGCGCCCCGGTGTCGTGGGCCATGACTATCGGCGTCTCACCGAGATCGCCGCCGGGACGCAGCATCGCCGTCGCCGCGCACACCGCGAAGGCCACGACCGCGAGCACTGCGCCGGCGGTAAGGGAAATCGATTGTGCGCGTAGCGGATCGTCGATCATCCGAGCGTCGCCACGCACCAGGGCGTGCTGCGCCCGCCGGATCAGGAAACGGTGCCCGTTGAGCTGCAGTCGGGTCGCCGGTTGTCGTGCCATGTGTCCCCCGGCGATCACTCTAACCCGCATCCGGCCACCCGCCGCACACGAAAAGGTGATCCTGCGCTACTCCTCGCGCTGCCGTTGCCGGTAGGCCGCGACGTGCTGGCGGTTGCCGCAGTTGCCGGTGTCGCAGAAGATCCGCGAGCGGTTGCGGGACAGATCGGTCAGTACCGCGGTGCAGTCCGGGGCCGCACAGATCTTCAACCGCCTGAGCTCACCCCCGCGGATCAGGTCTGCGAACGCCATGGAGATCTCGGCGCCCATCCGCTGCCAGAGCGGGTCGTCCGCGGCGCCCAGATGCAGGTGCCAATCGGGGTTCCCCACATGGCGAGTCAGCCACGGTGATGCCTTGGTCTCCCCTAGCAGGGAGTTGACCCTGGCCACCGTGGCTTCCTCATCGTCGGCGACTGCCCAGATGTCCCCGAGCCGGGTGCGGAGCCGCTGCACCGCCCGCAGTTCTGCGTCGTCACGGTCACGCCGCCCGGTCCATCCGAAGCTGTCCAGGTACATATCCAAAGCCGCCAGGTCACCGAGCTGTTCCCCGTCCACCCGGTCGCTGTTGACCAGCACTGCGGCGGCCCGGAGTGTGAGCTCCGTGTCATAAGTGAAAAGCATTTGACTCATGACCTCTTTCCGTCGTAGCGTCATGATCAAAATTCATTTTACTCATTACACGCTTACGCACGTCCCGGGAGGTGTACCCATGGCCACGACCGAACTCGACCGCTCTAGCACAGGCAACCACTTTCGGCTCGGCTTGCTGTTCGCAATCAGTTCCGCACTGGCGTTCGGATCTTCGGGTCCCTTCGCGAAAGCACTGATCGAAGCCGGCTGGAGCCCAACCGGCGCCGTCACCGCCCGGCTCGCGGGCGGAGCAGTGGCAATGGCCCTCTTCGCCAGCTTTGTCCGGCCCGGCTGGGTCGGCGAGGCCGTTCGGCACGCCAGGACCGTCATCAGTTATGGGCTGGTGCCCATCGCCGGTGCTCAACTCTGCTACTACAACGCCGTGGCGCACCTCTCGGTCGCCGTGGCCCTCCTGCTGGAGTACACCGCCCCGATCCTCGTGGTCGGGTGGGTGTGGGCCACCACCCGGCGGCGCCCCAGTTCGATGACGTTCGCCGGCGCCGGTCTTGCGGTCGCCGGGATCATGCTGGTGCTGAATGTCTTCAGTGGCGCCCACATCAACATCATCGGCGTCGCCTGGGCCCTGGCCGCCGCGGTGTGCGCGGTCTGCTACTTCGTGATGTCCAACAACGTCAGCACCGACGGCGATGGTCTGAACCCGATCAGCCTGGCATCGGGCGGCCTGATCGTCGGAGCCACAGCCGTTGCGCTGCTCGGCGTCACGGGTGTGATGCCGCTGACGTTCACGACCAACCCCGTCGTCATCGCCGGTTTCACCACGTCGTGGCTGGTACCGGTGATCACCCTGGGCCTGATTCCGACGGCCCTCGCCTACACGCTCGGCATCTTCGGCATCGCCCGCCTCAAGCCGCGTTTCGCATCGCTGGTCGGCTTGTCCGAGGTCATGTTCGCGGTGCTCTTCGCCTGGATCCTGGTGGGTGAAGCCATGACCGTCAGCCAGGCGATCGGTGGCACCGTAGTCCTGCTGGGGCTGGCGCTGGCCCGCCAGGGCGACCGCAGTGAGCAGGCAAGTCCCGACTCGGCCGGTCAAGTCGAACTCGCCGGCTGGCCCGACATGCCGCTGCGCGAGACGACGGAACCGGCAAACGATTAGCCGTAGCTAACCATTTTGTGTGACGATGTCGTCCGTGAGTCTTCTCCGGAAGTCGGCCCGGGTGGCCGCGATCATCTCGACCCTGGTCAGCGCTGCATTGCCGCTCACCTTCGCCGCGCCCGCCGCGGCCGAAAAGTGTCCCGACATCGAGGTCATCTTCGCCCGTGGCACCAACGATGCACCCGACCTCGGACGCCCGGGGCAGGCTTTCGCCGATGCGCTGCGTTCCCAGGTGGGCGGTCGCACCGTCGGCACATACGGGGTGAACTATCCCGCCAGCTATGACTTCCTGACTGCCGCAGACGGCGCGAACGACGCCGTCAACCGCATCACCGCGCTGGCGTCCTCGTGCCCGGACACAAAGATCGTCCTCGGCGGCTACTCGCAGGGCGCCGCCGTAGTCGACATGCTCGCCGGCATACCGCCGCTCGGCGACAAGGTCGGCGACATCGGGTCGGCGGCGCCGTTGCCCAGCAGTCTGGTGCCCCAGGTCGCCGCCGTGGTGGCCTTCGGAAACCCCGCCGCGAAGTTCGGGAATCCTGTCACATCGTCCATCTTTGGGGGCAAAGCCATCGACCTCTGCACGGACGGGGACCCGATCTGCTCGCGCGGTCGGAACCCGTTCGCACACAGTGATTACGTGGCGGCAGGCCTGACGGATCAGGCCGCAAACTTCGTCGCTCGCCTGGTCTAGCGACGCCCAAACGCTAGGATTTGGTGTGCCCATGGATCTTGTTCGTCGCTACTCGCTTCTCGTTGCCGCCGCCGTCCTGACCGCCGCGGCCGCACTCGTCACGCCGGCGCCCGCAAGCACGCTAGCTGTCGCCTCAGCCGATAACTGCCCCGACATCCAGGTGGTGTTCGCCCGCGGTACCAATGACACACCTGGTCTCGGCCGGATCGGCAACGCCTTCGTCAGCGCGCTCCGCAACAAAGTGGGTGGCCGTTCGGTGGGTACGTACGCGGTGAACTATCCCGCCAATTACGACTTCCTGGCTGCGGCCGACGGCGCCAACGACGCCAGCGGCCATGTCCAGTGGATGATAGACAACTGTCCCAACACCCGGCTCGTGCTCGGCGGCTACTCGCAGGGCGCGGCGGTGATCGACGTCATCTCCGCGGTCCCGTTCCCGGCGGTCGGTTTCAATGCACCATTGCCACCCAACGCTCCTGACCACATCGCAGCCGTCGCAGTGTTCGGCAATCCGTCGGCCAAGCTCGGCCTACCGTTGACTGCCAGCCCGGTTTACGGTGCGCGGGCCATCGATCTGTGCAACCCCGACGATCCGGTCTGCACCGACGGCAACAGCGTCGACGCACACCGCGCCTACGAGGGCGCCGCCAACCAAGCCGCCGCCTTCGTCGCCGGGCTGGTGTAGTCCGTCCCCACACCGAGCCTCTCGGCTCTGCGGTCACCCAGGTAGCAGATTTCGTCGCCGGATCGTTGCCAGACCGGCACCTATTCTCGACGGGATCGTCAATACCATCGAATTCGTGATTGGCCGTCAGATGTTGGCCACGCTGGTCACCGCCCTGACTGCCGTTGTGGCACCAATGACAGTGGCGCCGAGCCTGATTGGCGTTGCAAAGGCTGCCACATGCCCGCCGGCCGAGGTGGTGTTCGCCCGCGGCCGCATGGAGCCCCCAGGGCCCGGACAGATCGGTGCTGCGTTCGTCAATGCCCTACGTGCCCTGCGCGGACCGAACATCAGCCTCTATCCGGTGAACTACCCGGCCGACACCCAGGTCGACATGGGCGCCAACGACATGAGCCGCCACATACAGTGGATGGCCCGCAACTGTCCGAACACCCGGCTCGTGTTGGGTGGCTACTCGCTGGGCGCCGCCGCAACCGATCTCGTTCTCGCGGTGCCCATCTCGGCGTTCACCTTCAACAGTCCGCTACCCGCCGGCATCGACCGGCACATCGCGGCGGTGGCACTGTTCGGCAACGGCGCCAACTGGGCTGTGCCGATCACGGCGTTGAGTCCGACATACCAAAACCGCACCATCGACCTGTGCCACTCTGACGATCCGATCTGCAATCCGAGCAGCCCGTACAAGTGGCGCTCCGAATGGCAGGACCATCTGGCGCCCGGCTATATCCGATCGGGCATGGTGGCCCAAGCCGCCAGGTTCGTCTCCGCCCGGCTCTGACATCGGCCCAAAGCCGCGCCGTCCGGCCTTATATACGATCGGCACCACTGTGGCGAACGTGCAGCCTTTCGGGGTGGATCCGCGAACTGGCCAAAGAAACCTACACGTTCGCCACAGCGTCTGGAACCGAACAATGAGTGGCTGTGGATAGCCATTCGTCGGGATGCTCGAAATGTCGGTAGCCCAGCCGATGCTGGCTCCATGAACGAATTCGTTGGCGCGTTTCCTGGACGGCACCCTGGCCCTTTCCTTGGGAGCCAAACGGTGCGTGCCGGGTTGCTCACGGGTCATGAACTGCGCGCGGGCTATCGCGCCGTGTACCGCAACGTGTATCTGGCCAATGAAGTCCCGCTGACTCCGGAATTACGGGCACAGGCGGCATGGCTGTTCGCCGGACCGGATGCAGTGTTGTGCGGGGTCTCGGCCGCGGCTGTTTACGGCACCAAGTGGCTGGACGCGAACGCGCCGGCAGAAATCGTGCGGGCCAATCGTCACGCGCCGGAAGGGCTCCGGGTGCGGTCGTATGCCCTTGCCGCAGAAGATGTCCGCGAGTTCTGTCGAATGCGGGTGACGACCGAAGCTCGCACGGCGTTCGATCTGGGCCGGTTGTTGCCGCACACCAAGGCTGTGCCGATCTTGGATGCGTTCCTGAACCAGACCAAACTCGATTCGGAGAAGGTGCGGTCATTGATCGAGGCGAACCGAGGAATTCGAGGTGTCGACCGCCTGCGGCTATCGCTGGCTCAGGCCGATGGTGGTGCTAAATCACCGCTGCAGACCCAAACCCGGCTGTTGCTGGGCTGGACGGGCATACCGGGACTCCGAACTCAGATCCCGTTCTATGACCTGTGGGGGATGGTGTGCACTCGAGCGGCACTGGGCTGGCCTCGATGGAAAGTGGCGGTCGAGTGCGACGAGGAACAGGATGCCGCGTGGTATCGACCGTGGGTGCACTCTCAAACGGCCGAACTCGAATCACGCGGCTGGTCTGTGTTGTGGGTTACCGCGCGAATGGCCTTCGGCCCCAACAACATCGTCGAGCGAGTACGACAGAAGTTGTTGGCCGCCCAACGCAGGCAAACGAGCTGAGCCAGTCCGGCTGGCGCCCGGCTCAATCCCTCCTCAATACCTCAGAGTGTGCGGAGATCTCGGGTGACGGCGATCCGGGCGACCAGCTGATCATCGGGAGGATAATCGACGGCCACCAGAGTCAGCCCTCGCGCAGGCGCGGCGGCAAAGTCACTGGACCTGCGATCAGCCCCCAGAAGCCCGGCGATCCACGCGGATTCGCGTCGTCCTTCCCCGACCGCAAGCAGCGCGCCGACCAGCGAGCGGACCATGTTCCAGCAGAATGCGTCGGCGGTGACGCGAGCGGTCACCAGATCGCCGCTGCGCTCCCACGACAGCCGCTGCAGATCACGAATCGTTGTCGCACCCTCACGGAACCGGCAAAAGGCGGCAAAGTCCTGCAGTCCCAACAACTCCTGCGATGCTGCGGTCATCGCGTCCAAATCCAACGGCCTCAGCCACGGCGTCACGAACCGGGCCTGCTGCGGATCCGCCCCCCACGGCGCGAGGGATAGGCGGTATTCGTAGTGCCGGCGCAGCGCAGAGAACCGGGCATCAAAACCGGCAGCGGCCCGCTCGATACGGCGCACCCGCACATCCGTCGGCAGGAATCGTGCCAATCGTCGCACCAGCGGCAAGAATTCCGGATCGCCGGGACGGGAGGTGCGGGGGTAGGCGAAACTCAGTGCGTCACACGGCACGTCGGCGTGCGCGACTTGACCCGTGGCATGTACGCCGGTGTCGGTGCGCCCCGCTGCCACCAACCGCACCGGCTCACGGAACACCGTCGACAGCGTCTCCTCGATTACACCGGCCACGGTGCGTTGCCCGGCCTGAGGAGCCCAGCCGGCGAAATTCGTTCCGTCGTAGGCGATGTCCAACCGCAGACGAACGTGCCCGCCACCGGAGTCGATGGCGGGCACGTCGTGAACGTCCTTAGGACTTGGCGTCATCCTCGGCCGAAGCCTCGGCCTCAGCGGTCTGCGCGTCGGCGATGCCCTCGTCCTCGGCTTCGGGCTCGTTGACCGCGGTCTCCTCAGCCAGCGCAGCCTCGTCGGCCTCGACAACCTTGGCCTCTTCGGTCTCGGCGTCTTCAACCTTGGTGTCGGCCGCCTTGGCCTGCGATGCGGCGGCACGGCGGGCGCGGTCGGCCTCGGAGGTCACTGTCTTCTCCCGCACCAGCTCGATGACCGCCATGGGGGCGTTGTCGCCCTTGCGGTTCTCGACCTTGATGATGCGGGTGTAGCCACCGTTGCGGTCGGCGAAGAAGGGGGCGATCTCGGCGAACAGGGCGTGCACGACGTCCTTGTCGCGGATCTTCTTCATCACCTCGCGCCGGTTGTGCAGATCGCCCTTCTTAGCGTGGGTGATCAGCTTCTCCGCGTAGGGCCGCAACGCCCGCGCCTTGGGCTCGGTCGTCTTGATCCGGCCGTGCTCGAACAACGATGTGGCCAGGTTGGCCAGGATCGCCTTCTGGTGTGAGGACGACCCGCCGAGGCGAGGGCCCTTGGTGGGCTTAGGCATTGTGACTACTCCTTTTCGGGGCCGGTCCCCGTATCAGGTAGGACCGGGACGGATCGGGCGGGCGAAGCCCGGGGAATCTACCCTGTTAGAGCTGTTCGGTTTCGGCGAAGTCCTGGTCGGTGTCCAGGTCGTAGCCGGCATCGCTGGTCCAGGTGCCGGTGGCGGCGTCGTAACCGGCGACCTCGGACGGATCGAAGGTGGCCGGGCTGTCCTTGAGCGAGAGACCCAGCTGATGCAGCTTGATCTTCACCTCGTCGATGGACTTCTGGCCGAAGTTGCGGATGTCCAGCAGATCGGACTCCGTGCGGGCCACCAGCTCGCCGACGGTGTGCACACCCTCGCGCTTGAGGCAGTTGTACGACCGCACCGTGAGGTCCAAGTCGTCGATCGGCAGGGCGAACGACGCGATGTGGTCGGCCTCGGCGGGCGACGGCCCGATCTCGATGCCTTCCGCCTCGACGTTGAGTTCGCGTGCCAGACCGAACAACTCGACCAGGGTCTTGCCGGCCGACGCCAGGGCGTCACGCGGGCTGATCGAGTTCTTGGTCTCGACGTCGAGGATCAGCTTGTCGAAGTCGGTGCGCTGCTCGACACGGGTGGCCTCCACCTTGTAGGTCACCTTCAGCACGGGGCTGTAGATGGAGTCGACCGGGATCCGGCCGATCTCGGCGCCCGACGCCTTGTTCTGCACGGCCGGGACATAGCCGCGGCCACGCTCGACGACGAGCTCGACCTCCAGCTTGCCCTTGTCGTTGAGGGTCGCGATGTGCATGTCGGGGTTGTGCACCGTCACACCGGCCGGCGGCACGATGTCACCGGCGGTGACCGCACCCGGCCCCTGCTTGCGCAGGTACATGGTGACCGGCTCGTCCTCTTCGGAGGAGACGACCAGGCCCTTGAGGTTCAGGATGATGTCGGTGACGTCTTCCTTCACCCCGGGAACGGTGGTGAACTCGTGCAGCACACCGTCGATGCGGATGCTCGTGACAGCTGCGCCCGGGATGGACGACAGCAGCGTGCGCCGCAGCGAGTTACCCAGCGTGTAACCGAAACCGGGCTCCAGCGGTTCGATGACGAACTTGGAGCGGTTCTCGGCGACAGTCTCTTCGGACAGTGTGGGCCGCTGAGAAATCAGCATTGTTTCTATCTCCTTCTCGGCACCCGCTATTTGATGCCGTCTGGGTGTCGTTCAACCGGGGTGGTTGAGCGACGGTTACTTCGAGTAGAACTCGACGATGAGCTGCTCCGCGAGCGGCACCTGGATCTGCGCCCGCTCCGGGAGCTGGTGGACCAGGATCCGCTGACGCTCGCCGACGACCTGCAACCAGGACGGGATCGGCCGCTCGCCGGCGGTCTCGCGAGAGATGATGAACGGGTCGGTGTTCAGCGACTTGTCCCGCACGTCGACGATGTCGTACTGCGACACCCGGTAGCTCGGGATGTTCACCTTGACACCGTTGACGGTGAAGTGGCCGTGGCTGACCAGCTGACGCGCCATCCGGCGGGTCCGGGCCAGGCCGGCGCGGTACACGACGTTGTCCAACCGGCTCTCCAGGATCTGGAGCAGGTTCTCGCCGGTCTTACCCGACTTGCGGTTGGCCTCTTCGTAGTACTTGCGGAACTGCTTCTCCAGCACGCCGTAGGTGAAGCGGGCCTTCTGCTTCTCCTGCAGCTGCGTGCGGTATTCGCTCTCCTTGATCCGCGCGCGGCCGTGCTGGCCGGGCGGGTAAGGGCGCTTCTCGAACGACTGATCGCCGCCGACGAGGTCGACGCCGAGGCGGCGCGACTTGCGGGTCGCGGGTCCGGTGTAACGAGCCATGAGTCTGTTTCCTCCCTGTGCCTAGACCCGGCGCCGCTTGGGCGGACGGCAACCGTTGTGCGGCTGCGGGGTGACGTCGGAAATCGCGCCCACCTCCAGGCCTGCGGCCTGCAGCGAACGGATGGCGGTCTCGCGGCCCGAGCCCGGGCCCTTGACGAACACATCGACCTTCTTCACGCCGTGCTCCTGCGCCTTGCGGGCGGCGTTCTCGGCGGCCAGCTGAGCGGCGAACGGCGTCGACTTACGCGACCCCTTGAAGCCGACGTGGCCCGACGACGCCCACGCAATGACGTTGCCCTGCGGGTCGGTGATCGAAACGATGGTGTTGTTGAACGTGCTCTTGATGTGAGCGGCACCGTGCGGGACGTTCTTCTTTTCCCTGCGACGCGTCTTCACGCCCTTCTTGGGAGCGCCTGCCTTCTTCGGTGGCATGGGTTACCTGGCCTTCTTCTTGCCGGCGATGGTGCGCTTGGGGCCCTTGCGGGTACGCGCGTTGGTCTTGGTCCGCTGGCCACGCACCGGCAGACCGCGGCGGTGCCGCAAGCCCTGGTAGCAGCCGATTTCGATCTTGCGACGAATGTCGGCCTGCACCTCGCGGCGCAGGTCACCCTCAACCTTGAGGTTGCCTTCGATGTAGTCGCGCAGGACGGTCACCTGGTCGTCGGTGAGGTCCTTGGTGCGCATGTTCCGGTCGATTCCGGTCGCGTCCAGGATTTCCTGAGAGCGGGTACGGCCGATGCCGTAGATGTAGGTCAGCGCGATCTCCATGCGCTTGTCGCGCGGAAGATCAACGCCCACGAGCCGTGCCATGTGGCGGTATTCCTTCTTCTGGCGGAGGTCTGTTCCCAGTCCGTTCCCACTCGTCTTGTGTGGGGTCCGGCCTCCGTACCGGACGTGTTGAGCTGCGCTGAACCGTCTTTTTGGCGCTTGACGCGCCGGGCAACTCAGTGGCGCTGGGAGGTCTGCATTCAGTTGTTTTGCTCGCCGTTGTGGTCAGTCAGGTCCCGAAGGAAGCCCTGACTAACCTTGTCTCTGCTTGTGCCGCGGATCGGAGCAGATCACCATGACCCGCCCGTGCCGGCGGATCACCCTGCACTTGTCGCAGATCGGCTTGACGCTCGGGTTCACCTTCACGGCTTCGCGATCCTGTTCTCTCGTCTTGTCTGGCGGAACTTTTTGGGGGCGGTTACTTGTACCGGTACACAATGCGACCCCGGGACAGGTCGTAGGGAGAGAGCTCCACCACAACGCGGTCCTCGGGCAGGATGCGGATGTAGTGCTGCCGCATCTTGCCGCTGATGTGGGCCAGGACCTTGTGTCCGTTCTCCAACTCAATGCGGAACATCGCATTGGGCAGGGGTTCGACCACGCGACCCTCGACCTCGATGGCACCGTCTTTCTTGGCCATACTGTCTAGCGATCCTTGCTTTCGTTTCGTATCGTGCGCCCGTGGCACAGCCACACAACCGACTGAAAACGTGAGCTGGATCGATAGAACTCCAAAAGTTCCAAGACAGGGCACGCAAAGAGTCGGCGCGGAAGCCGCACCGTTGGTCCACACTACCCGCAGTTCCGGCTGCGCCAAAATCGCAGCTGGCCAGCGGCAACCCCGCACAGAAATTATGCACGGTAGCGACACCCGGCGACACGACCTGCCGTCCATGCTGACCCGGATCGAGGGCGATCAGTCCGCGCCGAGCCGGGTCGACGGGCAGGCCGTCGCGGCGCCGTCGGAGTAGCACCGCCTGACCGAAAAAATCGCTGGAAGTGGGGCGCATACTTGGATCGATATGACTGGACCCGCGCCTGCGCCCCGTAAACCAGTAATCCTCACCGTCGACGACGATCCGGCCGTCTCCCGTGCTGTCGCGCGCGATCTGCGCCGGCACTACGGCGAGCGATACCGGATCATGCGTGCCGAATCCGGTCTGGACGCCTTGGAGACCATCAACGAACTCAAGCTCCGCGGTGACACCGTCGCAGTGTTCGTGGCCGACTACCGGATGCCGCAGATGAGCGGTATCGAGTTCCTGGAAGCGGCAATGGACCTCTACCCGATGGCCCGCCGCGTGCTGTTGACGGCCTATGCCGACACCACCGCGGCGATCGACGCCATCAACATCGTCGACCTGGACCATTACCTGCTCAAGCCGTGGGATCCGCCGGAGGAGAAGCTCTATCCGGTGATCGACGGGCTGTTGGAGGCCTGGCACGCCGTCGGCGACCGGGCCATCCCCCACACCAAGGTGATCGGCCACCAGTGGAGCGCCCGGTCCTGGGAGGTCCGCCAGTTCCTGGCGCGCAACCAGCACACCTATCGGGCGTTCACCTCCGACGAGCCGAAGGGCAGGCAACTGCTCGAGGCCGCCGGTCTGGACAGCCGGCGGCTTCCGGTGGTGATCACCGAGGGCGGCCAAACGCTGGTCGAGCCCACCGACGGTGAGCTCGCCGACATGCTGGGGCTGTCCACCAGCCCGTCGCTGACGATGTACGACCTGGCGGTCATCGGCGGCGGCCCGGCCGGGTTGGCCGCGGCGGTCTACGGCGCCTCCGAGGGGCTCAAGACGGTTCTTATCGAGGGCACGACGACCGGTGGGCAGGCTGGACGCAGTTCACGGATCGAGAATTACCTGGGCTTCCCCACCGGGGTGTCGGGCGCAGAGCTGGCCACGTCGGCCCGTAGGCAGGCCGAGCGTTTCGGCGCCGAGGTCATCACCACCCGCGAAGCCACCGCGCTCGAAGTCGCCGGGGCCGCGCGGACCATCACATTCGCCGACGGCAACACCATCGGCGCGCGTGCGGTGATCCTGGCGACCGGGGTCGACTATCGGCAACTGCCGGTGCCGGGCTGTTGGGATGACCCGCTGAACCCGCTGAATTACGTCGGCCGTGGCGTGTACTACGGCGCCTCGGTCTCCGATGCCTCGGAATGCCAGGGTGAAGACGTCTACATCGTCGGCGGCGCGAACTCGGCCGGGCAGGCGGCCATGTTCATGTCGCGCGGAGCGAAGTCGGTGACGCTGCTGGTCCGGGGACCGTCGCTGGAGGCGTCGATGTCCTACTACCTGATCCAGCAGATCGAGGAGACCGCCAACATCCATGTCCGTACCTGTACCGAGGTGGTGGAGGCGATCGGCGAGGACGATCACCTCGTCGGGCTGGTGCTGGAGGACAAGCGCACGGGCGAGCGCGAGAAGGTGACGTCGACGCGGATGTGCTGTTTCATCGGCGCGACCCCGCGCACCGAGTGGCTCGACGGTGTGGTGGCCCGCGACGACCACGGCTTCATCCTGGCCGGACCAGACCTGCGCGACGTCTGCGGCTGGACGTTGGAACGTCCGCCGCACCACCTGGAAACAAGTGTGCCCGGTGTGTTTGTTGCAGGTGATGTGCGTGCCGACTCTGCCAAACGGGTGGCGGCCGCGGTCGGCGAAGGGTCGATGGCGGTGATGTTGGTGCACCGGTACCTGGCGGAATCATGATGGCCGGCCCGCCGGCGAAGCCTGAGGAGCTGATGACAACCATGAGCGAAGGCTGCATACGCGAAGAACTGCGAACCTTGTTCCTGTTCGAATCACTGAGCGACGAACAACTCGACATCCTGTGTGCCAACGGTCATATCGCCACGTTCGAACCAGGCCCCGTCTGTACCGAGGGCGAACCCGCCACGTGCTTCTACGTGATGCTCGACGGCGAACTGGTGATGACGATGAAGTCCGGCGGCATCGACATCGAGACCAACCGCACCTCAATGCGCGGGGTCTACTGCGGCGCCTGGTCGGCCTACATCCCGGGTGAGCAGCCGGTGTACGAGGCGTCTGTTCGGGTGACCAAGCCGTCCCGGTTCTTCGTGCTGGACGCCAAGGCCTACGCCGACTTCATGCGCACCGAGTTCCCGATGGCGGTGCACCTGTTGGAGGGGCACAAGGTCGGTGGCCTCCGGCGCCGCCAGATCATCGGCCAACGGGAGAAATTGCTTGCTCTTGGCCAACTTTCGGCCGGATTGACTCATCAGCTCAACAATCCCGCAGCGGCGACCGCGCGTGCCGTCGCCGATCTGCGCGACCGGATCAGCAAGATGCGCCACAAGCTGGCGATGCTCGGCGACGGGCACGTTCCGCCTGCCGCGTTGCGTGAGCTGGTCAGTATCCAAGACCGGGTGGCCGAGCAGATCGCCAAACACAAGGCGCAGGATCTGACCGCACTGGAGGCCTCCGACCGTGAGGAGCAGATCGGCGAGTGGCTCGAGGACCGCGGAATCACCAGCGCCTGGGATTATGCGCCGACCTTCGTCGACGCCGGGCTGGACATCGACTGGTTCGAAAGTGTCGCGGCCTCACTTGACGACGTCGATGCCACGGCATCCTTCATGAGCGCGATCGGCTGGCTGCGCTACACCATCGAGACCGAATTGCTGATGAATCAGATCGCCGAGGCCAGCAAGCGGATCTCGGCGCTGCTGGCCGGCGCCAAGCAGTATTCGCAGATGGACCGCGCGCCGTACCAGACCGCCGATATCCACGAACTGCTGCACAGCACACTGATGATGTTCGGGGACCGGATCGGCAAGGAAGGCAAGGGCGTTCAACTCGTCAAAGACTGGGACAAGTCGCTGCCCGAGCTGGTCTGCTACCCGGGTGACCTGAACCAGGTGTGGACCAACATCATCGACAACGCGATCCAGGCGATGAACGGCGAAGGCACGCTGACGGTGCGCACCGGGCGCGAAGGGGATTTGGTCCGCGTGGAGATCTGCGACGACGGCCCGGGTATTCCGGCCGACATCATCGAGCGGATCTTCACGCCGTTCTTCACCACCAAACCGTTCGGGGAGGGAACGGGGCTGGGCCTCGACCTCGCGTGGCGCATCGTCGTCGAGAAGCACAACGGTGACCTGCGGGTGCAGTCCGAACCGGGCAACACCCGATTCATCGTGCTGCTGCCGCTTGAGGCGCCAGCACCCGAAGACCTGCCCACACCGATGTAGACCGGCAACCGGACCGTGAAGCGGGACGCGGATCACGTGCCCGTGCGGATTCTGACCTCACCCGACAAACTGGTACCGGCACGTGCCGAACTCGCGGGGCCGCTGGGCCTTCAGTAATCGAAAGGGACGCCAATGACGTTGAACCTGGGCCGCTTTGGGGTGTGGACATTCGGTGCGCCGACGCCCGAGCAAGCCGTCGAGATCGAGAAGCTGGGCTACGGCGCCATCTGGCCGGGCGGGTCGCCGGCCGCGGATCTGGCGTTCGTGGAACCGATCCTGGCGGCCACGGACGCCCTGCGGGTGGCCACCGGCATCGTCAATGTGTGGTCCGCTCCGGCGGCGCAGGTGGCCGAGTCCTATCACCGCATCGAGGCGGCGTATCCGGACCGGTTCATCCTCGGCATCGGCGTCGGTCATCCCGAGCACACCCAGGAGTACCGCAAGCCCTACGACGTCCTGGTCGAGTACCTCGACGCGCTCGACGAGCACGGCGTGCCGAAGGATCGGCGGGTGGTGGCAGCCCTGGGCCCCAAGGTGCTCAAGCTCGCCGCGGACCGCAGCGCGGGCGCGCACCCGTACCTGACCACGCCCGAGCACACCGCACACGCACGTCAACTCATCGGTCCGGATGCCTTCCTGGCACCCGAGCACAAGGTGGTGTTGACCGACGGATCGGAGCAGCAGGACGAGGCCGCGCGTGCGGTCGGTCGCGAGACCGTCGATTTCTACCTGAATCTGAGCAACTATCTGAACAACTGGCGCCGGTTGGGATTCAGCGAGGACGACATCGCCAAGCCGGGTAGCGATCGCCTGATCGATGCGGTCGTCGCGCACGGCACGCCCGACGCCGTTGCTGGCCGTTTGCGGCAACATCTGGACGCGGGCGCCGACCATGTGGCGATCCAGGTGCTCGGCGGGCAGGACAAGCTGGTGCCGACATTGACCGAGCTGGCCGGGCCGCTGGGCCTGAAACGCTGACCGAGCCGCCCGTTAGAGTTGGTCCATGCGGTTGCTGGTCACCGGGGGTGCCGGGTTCATCGGTGCGAATTTCGTACAGGACGCCGTCCGGGACGGCGCATCGGTGACGGTGCTCGATGCCCTCACCTATGCGGGCAGCCGGGAGTCGCTGACGCCGGTGGCCGACGAGATCCGCTTGGTCGAGGGCGACGTGTGCGACGCGGCTCTGGTGTCGAGCCTGACCGCCGAGGCCGACGCCGTCGTGCACTTCGCCGCCGAAACCCATGTGGACAACGCCCTGGCGGATCCGGCACCGTTCGTGCAGTCGAACGTCGTCGGCACCTTCACGGTGCTGGAGGCGGTGCGCCGGCACGGGGTGCGGCTGCACCACATCTCCACCGACGAGGTGTACGGCGACCTGCCTCTCGACGATCCGGCGCGGTTCACCGAGACCACGCCGTACAACCCGTCGAGCCCGTATTCGTCGACCAAGGCTGCCGCCGATCTGCTGGTGCGAGCGTGGGTACGGTCCTACGGCATACGCGCGACGCTGTCGAACTGCTCCAACAACTACGGCCCGTACCAGCACGTGGAGAAGTTCATTCCGCGTCAGATCACCAACGTGCTCACCGGCCGCCGGCCCAAGTTGTACGGCGCCGGCGCCAATGTCCGCGACTGGATCCACGTCGCCGATCACAATGCCGCGGTGCGCAGGATCTTGGCCGACGGCCGAGCCGGGCAGACCTACCTGATCGGCGCGCAGTGCGAGCAGAACAACCTGACTGTCATGCGCACCCTATTGCGGTTGATGGACCGCGACCCCAACGATTTCGACCATGTCACCGACCGTGCGGGACACGATCTGCGGTACGCCATCGACCCGTCGACCCTCACCGACGAGCTGGGGTGGAAGCCGGTGCACACCGACTTCGAGGACGGCCTGCGTAGCACTATCGAGTGGTACCGCGCCAACGAATCGTGGTGGGGTCCGCTGAAAGAGAAGGTCGAGACCGACTACCAGGAGCGCGGACAGTGACCGCACGGGAGCTCAAGGTTCCTGGGGCATGGGAACTCACGCCCAGACTGCACAGTGATTCCCGCGGAATATTCTTCGAATGGTTCACCGCCTCGGGCTTCAGCGGCTTCACCGGGCACGAATTCGATCTGAGACAGGCAAACTGCTCGGTGTCGGCGGCCGGAGTGCTGCGCGGCGTGCACTTCGCCGAACTCCCCCCGAGCCAGGCCAAGTACGTGACGTGCGTGCGGGGTGCGGTGTTCGACGTCGTGGTCGACATCCGGGTCGGTTCGCCGACGTACGGCCAGTGGGATTCGGTGCTGCTCGACGACCGCGACCGCCGCTCGGTCTACCTGTCCGAGGGCCTGGGCCACGCTTTCCTTGCGCTGGAAGACGATTCGACGGTGATGTATTTGTGTTCGGCGCCCTACGTCCCGGAACGCGAGCACACCATCCTGGCCACCGACCTCGGCATCGAGTGGCCTGACGGTCATGAGCTCGTGATCTCCGAACGCGATGCCGCTGCACCCACTCTCGATGAGGTGCGTGCAGCGGGTCTGCTGCCGACCTGGGAGCAGACGCGCGCCTTCGTCGAGGAGTTACGCGCCGAGTCTTAGCTCGTCCCCCGTGGCACGACCCAGTCGACAGGCAGAGCGACGCGAGCAATAGCTCCTATGTCAAGCCGCTGCTGATTGTGGCGGCTGACTGGGGGTTTGGTGGTCGGGGTGGCCGGCGTCGCGGCGGAGGGCTTGGTAGACGCGGCGGGCGATGCGGCGTTTGACGCAGCGCCGGGCGGCGGCTTTGGTTTTCCCGGCATCGACCAGCTTGTGGTAGTAGATCTGCCCGGCGCTGCCGGTCATGCGGATCTGGGTGACGGCGATGCGGTGGAGGGCAGTGTTGAGTTGACGGTTACCGGCGCGGCTGAGCCGCATCTGCCCGGCGCTGGCCCCCGACCACGCCGGGATGGGCGCGACTCCGGCGTGACAGGCGAACGCCGCCTCACTGGTGAACCGGGTGACGCCGGCGGCTTCGCCGACGATCTTGGCCGCAGTCAGCTCCGCGCAGCCGGGGATCTCCAGCAGCGCCGGGGCGGACCGGTGCGCGCTGGCCGCCAAACGCTTGGCTAAGGCGTTGATCTCGCTGGTGAGTCGGATGATGTCGGTCAGCTCTGCGCGGGCAATTTCGGCGACCAGACCCGGCAGCTCCGTCAGCCAGGCCATGAGCGTCTGCTGCTGCTTGACGGCACTGAGTGAGCCCACCGCGGCGGCCCGCTCGGGATCGAGGTCATGGGCATGCCAGAGCAACCGGTTGATCGCCGAGGTACGTTGTGCTACAAGGACATCACGGCGATCGGTCAACAGTTTGAACTCCCGCGACGTCTCGTCATGAGACGCCACCGGCAGGTCGGGTTCCCGCAGCACCGCCCGGGCCACCGCGAGCGCATCGATCGGATCGGACTTGCCCCTCACCCGCGCGGACTTGCGGGTCTGGGCCATCAGCTTGGTGGGCACCCGGACCACTTTTTGCCCGGCGCCCAGCAGGTCACGTTCCAGGCGCGCGGACATGTTGCGGCAGTCCTCGATGCCCCAGATCAGCTCGGTGCCGAACTGCTCGCGCGCCCACGTGATGGCCGTGTGGTGCCCGGCGGTGGTGGCCTTGACGGTCTTCTCGCCGAGCTTGCGTCCAACCTCGTTGACCGCGACAAAGGTGTGGCTGCGCTTGTGTACATCGGCTCCAACAACAACCATGGTGGTTGCCTCCTTCAGTCATGAAGAGGGGGTGTATTGAGGTTGGGCCGGGCGGCGGACACTTCTCAGTCGGGGCGATGCCACGCTCCTATCAAGTCGCGCCGTCCGGTCCTTCTCATCTGGTGCCGGCACTACTGCTCAACGCCAACCCCCCAAAAAAGGGGCGGCAGACGCGAAATGAGCCAGACACCAGATGATCCGGAACCAACCACCGCACGCGGGGTCTGTCACCTCGACACACCGCAACACAGCACCCTCACAATGACACTGAGACGTGAAAGTCCCCGACACGCCGGGGAAAACGGACCTTCGCGTCTGCTCGCGCGCGATCGGAACCCTTGCGGTACCGACCCCTTGCCAAACGACACAGCCAATTACTAGGATATGCAAGTATCCTGAGTGAGCCCCTAGTTGCCACTGTTGCGCATAAATCCTGGACGGACGTCATGACCACACAGATTCCCCACTTCATCAACGGCGAGCGGACCACCGCCGGATCGACCCGCACTGCCGATGTGTTCAATCCCAGCACCGGCGAGGTCCAGGCTCAGGTCCTGATGGCTTCGGCCGCTGACGTGGACGCCGCAGTCGCCGTCGCTGTCGAGGCCCAGAAGGTTTGGGCCGCCTTCAACCCGCAGCGCCGCGCCCGAATCTTCATGAGGTTCATCGACCTGGTCAACCAGAACGCCGACGAGCTGGCCGAGCTGCTGTCCCTCGAGCACGGCAAGACCGTGGCCGACTCGCTCGGCGACATCCAGCGCGGTATCGAAGTGATCGAGTTCTCGGTCGGTATCCCGCATCTGCTCAAAGGTGAGTTCACCGAGAGCGCGGGTACCGGCATCGACGTGTACTCGATCCGCCAACCGCTGGGCGTGGTCGCCGGGATCACCCCGTTCAACTTCCCCGCGATGATCCCACTGTGGAAGGCCGGCCCCGCCCTGGCATGCGGAAATGCGTTCATTCTCAAGCCTTCTGAGCGCGATCCCTCGGTGCCCCTGCGCCTGGCCGAGCTGTTTCTCGAGGCTGGACTGCCGGCGGGTGTGTTCCAGGTGGTCCAGGGCGACAAGGAAGCGGTCGACGCGATCCTCGAACATCCGGATGTCAAGGCTGTCGGCTTCGTCGGCAGCTCCGACATCGCGCAATACATCTACTCCACCGCGGCCGCGCACGCCAAGCGCGCGCAGTGCTTCGGCGGTGCCAAAAACCACATGATCGTCATGCCCGACGCCGACCTGGATCAGGCCGTCGACGCGCTGATCGGGGCCGGCTACGGCAGTGCCGGCGAGCGGTGCATGGCCATCAGTGTCGCCGTCCCCGTGGGCGAAGAAACAGCGCGACGGCTTCGTAACCGCCTCGTCGAGCGGGTCAATCAGCTGCGGGTGGGCCACAGCCTCGATCCCAAGGCCGACTATGGACCACTGGTGACCGAGGCGGCCCTGGCCAGGGTCAGGGACTACATCGGCCAGGGCGTGGAAGCCGGCGCCGAGCTGGTGGTCGACGGCCGCGAGCGGGCCAGTGACGAGCTGACTTTCGGTGACGTGAGCCTTCAGGGCGGCTACTTCATCGGTCCCTCCCTGTTCGACCACGTCACTCCCGACATGTCGATCTACACCGATGAGATCTTCGGGCCGGTGCTCTGCATTGTGCGGGCCCACGATTACGAGGAAGCCTTGCGGCTGCCGACCGAGCACGAATACGGCAACGGCGTGGCGATTTTCACCCGCGACGGCGATGCTGCCCGCGATTTCGTGTCACGGGTCCAGGTCGGCATGGTCGGTGTGAACGTACCGATCCCGGTTCCAGTGGCGTACCACACGTTCGGCGGCTGGAAGCGATCCGGCTTCGGTGATCTCAACCAGCACGGCCCCGCGTCGGTGCAGTTCTACACCAAGGTCAAGACCGTGACCGAGCGGTGGCCGTCGGGCATCAAGGATGGCGCCGAATTCGTCATCCCGACCATGAAGTAGTACCCACCGTGCATCTCTACGAGCTGGATGACGACGAACGCGTGATCGCCGAGACAGCGGCCGCGTTCGCCGAAAGACGCATCGCGCCATACGCCTTGGAGTGGGACGAGAAACACCACTTCCCCACCGACGTCCTGCGCGAGGCGGCCGAACTGGGCATGGCAGCGATCTACTGTCATGAGGACGCCGGCGGCAGCGGCTTGCGACGGCTGGATGCCGTGCGCATCTTCGAGCAACTCGCCGCCGCCGACCCGGCCATCGCGGCATTTCTGTCCATCCACAACATGTGCGCGTGGATGGTGGACAGCTTCGGCACCGAAGAGCAGCGCAAGACCTGGGGACCGCGGCTGGCGTCGATGGATGCCATCGCCAGCTACTGCCTGACCGAACCGGGCGCAGGATCGGACGCCGCGGCCCTGCGGACAAGGGCCGTGCGCGACGGTTCTGACTACGTGCTCGACGGCGACAAGCAGTTCATCTCCGGGGCGGGCAGCTCGGATGTCTACGTGGTGATGGCCCGCACCGGTTCACCGGGTCCGAAGGGCATCTCCGCCTTCGTGGTCGAAAAGGGCACGCCGGGGCTGAGTTTCGGGGCACAAGAGCAGAAGATGGGCTGGAATGCCCAGCCCACCGCGCAAGTGATCTTCGACGGCGTGCGGGTTTCTGCCGATGCGCTGCTCGGCGGCGCCGAGGGCACCGGGTTCGGCATCGCCATGAACGGTCTCAACGGGGGCCGGATCAACATCGCCGCCTGCTCGCTCGGCGGGGCTCAGGCCGCGTACGACAAGGCGTTGGATTATGTGGCCGGCCGCCAGGCGTTCGGCGGCGCCCTGCTCGACGAGCCGACCATCCGATTCACGCTGGCAGACATGGCAACCGGGCTGGAGACATCACGAAACATGCTGTGGCGGGCGGCCTCGGCACTGGACAGCAACCACCCTGACAAGGTGGCACTGTGCGCGATGGCCAAGCGCTACGTCACCGACACCTGCTTCGAGGTGGCCGATCAGGCCCTGCAACTCCACGGCGGCTACGGCTATCTGCGCGAGTACGGGTTGGAGAAAATCGTCCGCGATCTGCGGGTGCATCGCATCCTTGAGGGAACCAACGAAATCATGCGCGTGGTGATCGGGCGAGCGGCCGCGGGCAGAGCCCGCAATTCAGCAGATGCTGGCCGCGCCCGCGCGGCGGGATAGGAGTTGCACGTGAGCACAATCGCTTTCCTCGGCCTCGGCCACATGGGCGGCCCGATGTCCACAAACTTGGTTGCCGCAGGGCACACCGTGCGCGGGTTCGATCCCGTCCCTGCGGCCCAGGAGGCCGCAAAGGCCAATGGCGTCAGCATGTTCGGCAGTGAAGCCGAGGCCGTGGCGGGGGCGGACGTGGTGATCACCATGTTGCCCGACGGCGCACTGGTGAAGAGCTGCTATGCGGAGATGCTGCCCGCCGCGACCGCCGGCGCGCTGTTCATCGACAGCTCCACCATCTCCGTCGACGACGCCCGTGAGGTGCACAAGCTGGCAGGCGAGCACGGTTTCGACCAGCTGGACGCCCCGGTCTCCGGTGGCGTCAAGGGCGCCGTGGCGGGGACGCTGGCGTTCATGGTCGGCGGCGAGGACAAGGCTGTCGAACGGGGCCGCACCATCCTGGGACCCATGGCGGGCAAGATCATTCATTGCGGAGCCGCGGGAGCCGGCCAGGCCGCCAAGGTGTGCAACAACATGGTGCTCGCGGTGCAGCAGATCGCCGTCGGTGAGGCGTTCGTGCTGGCCGAGAAGCTGGGACTGGACAAGCAGTCGCTGTTCGACGTGATCACCGGCGCGACCGGCAACTGCTGGGCAGTACACACCAATTGTCCAGTGCCGGGGCCTGTTCCGACTTCCCCTGCCAACAGCGATTTCAAGCCGGGCTTCTCCACCGCGTTGATGAACAAGGACCTCGGCCTGGCCATGGCGGCTGTGGAGTCGACGGGCTCGTCGGCGCCGCTGGGCACCCATGCGGCCGAGATCTACGCCGAATTCATTGCATCCGACGTCTCCAATGCCGGTAAAGACTTCAGCGCGGTGATCGAGACGCTACGCGGCTGAGGGGCTGTGCTGCGCCCACCATGCGGCGTGTAGCCGCTGGCAAGTCGCCAACCGCAACGCATCCCCCATGCCGGCGTAATCCGGGCGTACCGCGACAGCAGGTTGGGCAACGCCGGGTTCGGCACTGACCAGCACGGTGGCCAGCCCCGCCGCATTCGCCGCCCGCAATCCCGTGGTCGACCCGGCGACCGCCAACGCATCGTGCGCCGACACCCCGAGCTCGGCGAGCGCTTGCCGATGGGCAGCACTGCACGTCGACGAAGTCACGTCGTCACCGGTGACAACGGTTTCCACCAGACCCTCGCCCACCAGCTGCCGCACCAACGGCTCCACCCATCGGCGCCGGCCGCTGGACACCACACCGACCGGGACCTCGGCGGCGAAGGCGTCCATCACGAGGTCGACCAGACCGGGCCGCGGGGCCAATCCCGCGTCGAGGATCATCTTGTCGAACATCATGTCTTTGGTGGCACAGATCTCGTCGGCGAGCAGTTCGGTGAGCACGTCGCATTCCGGCCCCACGCAGCGCTTACGGAGTTCGGCGGCGACGCGCTGATGTTCGTCGTGCAATGCCAGCAGCTGCCGGTAGCGCTCCACGCCCCATTCGAGCGACAGGCCGTGTGCGGCGAATGCCGCGTTGAAGACGACCCGATGTCCGTCGATGTCCAAGTCGGACAGCGCGTCGAGGTCGAAGATCACCGCACGTAGCGGGAACGCTCCTGCATCTGCCGGCTCAGGACAGTCCCACCAGAACCGCCCGGCACGCCATATTTTCTGCTGTGACGACACCTCATGAGAGTGGTCCACATCACATGGAGTCCGCCTCCCCCGTACGGGTGATTGGGGACGCGAACTTTCACTCGGTCGCAGCGAAGCCGGATCTTCTCCTCACATGCGCTGCCACACATAGGCTGATGCCATGGCGGCCTCCAGCCCAGTGCGCCTTGTGCTGGTCGATGACCACGAAATGGTCATCGAGGGTCTCAAGGCCATGCTTGCCGCATTCAAAGACCGGGTTCTGGTGATCGGCCACGCAGTCGGCGCTGAGCGAGCACTCACCGTTGTCGATGAGCTCAACCCCGACATCGTGCTGTGCGATGTCCGCATGCAGGGTTCCAGCGGCCTTGATCTGTGCCGTGACCTGCGTGAACGTAATCCAGACCGCAAGGTCGTGATGTTGTCGGTCTACGACGACGAGCAGTACCTGTTCGAGGCGCTGCGGGTCGGCGCATCGGGCTACCTGCTCAAGAGCGTCAGCAGCGACGAGCTGGTGCGTCAGATCGAATTCGCCTACGGCGGCGCGACGGCGATCGATCCCGGCATGGCGGCCCGCGCGGCCGACACCGCCGCGCGGCTGCAGCGCGACGAGTTCTGGCCCGGTGTGCGGCAGGGCCTGACCCAGCGGGAGAGCGAGATCCTGTCGTTCGTGGTCGCCGGGCTGTCCAATCGCGGGATCGCCAGCAAGTTGGTGATCGGCGAGGAGACCGTCAAGACCCATCTACGGTCGGTCTACCGCAAGCTCGGCGTCACCGACCGCGCCGGCGCCGTCGCCACCGCCCTGCGCGAAGGCATCTACCGTTGACCAGTGAATTCGGCCCGATGATACTCACCGCCGACCGCGAGCTGGCGTTGTTACGGGAGCTCATCCAGGCCACCGCGAGCGGCCCCGGAGTGGAACACCTCGCCGCCGCGGCCGCCCGGATGATCACTGCGGCCACCGCGACCGACGTGTGCTTCGTGCACGTGCTCGACGACTCCGACCGTGCGCTGACGCTGGCCGGCGCGACCCCGCCGTTCGACGCCGAGGTCGGCAAGATCCGATTGCCGCTGGGCCAGGGCATCTCAGGTTGGGTGGCCAGTCACCGCGAACCGGTGGTGATCAGCCACGACAAGGAAGCCGACCCCCGCTACATGCCTTTCGAATCGCTGCGCGGGCGCGACTTCGCGTCGATGGTGTCGGTGCCGATGCAGACCGACCCAGGTGGACTGGTGGGTGTGCTCAACGTGCACACCGTCAACCGCCGCGAGTTCGGAGCGCGCGACGTCGAGTTGCTGGTCGTGATCGGCCGGCTCATCGCCGGTGCGCTGCACCAGGCCCGCCTGCACCGGCAGCTGGTGGCCCGCGAGCGCGCCCACGAGAATTTCGTCGAACAGGTCATCGAGGCGCAGGAGATCGAGCGGCGCCGGTTGGCCGGCGACATCCACGACGGCATCTCGCAACGGCTGGTGACGCTGTCTTACCGGCTCGATGCCGCCGCCCGCGCCGTCGATGATCCCCAGGCGCTGGCCGAACAGCTCGACAAGGCACGAGAACTGGCGGATCTGACCCTGCAGGAGGCCCGCGCCGCGATCAGCGGACTGCGGCCACCGGTACTGGACGATCTAGGCCTCGCCGGCGGTCTTGCCAGCCTGGCGCGCTCCATCCCCGGGATCGACCTGGACGTCGAACTCGCCGAGACCCGGGTGCCCGATCACATCGAGTTGGCGCTGTACCGCATTGCTCAGGAATGTCTGCAAAACGTCGTCAAGCACGCCGACGCGAGCCGGGCGCGGCTCACCTTCGCTGTCGATCGCAACATGGCCCGGCTCGAAATCGTGGACGACGGAAAGGGTTTCGACACCTTGGAGCATCCACTGGGCAGTGACGAGATGGGCGGCTACGGGCTGCTGTCGATGGCCGAACGAGCCGAGATCGTCGGCGGCAGGCTCAACATCCGATCCCGCCCGGGGGCTGGGACCGCGGTCACCGCGACGATCCCGCTACCTGTGATCATCGAATAGGTGCAGCCGTACCACGGGGATCGCCCGGGCGACCAGTTGCTCGACGGACTCCGACGCGAGCGGTTCGATCCGTAGCACGTGACGCAGGTAGGCGATGCCCAGCAACTGGGCCATCGCCAAATCCACGCTCAACTGGGCACCGGGGCCGCTCAACTCGCCCGCGATCTGCGGGTAGAGCCGGCGCTCGATGAACTGGCGTACCAACGCCGCGGAGTCTTCATGGGTGGCTGCTCCGCGCAAGATTGCCAGAAGCGGCGCACGGGTGTCGGGGTGTTCCCACGCATCGAAGAACACCCTGGTCAACCCCTCCGCAAGATCGATGGGATCGCCGTCGACGATCCGTTCACGGAGCTGTTCAGGCTCGAAAGGCCACCCCACTGTGGCTCGGAAGAGGTTGGCCTTGCCGCCGAAGTAATGCCGGATCATCGCCGGATCGACGCCGGCCGCCGACGCGATATCGCGTACCGAGGCCCCGTCGTACCCTTTTTCGGCGAACAGCCGCCTGGCGGTTGCCAACAGCACGTCACGGCTGCCGGACTGTCCTGGTCGTCGTCCCAGCGGAGGCATAGTCCAGAAATTCTACAGTCGTTGACTTACCGATTACAGTGGAGCTACTCTTCGAGGAGTTAATTCCACAGGTGAGGAGTTCCCGATGCCGGCTCCACGATGGGTTGCCCGCGCCAACAAGATCGGTCTCAACCGGCTCACCCGGTTCATCGCCCCATGGGCCCCCGGCTGGGCCGTCGTCATCCACCGCGGACGCAAGTCGGGACGGGTCTTCCGCACCCCGCTGTGGGCGTTCAAGCGCCCGAACGGCTACGTCATCGCACTGACCTACGGACGGCAGGCCGACTGGGTCCGCAATGTCCTGGCCGCGGGAGGGTGCGAGTTGGAAACCCGACGACACCGTTACCGACTGACGGCGCCACGGGTCTATCAGGACGAGACCGCCGCAGACATGCCGGTATTCATCCGATTCATGCTGCGCCGCGTGATCAAGGCCCCCGAGTTCCTGAGCCTCGAGATCGCCGCGTGACGCGGGTCAGAAATCGCCGGAGTTGCGACGGAGCGTCTCGATCGACGCGACCAACGCGCGGGATTGCTCCGGGGACATCCCGACGTCGCCGAACACCTGCTCGTTGAGGGTGACGGTGGCGTCCTCGACCGTGGCCCGTCCCAGCTCCGTGATCTGCACCAGGGTCGTGCGGCCGTCGGTCGGATGTGGAATACGCTCGACCAGCCCGCTGGCCTCCAGCCGGCGGATGGCATGCGTGACGCTGGTGACGTGGACCTGCAGCCGGTCCGAGGCCTTGGTGATGGGCAATGCCCCGGCCCTGCTGAACGCCAGCAGCCGCAGCAACTCGAAGCGCGAGAAGCTCAGGCCGTAGGGCCGCAATGCGGTCTCGACGCGGGCCAGCAGAATCTGATGCGCCCGCATCACCGATGTCACCGCAACCATGCCATCGGCCACGTCACCCCAGCCCGCGCTCTCCCAGTTGACACGGGCCAGCGCGATGGGATCGCGCTTGTCGGGTGATGAGGGCACGCTTCTTCATACCGCATCACCGCTGCACGCGGTGTCGACGGCGGTGAGGGCGCAATTCACCGGCAGTCGGATTTACAGGTTTCTCTCAAGTAGGATTTTTCCGTCGGGCGCCGAAACCATTTGCACCGCAGCGATTTCGTTGATCGGCAACGTCGTGTTCCCACTGGGTAGCGCCGTTGCGCCGGACAGTCCGAGCCACGTTGCCACCTCGGTCCGGCTACCGTCGCGGCCGACCACCACCATGCCCAGATTCCGCGGCGGAGAATCTTTCTTGCCCCAGTCTCCGTACGTGCACGCCATGTTGATCCGCGTACCCCACGCGTAGCTGCTCAGCGCAACACTGGCGTTGATCGGGGTATCGGACACCTTGGACATCTCGAGCATTCGTGCGGCCTGCTGATGTTGTGAACCGGTGTGCAGACCGAATATCTCCGGGCGGATCGCAACGACAAGCCCGACGGCCAGCAGGACGGCCGCCAACCCGACGGCGGACGAGGTCACCCATCGGTATCGACGCCGCCGCCAGCTGACTTTGGCCAGCACCGAATCCAACACTTCCGGCCGCAGCGGCGGACCGGGCAGCTCCTCGTCGAGCGCGCGCACGTCGTTGAGGTCGAGCAGAGCGAGCAAGGCCGGCATGCCGCTCAACTCGGCGACAGCCGCGCGGCATCGCCCGCAGCCCCCCAGGTGGACTTCGTATTCGCGACGCTCGGTGCCCGTCAATGAGCCCAGCACATAGGCCGCATCCCAGGTCAGGTAGCGGTCGCCATCGACCGGCTCAATGCGGGCTACACCGAATCGTGTCATCGTGTCACCCCCATCTCTTGCAGATTGAGTCGTAGTGCGCGGACGGCGTAGTGCAGTCGCGACTTCACGGTGCCTTCGGGAATCTGCAGGTCGGCCGCGATCTGCAGAGTGGTCCAGCCCTGGTAGTAGGCCCGGCGGACCACAGCCCGGTGCTCTTCGGATAGCTGGCTGAGCGCGGTGCTCAGCAACAACCGGTCCAATGCGGTGTCCACCTGGTCGGGGACGGCGTGGTCGGCTACCAGTTCCGGGGACGGCATATCCGTCTCGTTGCGGAACCGGGCGCTTCGGCGTTCATCGATAATCATGTTTCGCGCCACCGTGAACAGCCAGGCCCTGGCCGACCGGTCGGTATTCGCGGTGACATCGGGGTGCCGCCACGCCCGCAGCAACGTCTCCTGCACCACATCCTCGGCTCGCGCCTGATCCCCGGTGAGGCGCAGCGCGTATTGCCACAAGGCCGCGGCGTGCTCGTCGTAGAGCCCCCGGATCATGGCGGCCTCCGGATCGTCCATCAACCAACCTCCGCCTGTAATACGACGTTGGCGGCGATCGAGTTCATTCGACCTTCGAACCCGCCCCGCGCGACGGTTCGGAAACATCGAGTCGCACGGTTGCTGAGAACCTCAGCGGGTGAGGATCCGAGGGCCGTCCTCGGTGACCGCAACGGTGTGCTCCCAGTGCGCGGCACGGCTCCCGTCGGTGGTGATGACAGTCCATTCGTCGTCCAACACCGCGGTCTTGCCGGTGCCGAGCGTCAGCATCGGTTCGATGGCCAGCACCGAACCCGGGGCCAGGTATGGCCCACGGCCCGGCGAACCCTCATTGGGCAGGAACGGATCCATGTGCATCTGCCTGCCAATTCCGTGTCCGCCATAGCCGGCCACGATTCCGTATTTGCGGTCGTGGCGGGCTCCCGCGGCATGGGTCTCTACTTCGATGGCATGCGAGACATCGGTGAGCCGGTTGCCTGGCACCATCGCGGCGATCCCGGCTTCCATGGCGGCTTTGGTGGCCTCGGACAGGGCCTCGTCGGCGTCGATCAGTGCGCCGATACCGAAGGTGACCGCCGAATCGCCATGCCAGCCGTCAACGATCGCGCCGCAGTCGATCGAGACCAGGTCACCGGCGGCCAGCACCTCACCGGCCGACGGAATACCGTGCACTACGCGATCGTTCACCGACGCGCAGATGCTGGCGGGAAAACCGTGGTAACCGAGGAACGACGGGGTACCGCCACCGTCGCGGATGACGGACTCAGCGATTCGATCGAGTTCGAGTGTGCTCACACCAGGCGCCGCCGCGGCACGCACCGCCTGCAGCGCCGACGCGACCAGTGCGCCCGCAACCGCCATGGCATCGAGCTCTCCGGCGCTGCGCTGCGCGACCACCCTACGGCCGCGCAAGCCTGGTAGGGAGATCACCGACCGAGGGCGCTCAGAGCGCGGGCGAACACCTCATCGAGGCCACCCGCCGCGGCGACCGTCTTGACCTCGTCGCCGTAGTACTTCAGCAGCGGCTCGGTTTCATCGCGATAGACCTTCATCCGGTTGTGGATGACCTCTTCGGTGTCGTCGGCACGACCACGACCCTTGAGCCGAGCGAACAGTTCGTCTTCGGAGACCGCGAACTCCAGCACTGCATCCAGCTTGGTGTTGCGGGCCTCGAGCATGTCGTGCAGCGCACGGGCCTGCTCGACCGAGCGCGGGTAGCCGTCCAGGATGAATCCGGCTGCCGCGTCTTCTTGGTCGATCCGGTCCTCCACGAGGCGATTCGTCAGATCGGCCGGGACCAGGTCACCTGCGTCGAGGTAACGCTTGGCCTCGATACCCAGGGGCGTGCCGTCGCCGATGTTCTTGCGGAAGAGGTCCCCGGTGGAGATTTGCGGGATGCCGAGCTTCTCGGACAGCTTCTCAGCCTGTGTTCCTTTGCCCGCTCCGGGTGGTCCGAGTAGAACGACTCTCACTTCAGGAACCCTTCGTAGTTGCGTTGCATGAGTTGGCTCTCGATTTGTTTGACGGTATCCAACCCGACGCCAATCATGATGAGAACCGCAGTTCCTCCGAACGGGAGATTTTGCACCGCCCCGGTGTTGCCGATCTGCAGGAACAGGTTCGGCAGCACCGCGATCACACCCAGGTAGATCGAGCCGGGCAGGGTGATCCGGCTCAGTACGTAGCGCAGGTAGTCCGCAGTCGGCTTACCCGGCCGGATACCGGGGATGAAGCCGCCGAACTTCTTCATCTCGTCGGCGCGCTCGTCAGGGTTGAACGTGATCGACACGTAGAAGTACGTGAAGAAGATGATCAGGCCGAAGTAGATCGCGATGTAGACGGGGTCCGCGGGGTTTGTCAGGTAGTTGGCGACAACCTTGTCCCACCAGCTGTTGCCGCCGTTGGGGTTGCCGCTGCGGATCAGCTGGGTGATCAGGTGCGGTATGTAGATCAGTGACGACGCGAAGATCACCGGGATGACGCCGGCCTGGTTGACCTTCAGCGGCAGGTAGGTGGACGTACCGCCGTACATCTTGCGGCCGACCATGCGCTTGGCGTACTGGACCGGGATGCGGCGCTGACCCTGTTCCACGAACACCACGCCGATGATGATGGCCAGCGTGGCTGCGCACACAGCGGTGAAGACCAGGCCGCCGCGGCTGTCCAGGATGGTCTTGCCCTCGGACGGAATGCGCGCGGCGATGCCGGCGAAGATCAGCAGGGACATGCCGTTGCCGATACCGCGCTCGGTGACCAGCTCGCCCATCCACATGACCAGGGCGGCACCGGCGGTCATCACCAGCACGATGACGATCAGCCCGAAAATTGAGCTGTCCTGGATGATGTTCAGCGAGCAACCCTGCAGCAACCCACCGTTGGCGGCCAGCGCCACGATGCTGGTGGCCTGCAGGACGGCCAACGCGATCGACAGATAACGCGTGTACTGCGTCATCTTGGCCTGACCGGCCTGACCTTCCTTCTGCAGCTGCTCGAAGCGCGGGATGACCACCACCAGCAACTGCACGATGATGCTGGCCGTGATGTAGGGCATCACGCCGACCGCGAACACGGTCAACTGCAGCAGGGCGCCGCCGGAGAACAGGTTGATCAGTGAGTAAATCTGTGCCGAGTCGCCACCACTGACCTGTTCGATGCATTTCTGCACGTTCGGGTAGTTCACCCCGGGGGACGGGATCGACGCACCGACGCGGTACAGGATCACCAGGCCCAACGTGAACAGGATCTTGCGTCTGAGGTCGGCCGTCCGCAGCGATGAGATGAAAGCCGAAAGCACTCTTCCTCCTGCGCAGCCGACTTCTCAGCGCGGCGTGCCAAATGGGGCTGGTGGGTCCAGCGTCTTGGTCAAGTCGTATACATGCCGGCCCGGCAGGCGTACAGCCCGCGGACTCAAGCGTCAAACAGTCTACGAGAGTAACAGTTGCACCAGGGCGGCCCCGCATCGATCAACTTCACCCGCAGGCCAAGCCCATATTCAGATTCGAAGCGTACAGTCGGCGACAGCTCGTTACATCACCTAACTATCTTTTAAGGGGAGTCCATGGCACGTACGGACAACGACACCTGGGACCTGGCGTCCAGCGTGGGAGCCACCGCGACGATGGTCGCGGCTGCCAGGGCGATGGCGACCAACGCCCCGGACCCGGTGATCGATGATCCGTTCGCCGCTCCCCTGGTGCGGGCCGTCGGGATGGACTTCTTCACCAAACTGGTCGACGAGGATTTCACCACCGACGGCCTCGACGAGGAGGCCGCGACCGGGCTGACCCGGTTCTCGAACGGTATGGCCGCCCGTACCCGGTTTTTCGACGACTTCTTCCTGGCGGCCACCGGCACGGGCATCCGTCAGGCGGTGATCCTGGCCGCGGGCTTGGATTCGCGGGCCTACCGCCTGCCGTGGCCAGACGGCACCGTGGTCTATGAGATCGACCAGCCCCAGGTCATCGAATTCAAATCGACCACCCTCGCCGAGCTGGGTGCCGCACCCACCACCGATCGGCGCACGGTGGCCATCGACCTTCGCTTCGACTGGCCCACGGCGCTGACAGAGGCCGGTTTCGACGCCAGCAAGCCGACGGCATGGATCGCCGAGGGTTTGCTGGGCTACCTGCCGCCCGACGCCCAGGACCGCCTGCTCGATCAGGTGACCGCGCTCAGCGCGCCGGGCAGCAGGCTCGGCGTCGAGGGTGTTCCCGCCACCGAGGCCAATGACGAAGAGACGATCCGCGCCCGAATGCGGGACTTCACCGACCGCTGGCGTGCACACGGCTTGGACATCGACCTCAACGAGCTGATCTTCCTGGGCGACCGCGCCGACGTGACCACCTATCTCGAGGGCCACTCCTGGGAGGTCACCGGGATCAGCTCCAACGATCTGCTGATCCAGACCGGCCTGCCGCCGGTCGAGGACGAGGTGCATGCCGTATCGGTGTTCTACATCAGCGCGCAGCGGTAGGGACGGGTATGGCACGTACCGATACGGACAGCTGGGACCTCGCCTCCAGCGTCGGCGCAACGGCCACCATGGTGGCCGCGGCCCGCGCGATCGCCAGCACCGAACCCGATCCCTTGATCGACGATCCCTACGCGGCGCCCCTGGTGCGTGCAGTGGGAGTGGACTTCTTCACCAAGCTCGTCGACGGCGACATCACGCTTGACGGTGAAGACTCCGCGGTCGCGGAGCTGATGACGTCGGTGATGGCGGTGCGGACGAAGTTCTTCGACGACTTCTTTATCACCGCCGCCGGAGGCGGCAATCCCATCACCGCCGGAGGCGCCGGGATCCGGCAGGCCGTCATCCTGGCCTCGGGACTGGACGCCCGGGCCTACCGGCTGCCCTGGCCGGCCGGCACCGTGGTCTATGAGATCGATCAGCCGGAAGTGATCGGCGCCAAGACCGCGGCGATGGCTCAGATCGGCGCCACCCCCACCGCGGAGCGCCGTGCCGTGGCTGTCGACCTACGCGATGACTGGCCGGCAGCGTTACGCGCAAGCGGGTTCGACGCTGAGGCCCCGACCGCGTGGAGTGCCGAGGGTCTGCTGGTCTACCTGCCGCCCGAGGCGCAGGACCGGCTGTTCGACAACATCACCGCGTTGAGCGCCCCGGGTAGCCGGCTGGCTACCGAGTACCACCCGGACATCGCCGCCGCCGTGCGCAATCGCAGCCAATCCATGGTCGAGCGGTGGCGCGAACACGGATTCGACGTCGACCTGTCCGAGCTCTGGTACGTCGGTGAGCGCAATTCGGTGGTCGAGTATCTCACCGACAGTGGCTGGTCTGTGACAGCCCGGCGGCGCCCCGAGGTGTTCGCCGAATACGGCCGCATCTTCCCCGATTCCGACGACGCCGCACCACAACGTGATTCATTGGCAGTCGTGGCAGTACGACAGTAAGGACAAAACGATGGCACGCACCGAGGGTGACACCTGGGACCTGGCAACCAGCGTCGGCTCGACGGCGACGGGTGTCGCCGCGTCCCGCGCCCTGGCCACCAAGCAGCCCGATCCGCTGATCAACGACCCGTACGCCGACCCGCTGGTCAAGGCTGTCGGGCTGGAGCACTGCATCCGGCTGGCCGACGGCGAGGTTTGCGTCGAGGGCGATCAGCTGCTGGACCGGCAGCGGATGTGCGAGCAGATCGCCGTGCGCACCCGGTTCTTCGACGACTTCTTCACCAGCGCAACCGACGCCGGGATTCGCCAGGCCGTGATCCTGGCCTCGGGTCTGGACACCCGGGCCTACCGGTTGCCCTGGCCCACGGGCACCGTGGTGTTCGAGATCGACCAGCCTCAGGTGATCGAGTTCAAGACGCGCACGCTCGCCGGGCTCGGTGCCGAACCTGCCGCTGACCGCCGAACGGTCGCGATCGATCTTCGCGACGATTGGCCGGCCGCATTGCGGGCCGCCGGTTTCGATCCGACCCAACCCACCGCATGGATCGCCGAGGGGCTGCTCATCTACCTGCCGCCCGACGCTCAGGATCGGCTCTTCGACAACATCACCGAACTGTCGGCGTCCGGAAGTCGGCTGGCCACCGAACACATGGACATGAACACCCTTCCCGAGGAATGGACGAAGAAGGTCAGCGAGTGGTCGAAGCGGGTCGGGTCCGATGTCGATCTGATGGACCTGTTCTATTCCGGTGACCGTCACACCGCTGGCGACTATCTCGACGGGCACGGCTGGCAGTCGACTGTGCTGACCGGACGCGACGCCTACGCTGGATACGGGTTCGCCTATCCCGACGACCTCGCCGACCTCGCCGGTGATTCGGGCTATCTGTCCGCCGAACGGAAATGAGACGCTGATGGCACGGGCTGACGGCGACACCTGGGCTCTGGCATCGAGTGTGGGGCCGTCGCTGATCTACCACGGCGAACGCCATTCTGCCGCAGACTATCTCGCCGCCAAGGGGTGAGAGATGACCGGTACTGCCCGCTCGGGTCTGTTCGCTCGCTATCGCCTACCCGTACCCGATGCGGTCGACCATGACCCGATGGGCGAGATCGTCTACATCAGCGGCACACTGGGCTGAATCCCGCATCCCACTCAGCATCACCGACGCGAAGCTCAGGCGCGCGCGAAAGTCAGTGTTTCGCCACGGGCTCCGCCCATCCACAGGTCGTGGCACGCGGCCGTCATCTCCTCGAGCCCGTCGATGATGCCGTAGGCTGCCATAAGCTCGACCGCTACCGGAATAACGCTGCGCCGGTTCCGGATACGTAGCCCAGCTTCTTGTCCACCACGTTGTGTAGTGGCTGCCCGGAAAGCCAGCGGCGAAGGTTATCGGCGAATTGCGCGGCTACCGTGTCGCGCCAACCTATGGTGTCGCCGGACATGTGGGCGGTGATGACGGCCCCGGGTGCGTCCCACAGCGGGTGGTTCTCGGGCAGGGGCTCGGTGTCGAACACGTCCAGCGTGGCTCCGCCGACGCTGCCCGTAGTCAGTGCCGTGACCAGTGCTGACTCGTCGACGAGCGGACCTCGCGCGACGTTCACCAAGTGCGCGTCGGATCTCATGGCCGCCAACACATTTGCACCGACTAGGCCACGGGTCGCATCGGTGAGCGGCGCGGCCAACACCAGGTGATCGCACCAGCCGACCTCGGCAGCCAGGTCCGCGGTGGCCACGACCCGGCCGAAATCGGGATCGTCAGCGCGCACCACGCGGCCGGCACCGCGGACGGCCAGGCCTGCGGCGCGCAACAGCCGGGCGATCTCCCGGCCGATGCCGCCGGTGCCGACCACCAGCGCGTGCGCGCCCATGATGGTCCTGGTCTCCCGGTGGTGCCACTGATGGCGTCGTTGCCGATCGAAGCTGACCTGACTTCCCTTGGCATACCCGATGATCGCTCCGAGCACGTATTCAGCCATGGGGCGGTCGAACACGCCCCGGGCGTTGGTGACCACGACATCAGAGTCCCGCAGCTCGTCGAACAGCAGGGTGTCGACGCCGGCGGCGGTGACGTGGATCCACTGCAGGGTGTCCGCGGCAGACCATGCACCGCGCAGCGCGGTGGAGAAATAGTCCCACATCAACAGTGCCTGCGCGCCCTGCAGCGCCTCGGCCAAACCGCCTGCGGCGCAGTACCGAAAGTCCGCATCGACGTCGAGATCCGCGACTCCTGCCGGGCGATCCGTCGCGCGCTCACACAGCACCGCGATCACAGGACGTGGGCTGGGCATCAGTCCGAGGCTAGGAACCTGTTCGCAGGGTTGTCAACAATCTGTTACCGGTTCTTCCGGTCTCACCCTGTGGACGTGACGATCGAGGACTTGGCCCCTCCCCCGCCGTTGCAGCAGGGTGGGTGCCCAACGATGTCAGTCTCTATGTCACACGATTGCGCTATGGCCCCGTTGGCGGTGAGCACCGCCCTGAACAACTGAGCCGCAACTAACGCCGGCGTCAGAACGGGTAACTCTCACCAGTTCTCAGCCCGACGAGCCAACTTCAGAAGCGGTAGTCCCCCAACCACACCGCGTTGGCCCCGGTCAGCGAGCGCTGGGTCTGCTCCAGTACCCCGGTCACCGACGCGACGGCCAGCGAGCCGAGCGCCTCGGGCAGCGACGCGGCTGCAGGTTGCGATGATGGCTTGGGCGACAACAGGTCCCGCAGCGATGACCCGGGCAGATGCGCGATCTTGACCTTGGTGTCCTCGTCGAGGCCGGCCAGCAACTTGGCCCGGCGAATCGCGGCGCGCAGACCGCCGAGTTCGTCGACGAGCCCACGTTCGTGAGCGTCGGCCCCGGTCCATACCCGGCCGCGGGCCACGTCCTGGACGGCCTCCACCGCCAAGCCACGGCCGTCGGCGACCCGCTGCACGAAGTCCTCGTAGAACAGGTCTGCCTCGGCCTCGACCTGGGCGTGCTGCTCATCGGTGAACGGCGCGTTGGTGGACCAGGCGTCGGCATTGGCATTGGTGCGCACCGCGTCGGAACCGACCCCGAGCTTGTCCTTGAGTTCCCGCGACACCAGCTTGCCGGTCAGCACCCCGATCGAGCCGGTGATCGTACCTGGATTGGCGATGATCGCGTCGGCGGCCATGGCTGCGTAGTAGCCCCCGGATGCCGCCACCGAACCCATCGACGCGACGACGGGCTTGCCGGCCTCGCGGGCCCGGACCACCTCGCGCCAGATGGTCTCGGAGGCGGTCACCGAGCCGCCGGGGCTGTCCACCCGCAGCACAATGGCCGCCACGTCGTCTCGGGCGGCGGCCTCGCGCAACGCCGCGGCGATGGTGTCGCCCCCGGCGCCGGAGTTACCGAAAGGCAGCACCTGCCGACCACCCTTGCCACTGACAATAGGACCGTGCACCGTCACCACGGCGACGGTCGGCTTCGACTTGAGCCCGGGCAGCGGGGGTGCAGGCTTAGGGGCGGACGCCCGTGCATACCGCGACAGGTATAGCCGCGGGGCACTGTCGTCACCATCGGATTCCGCTGCGGCACCGCAGAGTTCACTGATATGCGCATACGCCTCGTCGCGGAAGCCGATCCGGTCGATCAGCCCGCCCGCTACGGCATCGTCGCGCAGCAACGGCGCCTTGTCGGCCAGCTCATCGATGGTGTCGACCGATACATGCCGAGATTCCGCGATCGCCTGCCACACCTGGGTCTGAAGACTCTCGATCAACCGGCTGTCGGCTTCACGGTGCGCGTCGGTGTAGCGGTCCTGCGTGAAAATGTTTGTCGCAGACTTGTATTCGCCACGCATCACAAACTGCGCTTCAATCCCGGCCTTGTCCAGAGCATCCCGCAGGAACATGGCGTTGGTCGCGAAACCGACCAGTCCGACCGTGCCCGACGGTTGCATCCACACCTCGCGGAACGCCGAGGCCAGGTAGTACGACAACGTGCCCGGATAGGTTTCCGACCAGGCCAGGGTCGGCTTGACGGCGCCGAACTCCGCGATCGCGTCGCGCAACTCCTGTACCGGCCCGGCTGCCGCGGCCGGGATCTGTACCCGCGCGATCAGCCCGGCTACCCGATCGTCATCGGCTGCCCGGTGTATCGCTGCAACGGCCTGGCGCAGGACCAGCGGCCGTCCTCCGATGGAGATCATCGCCAAAGGATCGAACCCAGCGGTCTCCGCAGGCACGGACGTCAGATCGAGTTCGAGAACACATGCACTGGGAATGCCATTGTGCCGGACAGTGTCGACCTTGCGGACCAACGCCCGCAATTCGTCGGGACCGGGCAGGCTCGGGAGGAAGTCGAACATGCTCCGAGCCTACCGACGCCACAGCAGAGGCCCGAGAGCAGCGGACCGGGGCGGACTGCGACACACCCGGCGATGCGATTTGCGCCGGCAAGCTATGGAACCTCGCGGCGACATCTGGTCGCATTAGCCCCTAGGTAAGCGGCGAATCCTCTTGTGCACCAACAATTCTACGCGAACAGACACCAAAGTCCCGCAATACCGGCGTGTCGCGGCACCTACACGTCTGCTCGCGGAAGCGGGTGAGCTGCCATGGGTCACGACCTGGCGCCGGTTCACCCGTACGCCCAGTGGTGAGGCCGTGTCGTCCGTACCGTGGTGTGGTGAGGTTCTCGATTTCGATACCGCAACTGGGCACCGGCCGATTCGACGACACAGGCCTGAAGGCTTACCTGGCACGTGCCGAGGAGTTGGGTTTCGAAGGCGGCTGGACCATGGAGCAGACGATTGGCGAGTCGCCGGGGATCGCCCCGCTGCCGCTGTTGTCGTACGCGGCGGCCTGCACCACCCGGCTGCGGTTGGGGGTCGCGGTGCTCGTCACCTCCCTGCACGACCCGCTGCAACTGGCCTCGGCCATCACGGCTGTCGACCGGCTCAGCCATGGGCGCCTCGATGTCGGGGTAGGACACGGCGGGAGCTTCCGGCCGTTCGCCGCGTTCGGGGTGGACCGCACCACATTCATCGGCTACTTCAACGAGGGTTTGGAGTTGATGAAGGCGGCCTGGTCCGACCAGCCGCGCGTCACGTTTCACGGGAAGTTCCGCGAGGTCGACGATCTGCCGATCCAACCGAAGCCCGTGCAGCGCCCGCATCCGCCGATCTGGTTCGGTGGCACCGCACCCAAGGCGCTGGCCCGCGCGGTGCGCTATGGAGACTCGTTCCTGGGCGCGGGGTCGTCGACCACCGCGACGTTCGCCGAATCAGTCGAGACGGTGCGCCGCGAACTCGATGAGCAGGGCAAGGATCCGGCCGGCTACGCCATCGGCAAACGGGTCTACCTCATGATCGACGATGATCCCGCCCGCGCCCGCCGCCGCGTGACCGACGGACTGCATCGGATCTACGGCCAGATGCCCGGTATCGAGGCGGTTCCAGTGTCGGGCACCCCCGCCGATGTGGTGCGCGGACTGCAGGAAGTGGCCGACGCCGGTGCCCAGATGGTCGTGCTCAACCCCGTCGGCGATGACGTCGCCGCAGATCGTGAGCAGATGGAACGCCTTGCCGCCGAGGTCATTCCAGCGCTCACCTAGATTCGCCGAGCAGACGTGAAAGTCCCCGACACGCCGCTGTTCAAGGGTTTTCACGTCTGCTCGCGGGAGAATCAGAGCGCCTCGGCAGCGGCACGCCCGGCGGCACGTCCGGAGAAGATGCAGCCGCCCAGGAATGTGCCTTCCAGCGCGTTGTAGCCATGGACGCCGCCGCCACCGAATCCGGCGGCTTCACCCGCGGCGTACAGCCCCGGGATAGGTAGGCCGTCGGTGCCGAACGCGCGTGAAGACAGATCAGTCTGAATGCCACCCAACGTCTTTCGGGTCAGGATATGCAGTTTGACACCGATGAGCGGGCCCGCGGACGGATCGAGGATGCGGTGCGGCGTGGCAACCCGGGCCAGACGGTCACCGAGATAGCGCCGCGCGTTGCGGATGCCTTGCACCTGAGCATCTTTGGCGAACGGATTGGCGAATTGCGAGTCGCGGGACTCGATCTGCGCCCGGATGACTTTCGAGTCCAGCAGCGGTTCATCGGTGAGTGCGTTCATCTTCGCCACGAGCGATTCGAGATCGTCGGCAACGACGAAGTCGGCACCGTGGCGTTTGAACGCCTCGACCGGGCCGGGGGCCGAGCGACTCAACACCCGCTCGCGCAACATCGCAGATCGATCCTTACCGGTGATGTCGGGGTTCTGTTCCGAACCCGACAGCGCGAACTCCTTCTCGATGATCTTCTGGGTCAGGATGAACCAGGAGTGGTCGTAGCGTGTGATGTCAGGGTCGGTGCGCAGATGACGCAAGGTGCCCAGGGTGTCGTAGCCGGGCAGGTATGGCGCCGGCAGCCGCCGGCCGATGGCGTCGAACCACATCGACGACGGGCCGGGCAGGATCCGGATCGCGTGGTCGGGCCAGATCGGATTCCAGTTCTGGATGCCTTCGGTGTAGTGCCACATGCGGTCTCGGTTCACCAGGCGAACGCCGGCGTCGGCGGCGATATCGAGCATGCGGCCGTCGACGTAGGCGGGTACGCCGGTGATCATCGACCGCGGCGGGGTGCCCATGCGCGCCGGCCAGTAGCGGCGGACCATGTCGTGGTTGGCGCCGATCCCGCCCGAGGCGACGACGACAGCTTGCGCGCTCAGTTCGAAATCGCCCACGCCATCGCGGTTTGACGGTGCGCCGCGCGGGGCATCGTCGGGCGCCAGCACCACACCGCGGACACCGGTGACAGAGCCGTCGGTGAACACCAACTCGTCGACCCGGTGCCGGTGGTGGAAGGTGACGAGTCCGTCGCTCGCAGCCGTCAGAG
Organism: Mycobacterium sp. 155; assembly: GCF_000373905.1. NCBI lineage: Bacteria > Bacillati > Actinomycetota > Actinomycetes > Mycobacteriales > Mycobacteriaceae > Mycobacterium > Mycobacterium sp. 155. The sequence continues at coordinate 2,865,963 of NZ_KB892705.1, forward strand.
CCGAATTGACAAATGGCTCAACGATTCCCGTGCCAGTCCCCCAGGCGACGTGAAACCGCGGCACCGAGTTGCCGTGGCCGTCGGCACGCAGATCGCCGCGTTCGGCCCAGCCCACGGTCGGTACAAAGGTGATGCCATGCTCGGTGAGGTAGGCGCGTTTCTCGCCGGCGGCGAACTCCACGTAAGCCCGGGCCCATTTGGCCGCCCAGGCGTCTTCGTCGTCGATGCGGTCGAAGGCGGCACTGCCCTGCCAATCGTTCCAGGCCAAGTCGAGCGAGTCCTTGATCCTCATGCGACGCTGCTCGGGGCTGTCGACAAGGAAGACCCCGCCGAACGACCAGAACGCCTGCCCGCCGAGGTTCGCGGCATTTTCTTGATCGACCACGGCGACTTTCTTTCCGCGCCGGGTCAATTCACGTGTGGCTACCAGCCCGGCCAGTCCCCCACCCACCACGATCACATCGGCATCCACGGCAGCACCTCCGGTTAGATTCAATCACCGCCCTGCCGAGCAGACACGAAAGTCCCCGACACGCCGGGCGTGCGGGGACTTCCGTGTCTGCTCGCGCAGAGAAAATTACAGCTCGGTGGCGAGCCGCCAATTACAGCTCGGTGACTGAACCGCCGGCAGCGGTGATGGCCTCACGGGCACTGCCACTGAACTTGTTCGCGGTGACGTCGATCTTGGCGGTCAGCTTGCCGTCGCCGAGAACCTTGACCAGGCTGTTCTTGCGAACCAGGCCCTTGGCCACCAGCTCGTCGACACCGATGGTGCCGCCCTGCGGGAAGGCCTTGTTGATGTCGCCGACGTTGACGACCTCGTAGGAGGTCCGGAAACGGTTCTTGAAGCCCTTGAGCTTCGGCAACCGCATGTGGATCGGCATCTGGCCACCCTCGAACGTCACCGGGACGTTCTTGCGGGCCTTGGTGCCCTTGGTACCGCGACCGGCGGTCTTACCCTTGGAGCCCTCACCACGACCGACGCGGGTCTTGGCGGTCTTCGAGCCCGCAGCCGGCCTCAGGTCATGAAGCTTGATAACGCTCATTTGACTTCCTCCACCTCGACGAGGTGATGCACAACGTTGATGAGGCCACGCGTCTGGGCGTTGTCCTCACGAACCACCGACTGACGGATCTTCTTCAGTCCCAGCGTCCGCAGGCTTTCGCGCTGCTTCCAACGTGCGCCGATGATCCCGCGCACCTGGGTGATCTTGAGCTCTGCCATGGTTATGCCGATCCCTCACGCGCGGCTGCAGCAGCCAGCGCTTCGCTCTCGCGTCGGGCCCGCAGCATGCCGGCCGGCGCAACATCCTCGATGGGCAGACCGCGACGGGCCGCCACCTCTTCCGGACGCTGCAGCAGCTTCAGCGCGGCAACCGTGGCGTGAACCACGTTGATCGCGTTGTCGCTACCCAGCGACTTGGCCAGGATGTCGTGCACCCCAGCGCATTCCAGCACGGCACGAGCCGCGCCGCCGGCGATCACACCGGTACCGGGGCTGGCCGGACGCAGCATGACCACACCGGCAGCTGCCTCGCCCTGCACCGGGTGGGTGATGGTGCCACCGATCAGCGGAACCCGGAAGAAGCCCTTGCGCGCTTCCTCGACACCCTTGGCGATGGCGGCCGGAACTTCCTTGGCCTTGCCGTAGCCAACACCGACCATGCCGTGACCGTCGCCGACGATCACCAGAGCGGTGAAGCTGAATCGGCGGCCACCCTTGACCACCTTGGACACGCGGTTGATCGTGACCACGCGCTCGATGTAGTTGCTCTTCTCACCACGGTCGTCGCCGCGGCCGCGGCCACCACGGTCGTCGCGGCGGCCCCGGCCGTCGCGGTCACCACGACCGCCACGGTTGTCCTGCGCCGAAGCGGCGCCAGCCTGCTCGGCCATTATGCAGTCCTCTCGTTAACAGTCATCAGAATTTCAGCCCACCCTCGCGCGCGGCGTCGGCAAGCGCGGCGATCCGGCCGCCGTAGGTGTAGCCGCCGCGATCGAACACCACAGTGTCGATACCGGCAGCCTTGGCGCGCTCGGCGATCAGCTGACCGACGCGCACGCTGTGCGCCTTCTTGTCGCCTTCGATCGCACGGACGTCAGCCTCGATCGACGAGGCCGCAGCCAGGGTGACACCTTCCAGATCGTTGACGAGCTGGACGTGGATGTGCCGGGCCGACCGGTTGACCACCAGACGCGGGGTCTGGGCGGTGCCGGCGACCTTCTTACGCAGCCGGGCGTGGCGGCGCAGACGAGAGGTACGACGGGACTCAGAGATGTTCTGGCCCACCGGCTTACGCTTTGCGTTTTCTGCGGTAACAGTTTTGGGAGCCATGGTTACTTACCTGTCTTTCCGACCTTGCGGCGGATCTGCTCACCCTCGTAGCGAATGCCCTTGCCCTTGTACGGGTCCGGGCGACGCAGGCGACGGATGACCGCCGAGATCTGGCCGACCTTCTGCTTGTCGATACCCGACACCGAGAACTTCGTGGGCGTCTCCACCGCGAAGGTGATGCCCTCGGGTGCCTCGATCAGCACCGGGTGGCTGTACCCCAGGGCGAACTCCAGGTTCGAGCCCTTGGCCACCACGCGGTAACCAACGCCGAAGATCTCCATCTTGCGGGTGTAGCCCTCGGTCACACCGGTGACCAGGTTGGCGATCAGGGTGCGCGACAGCCCGTGCAGGCTGCGGTTGCGCCGCTCATCATCCGGCCGGGTTACCACGATGGCGCCGTCGTCGTTGCGGGACACCGCAATCGGCTCGGCCACATCCAGGGTCAGCGTGCCCTTGGGGCCCTTGACCGCAACGTTCTGCCCGTCGATCGTGACGTCGACTCCGGTGGGGACCGAAACGGGCTGCTTACCAATACGGGACATGTTCTGCTTCCCCCTACCAGACGTAAGCGAGGACTTCGCCGCCCACGCCCTGTCGTGCTGCCTGGCGGTCGGTGAGCAGGCCCGAGGACGTGGAGATGATCGCCACGCCCAGGCCGCCCAGAACACGCGGCAGATTGGTGGATTTTGCGTAGACCCGCAGACCGGGCTTGCTCACGCGGCGCAGGCCGGCGATGCTGCGCTCACGGCTGGGGCCGTACTTGAGCTGCACCACCAGGGACTTGCCGACGCGGGCGTCCTCAGTGCGGTAATCGGTGATGTAGCCCTCTTTCTTGAGGATCTCGGCGATGTTGGCCTTGATCTTCGAGTGGGGCAGGGTCACCTCGTCGTGGTACGCCGAGTTGGCGTTGCGCAGACGTGTCAGAAAGTCTGCGATCGGATCCGTCATTGTCATGACAGCGTCAATCAACCTCTCCCGCTGCGGTTCCCATACAACGTGCTCGCGTCGGTTCCCAGGTGGATGAGCCGCTTGCGCGAAGATCACATCCACGGGCCTGACACATCGCACGGTGGGCCTACTGCGAAGTGTTTCTTCCGTTCCTGACCGGGTTCGGTCAGGGGTCGCACGTCAGTAGTGGCGCCCGCAGGCATCACATACCGACTCGCCTGGACTAAAGCGACAGGCAACCGGTCAAGTGTAGACAACCGGCAGTTCAGAGCCAAATCAGCCAACTACAGCAGCCAAACGCGATCAGCACCCCGCGGGAGCGCATGGCTCCCGCGGGGTGCTGCCGTCAGTGCGTGGTTACCAGCTGGACTTCTGCACGCCGGGCAGCTCGCCCGCGTGCGCCATCTCGCGCAGGCAGATGCGGCACAGCCCGAACTTGCGGTAGACAGCGTGCGGACGACCGCACTTGTTGCAGCGGGTGTACGCGCGGACCGCGAACTTGGGCTTCTTGTTGGCCTTGTAGACCAGCGCCTTCTTTGCCATGTGCTCAGTTCTCCTTGAAGGGGAAGCCCAGCGCCCGCAGCAGCGCACGGCCTTCGTCGTCGTTGGTCGCCGAGGTGACGACGGTGATGTCCATGCCGCGGGGCCGGTCGATGGAATCCACGTCGATCTCATGGAACATCGACTGCTCGTTCAGACCGAACGTGTAGTTGCCGGTGCCGTCGAACTGCTTGGCTGACAGGCCGCGGAAGTCGCGGATACGGGGCAGCGCGATGGAGATCAGCCGGTCCAGGAACTCCCACATGCGGTCACCACGCAGCGTGACGCGGGCGCCGATGGGCATGCCCTCGCGGAGCTTGAACTGGGCGATGGACTTGCGGGCCTTGCGGACCTCGGGCTTCTGACCGGTGATGAGGGCCAGATCGTTGACAGCGCCGTTGATCAGCTTGGCATCGCGGGCGGCGTCGCCGACGCCCATGTTGACGACGACCTTCACCACGCCGGGGATCTGCATGACGTTGCCGTACTCGAACTGCTGCTGCAGCGACTCGCGGATTTCCTCGCGGTAGCGCTGCTTCAGACGGGGCGGAGTCTTCACGGCATTTTCAGTGGTGGTCATAGTCAGATGTCCTTGCCGTTGCGCTTGGAGACACGAACCTTCTTGCCGCTCTCCTCATCGACGCGGTAGCCGATGCGGGTCGGGTTGCCGTCGGAGTCGACCACCATCACGTTGGACACGTGGATCGGCGCCTCCTGCGTCACGATGCCGCCCGTCGAAGCCCCACGCTCGTTCTGCGACTGCGCAGTGTGCTTCTTGATCCGGTTGACGCCCTCGACGAGAACCTTGTTGCGCTCGGGGTAGGCGACCAGGACCTTGCCCTTGGCGCCCTTGTCCTTGCCGGAGACCACCAGAACGGTGTCGCCCTTGTGGACCTTCATTTACAAAACCTCCGGTGCCAGCGAGACGATCTTCATGAACTTCTTCTCTCGCAGTTCGCGACCGACCGGCCCGAAGATGCGGGTACCGCGGGGGTCGTTGTCGTTCTTGATGATGACTGCGGCGTTCTCATCGAACTTGATGTAGCTGCCGTCTGCGCGACGACGTTCCTTGACGGTGCGCACGACGACGGCCTTCACGACGTCACCACGCTTGACGTTGCCGCCCGGGATGGCGTCCTTGACGGTCGCCACGATGATGTCGCCGATGCCGGCGTAGCGTCGCGACGAGCCACCGAGCACGCGGATGCACAAGATCTCCTTGGCACCCGTGTTGTCGGCGACCTTCAACCGCGATTCCTGCTGAATCACTCGATCTCCTGACCTGGGTTTTTATGCACGCCAGATTCCGACCTGGACGCGCGCGGTCTTTATCATCTATGGATACGCGAGGTTGATCAGAAACAGCAACCAACCACGGTCTACCCGAGACAACCCCTACATAGTAGGTGAGCTCGGGCAATGCACCAAATCGCCGCAGGTAGGCCCCGCCGCAGGCGACACCGGGTCCCGCGAGTGTGAAACGGGTGCGAGTTCCGGGCCGTTTTTTCGCAGAGGATTCACCCTCGCGATACGACGCAACGGAACCCGATATGGGTGGTCGAACTGTCCTGGGACTGCGGAGAGCGCGCCGCCGGCCGGTATCGGTGGCAATACTCGGGGGCGCACAGATGCGAGCCACCTTTGAGGGTCTGGTTGACGCTGGGATCTGCGCCCGCCGGTGGGCAGCACGCGGATTGGGCCGCGCCGGGCCGGTGATGAGCCGAGTACGGCGTCGACGTCCACTCCCACACGTTGCCGATCATGTCGTAGAGCCCGACGTCGTTGGCGGGGAAGGAACCCACCGGTGAGGTGCCGGTCCAGCCCAGGGCGCCGTCGTTGCGGTACGGGAACCGCCCCTGCCAGGTGTTGGCCATCAGCTGCCCGCCGGGCATGACATCGTCGCCCCACGCGTAGACGGTGTCGGCTCCCCCGCGCGCGGCGTACTCCCATTCGGCTTCGGTGGGCAGCCGCCGCCCGGCCCATGTCGCATAGGCCGCGGCGTCGGGATAGGCCACCTGAACGACGGGGTGGTCGGGATGACCGGCATCGCGGTCAGGACCGAACGGATATCGCCAGTTCGCGCCGGGCGCCCAATCCCACCACTGCCGCCAGTCCCGCAGGTTCACCGGACCCGTGGTGGGCCGGAACACCAGCGCCCCAGGTAACAGATCCTGTTCGGCCACACCGGGATACAGCGCTGGATCCAGCGAACGTTCGGCGACGGTCACATATCCGGTGGCGGCGACGAACTCGGAGAACTGCGCATTGGTGACGGGATACTTGTCGATCGCAAACGACCCGACCGTCGCGGTATGCACCGGCGCCTCTTCCGGATAGAAGCGCGTCGAACCCATGCGGAACGCTCCCCCGGGCAGTTCGACCAGTTCGGTGTGCATGCGATCAGGGTAGGTGTGCCGTTTCATCAATCCTTGCAGAAGGCCAAGGCCAGAGCGGCTTCGACGTCTTCGTACGGTTCGCCCGACAGGTCGACGGTGCACCTGGCGATGGTTCCGCCGGTGAAGCCGAACTGCCCACGATAATTCTTCGATACCGCCGAGCCTGTGTTGCGTCCGATGCAGATGCCACCCCCGGCGAGCGCGAACATGCCGGGGTGACTCCGCATATCCGGCAGTTCGGCCACTGCGACGTCGTCGATGAACAACGCCGTGTCGCCCAGCGGCGTGTGACTGTTCTCGACCGTGCCGGTGCGCTGGTACCGCACACCGAAGATGTGTCGTCCCAACGGAATCGGATCCGGCGAGGTCAGCTGCTGCTCAATTTCGCCGAGGAAGTTGTACACATAGTGCAGCCGTCCGTCCGCGACGTACAAGACGTGTCCGCCGTGTGCGCCACCCTGTTTGAACAGCACACCCTGGGCGTCGGGACTGTCGATGGTGAGTTCGACCAGCACCTTGAACGACTGCCCGCGCAGTTCGGCGGTCGCGCCCAAACCGACCTCGGCGGTGCTCGGGTAGTAGGTGTAGGTGGACCTGGCGCCCGCCAGATACGGACGCCACCGCGTCATGGTCTCGAGGATGTTGAGATCGGCCAGAGGCAGACCGTTGTATTTGTCGGCTTCGCTGAACCAGAGCGCCTTGAGTTCTTCGAGTTTGTCCGGCTGCTCGGCGGCCAGGTCGTGGCACTGGCTGCGATCGGATTCGATGTGGAACAGCTCCCAGCGGTCGGCCTCGAAATGGGACCAGCCGGCCGGCGTAGCGGCGTGCACGGTGTTGGCAAACCAGCCCTTGTGCCAGACGCCACGGGTGCCGAGCATCGTGTAGAACTGGGTCTCCTTGCCTGTCGGCGCAGTCGGATTATCCAGCGCCACTTTGAAACTCACCCCGTCCAGCGGCTTCTGCGCAACTCCGCGCACGGTGGCGGGAGGCGTGATCTCCAGCAGGTCGTACACCGTCGGAGTGATGTCGCAAACGTTGACGTAGTTGTCGCGGACCTCGCCGTGCGCGGCAATTCCGTTGGGCCACGAGATGATTGCGGTATCAGCGATGCCACCCTCGTGGGAGGCATACCGCTTGAACAGCTTGTACGGCGTGTTGAACGCCATCGCCCAGCCGATCGGATAGTGATTGTAGGTATCCGGCGAGCCCAGCAGGTCGATGAACCGGAGTCCCTCTTCGGCGGTGTCGATGTAGCCGTTGAAGAACTTCGTCTCGTTGACCGATCCGTTCGGGCCGCCCTCGCCGCTAGCGCCGTTGTCGGAGATCACCACGATGATCGTGTTGTCCAACTGACCGGATTCGTCGAGATAGTCGAGGATGCGCCCGATCTGGGCGTCGGTGTAGGACAGGAACCCGGCGAACACCTCGGCCATCCGGCTGAACAGCCGCTTCTCATCGTCGCTGAGCGTGTCCCACGGTCGCACCGTGTCCTGGAGCGGCCACGGTTCCCCGTTGGGCCCCTTGATATCTGCGTACGGGTTGATCGGCGACAGCTCGGTGTCGGACGGCACGATGCCGAGGCGTTTCTGATTCTCCAGCACGATTTCGCGGTACTGCTCGTAGCCCATGTCGAATCGGCCCGTGTAGTGGTCGGCCCACTCCTTGAACACATGGTGCGGGGCGTGGCCGGCTCCGGGACACAGATAGGTGAACCACGGCTTGTCCGGCGCGATCACCTTGGCGTCCTGGATGAATTCGATGGTCTTGTCGGCGAGATCCTTCGACAGGTGATAGCCCTCCTCGGGCGTGCCCGGCGGATCGACGGGATGGTTGTCGTACACCAGATCCGGGTACCACTGATCGGTCTCGCCGCCCATGAATCCGTAGAACCGTTCGAAACCGCGCGAGCATGGCCAATGCCGTTTGGTGGCAGCGAGGTTTGACTCCTCCAACGGCGTCAGATGCCACTTGCCCACGCAGTAGGTGTTGTAGCCGTTCTCGGTGAGTACCTCCGACAGCAGCGCGGTGTCGAACGGAATCCGCCCGTTGCAGTTGGGGAATCCGTCGGTGAACTCCTCGATGGTGGCCATCCCCACCGTCGTGGCGTTGCGGCCGGTGAGCAGCGAGGCCCGGGTCGGCGAACACAACGCGGTGGTGTGGAACTGCGACAGTCGCACTCCGCGTTCGGCGATGCGGCTCATCGCGGGCATGTCCACCAGTCCGCCGAAGCAGTCCCAGGTCGCAATGCCGGTGTCGTCCCACACCAGATACAGCACGTTGGGCGCGTTCTCAACGGCGGTCGGCGCCGCATACGGCCCCCAGTCCGGCTCGGAGTCCCGGATGTCCAGCTCGATCTTGCCGTTGAACTCGGTAGCCATGGTGAGCCTCGATCCAGGTTTGACGAAAGGCGCCGCTTAGGGCAGTCGCCCGGAGATTACACCCGCATGCTGAAGGTTGCTGGGGAAACTGATGAGGCGGACAACACGCTGTCAGCCTTCAGAGTTGGGCGCCGACGTGCACAATAGCTCACCCGAGCTGGTTCGCTCGTGATTGCCACCCCAGCCCAGCGACGCGACACCCTCCAATTGCGGAGAACATAGCGAGAAGCCGAGTTCGTTTGCAGCACAGTAAGAAACGTCCGCAGTCGTAGCCCACGGATATTGACGTGAGCGGCTTGCCGGTCAGACCCGCAGCAATTGCGGGATCAGCACCCGAGTGTCGGGCACGAAGGGCCAGTCCGGGTCTGCTAGATGGGTGGCCAGCTCACCGTCTGTCCACCACCAGCCGGCGCTGATCTCCTCGGGCTGATGGCGGATCGGACCGTCGGAGCGGGCCTCAAAGGCAAAAAGGTGGCAGCGCATCGGTTTTCCCGCCCATTGCCCGTCCCACGACGTCGATGCCAGCGGTGTCAACGGCACATCGACGATGCCGAGTTCCTCAGCCAGTTCACGGGTCGCGGTCTGTACCGGTGTCTCGCCGGGATCCACGACCCCGCCAGCGAGGCAATCGTGCATCCCGGCAAACACCGCCTTGGTGGTCGTCCGTCGATGCACATAGATCCGGTCGCCATCGGTCGAACGAAGCAGCACTCCTGCACTGCCATGCCACAGCCCCTCGGCATACACCTGCGATCGCAGGGCCGTGCCTGTGACGTTGCCGTCCGCGTCGTACACCGTTACCTGCTCGTCAGCCACCCCCTCACGATAGTGAAGCGGTGACCGAATTCCGTGGTGAGCTGGCCGAAATTCGTGCGGGCCGAACTAAACTTCCCGTTCATGCAGTACACCGGCGGTACCCCGACGCTGGGCCCAGTCCCGTGGTTCCTGGCCACGCCGCCGGCGCCCAACCCGGAGATGGTGGACCGCCCGGCCATCGCCGCGACACTGACGAAGCACGTGACGACACACCGGGCCACCGTGGTGACCGCACCTTCAGGATTCGGCAAAACGGTGTCCGTGACGCAATGGGCCACTGCCCGCCGTGAGGAGGTGCCCGGTTCGGTTTCGTGGCTGACCCTGACCGATCGGGTGGCCGACAGTGGTGATCTGCTGCGCGGCGTGATCACGGCATTGCAGGAGGCCGCCCACGACCGCGGCGACGCCGCGATGCACCGGAGGCTGACCGCAGCTTTCGACTCGGTCTCGGCAACGACGACGATCGCGGCGATCGCGCCGTCGGAGAGCCCCGATCCGATCACCGTGGTGATCGACGATTTCCAGCACTCCCGGTACGCGGCTGACGGCGCAGATTTCGCAAACTTCGTCGAGCATGCGCCACCATGGCTGCGTCTGATCCTGATCACCACCGGCGCACTAGATCCCGCGCTGACCCGGTTGATGATGCACGGACATCTCGCACAGATCGGGCGGGAAGAACTTGCCATGACCGCCGACGACATCATCGAGGCTGCCGCCAACCTGGATCGGCCCGTCAGTCCTGATCAAGCCGAGGCCATCTTGACGACGACCGCCGGATGGCCTGCCGCAGTACGCCTGATGCTGGTCAGTCGGCTCGAAACGCAACTGCTCAGCTCGGAATCGGACATGACCGACTACATTCGCTCCGTTGTGCTAAGGCGGATGCGGCCCGAACTCGGCGACTTCGTACTCAGCACAACTGTTTCCACGCGGCTCGATGACCACCTCGCTCGTGTCCTGTCCGAGCGGACGCACGTGGCCGACTTGATCAGCGAGTGCACCGGATCCGGACTGTTCATCGAACGGTTCGGTTCCGGCGAAGGGGCCGTCTACCGCTGGCACTCGATGTTCGCCCGGCATTGCCAGGCAATCCTGCAGAACAACGACCCGGACCGGTGGCTGCGGCTCAACGCTCTGGCCGCCGATGCGCTGGCGCAGAGCTACCCGTTGCAAGCGGTGGACCACGCCATCCGCGCGGAAGCTGCCGGACTCGCCGTCGGCATCATCACGGACCACTGGCTCGAACTTCTGCTGCAATCACGCACCGAAACGCTCGACCGCGCCTGCACCGAGGTGGCCGGCGCGTTCGGCGAGAAGCCCGAGCTGCTGATGATCCGGGCATGTTGCCGTGACCTCGCCGGTGACACCCTTACCGCCAAACTGCTGCTCGGCCGGGCCGGCGCCCATAATCTGGACGAAACCGCCTCCCGGCGAATGGCATTCATCGCCGACATATCGCAGGTTTTGATATCGGCCGACCACGACACCATGGTGGCCGCGGCCGAGCGGGCCGAGGCTGCGCTCGTCGACCGGACCATCGCGCCGCCCACCGTGTACGCCTGCGCACTGTTCGTTCTCGGTTGGGCACACTCGCGGCTGCGCCACGGATCCCAGGGCACGGTACTGCTCGAATCGGCCATCCACGAGTGTCGAGCGCAGGGGCTGCACGAATTGGTCGAACGCAGCCGCACCAGCCTCGCATTCGCCATGGTCGGAGGCGGTGAGTTCGACCGTGCGATGCGGTTCCTGAATGACGGCGGACAGAATACTCACCACGATTCCGATTCCGATTCCGATTCCGATTCCGATCCGCATCTGTGGCTCTCCCACGATGGCGGCGGCATCGAACAGTTCACCGAAGGCTTCGTACGCTTCTGGCGTGGCGATCTGGAGCCGGCACGCGACGACTTCCTGGCGATGGATCAGACGATCGGGTCAGGGTACCCGGATGTAGGACGAATGATGTTGGCGCTCACCGTGGCTACGCTGGGCGATCACAAGCTGATCGACATCGCCGGGGATGCGGTCGACCGCATCCCCGACGCCGACAGCCACGGAGTGCCTTGGACCAGTTACAAATTGACGAGCCGTGCCAGGCTGGCCGAGATGCGCGGTGCCCGTGCCGAGGCCCTGGCGATGACAACACAACTCGAGGGTAGAAAGTACCTGCCGATGATGTTTGCGATCGCGTCGGGCATCTGCCGCCGGTTGGGTGACACACCGCTGGCCCGGCGACTTGCCGGCGTGGCAACCGACTCCGAGGCACAGCCCTACAGCCGATCCTACGGACATCTCGTTCTCGCGCTGCTGGATTGGGAGTCGGGCCGCGGCGTGCAGGCGCACCACAACCTCGAAAAGTGCCTGACCGCAGCCGCTCCGGAACAGGTGCGCTACCCGTTCATCGACCATGCGGACCCGGCATGCCTCGAGCTGTTGTCCTCGCACGCTTCGGAGACGGCGTACGGCACCTTCCTCGACGAGTGCGTCACGCTCTGCGAGCGCGCCGCCGTCCGCCAGACACCACCACCCGAACGATCGCTGACCGTGCGGGAGCGAGAAGTGTTGGCATTTCTGCGGACACCGTTGACCGCGGACGACATTGCCGCCCGCCTCGGCGTGTCGGTGAACACGATCAAGACGCACCAGCGCGCCATCTACCGCAAGTTGGGGGTGGCGAACCGTCGCGAAGCGGTCCAGATCGCCCGCACGTGATCGCACCCGGTGCGCCCGACGCACGGCCTGTGGCACCGGCCCGAATTGAGCACATACCGCTCTCATCCTTTTCGGGTGATGCAGTCGCTGGGCGACAAAACTAGTGTTTCGATTCAGACGCCGAAGTGCGCGTCCACCCACGACCGTCCGGTGAGCGGTATCCGGCACCGGATCACATAGCTAGGCTGCATCACCAATCGCACTACCCGACAACGGATTACCGAACGAAAGGTGCGCCACATGGTCGCTGAGTTCACCGGCGTGATCAACATGGACGTACGGGATTCCAAAGAGGATTGGGGCCCGTTCGCGCCGCCGCAGGCCCGAGACGGCGCACCGAATGTGCTGTACGTGGTGTGGGACGACACCGGCATCGGCGCGTGGGACACCTTCGGAGGCTTGATCGAGATGCCGACGTTGAACCGGATAGCCGAACGAGGTCTGCGGTACTCCAACTGGCACACCACGGCGCTGTGCTCACCTACCCGCTCATCCCTGCTCACCGGCCGCAACGCGCACATGAACGGAATGGCGTGCATCGTAGAGGGTGCGTCCGGATATCCCGGTCAGTCCGCGGTCATCCCGCCCGAATCAGGAACTGTGGCAGAAGTGCTGCGAAACAACGGATACAGCACTTACTGCGTCGGCAAGTGGCACCTCACCCCAGAGAACGAGTCGAACATGGGCGCGTCGCGGCGCACCTGGCCGCTAGGTCGCGGATTCGAGCGCTACTACGGCTTCCTCGGCGGGGAGAGCAACCAGTGGTTCCCCGATCTCGTCTACGACAACCACACTGTCGACCAGCCCTACCTTCCGGACGACGGCTACCACCTGTCCAAGGACCTGGTGGACCGCTCGATCGAATTTATCCGTGACGGCCAACAGGTGAATCCCGACAAGCCCTGGCTCATGTACTTGGCGTTCGGCGCCAACCATGCGCCGCACCACTCACCCAAGGAGTGGATCGACAAGTACCGGGGTGTGTTCGACGAGGGCTACGAGGTGTACCGCGAGAAGACCCTCGAACGGATGAAGCAGTTGGGTGTTGTGCCCGCGGACACCGAGATGGCCCCGATCAACCCGTGGCCGGCACCCGAGGTGATCGCCGAGATCGACTTGGTGCGGCCATGGGACGAACTCAACGACGACGAGAAAAAGCTGTTCTCCAGGATGGCCGAGGTATACGCGGGCTTCTCCAGCTACACCGACCACGAACTCGGCCGGCTGATCGACTACCTGGAACAGACGGACCAGCTGGACAACACCGTCATCGTCGTCGTCTCCGACAACGGTGCCAGCGGCGAAGGCAGCCCCAACGGTTCGGTCAACGAGAACAAGTTCTTCAACAACTGGCCGGATGACCTCAAGGAGAACCTGGAGAAACTCGACCTGCTCGGCGGGCCCGACACCTACAACCACTACCCCACCGGGTGGGCCGTGGCGTTCAACACCCCGTACAAGATGTTCAAGCGTTACACACTGGAAGGCGGCATCGCGGACCCGTTGATCGTGTCATGGCCGGTCGAGACAGCCGCGGTCGGTGGACAGTTCCGCGACCAGTATCACCATGCGGTCGACATCGTGCCCACCGTGTACGACTGCGCTCAGATCACCCCACCGGATGCGATCAACGGCATCACCCAGTACCCCATCCAAGGCGTGTCGATGCGGTACAGCTTCGACCAATCCGATGCCGAAAGCACCCGCACCACACAGTATTACGAGATGCTCGGCACCCGGGCGCTCTACCACGACGGCTGGAAGATCGTCGCCCGCCACGGCGCCCTGTCGGGCGTCGGAAAATTCGGCACCGATACCTGGGAGCTGTACCACACCGAGACCGACCGGGCCGAAATGCACGATGTCGCCACAGATCACCCGGACAAGGTCGCCGAGATGGTCGGCATGTGGTTTGCCATCGCCGGCCGCAACAACGTATTTCCGCTCGATGACCGCACCGCACGCGAACGGCTGACCCTGGAGCGACCCAGCGCCAGCGCACACCGAACCGAGTTCACCTACTACCCGGGGACCGCCGACATTCCCGAGGGTGTGGCGCCGAACATCCGCAATCGTTCGTTCAAGGTCCGCGCCGACATCGACATCGCAGCCGACCCAGCCTCCGGCGTGCTGGTCGCCCAGGGCAGCCGGTTCGGCGGCTACTCGCTGTTCCTCAAGGACAGCCGCCCCCACTACGCCTACAACTTCCTGGGCATCAACGAGACCCTGATATCCGGCGAACAACCGCTGACACCTGGGCAGCATTCGATCGTCGCCGAATTCATCAAAGATTCGGAGGATCCGCCCGGTGTCGCCAACGGCACCCTGCACCTCTCCGTCGACGGCACCGAGGTCGGCAGCGGTGCACTACGTACGCAGCCCGGAAAATTCAGCCTCGCCGGCGAAGGTCTTGCCGTCGGACGCGATACCGCGGACCCGGTCAGCAAGGAGTACGCGGCGGAATTCACGCTGACGGGTATCGCCATCGACCACGTCACCATCACGCTGCAGGGCGATCACTACGTCAACGAAGACATTGAAGCGCACGCAATGCTGGCCCGGGAATAGCATCTGGAATCCACATGCAGTGAACTACCTTGAGGGCGAGCAGACACAAAAAGTGCCCCAAATCTTCGGATTTGGGGCACTTTTTGTGTCTGCTCGCGCAGAGAAATTACTTGGCGCGTTCCAGCACCTCGACCAGCCGCCACCGCTTGGTGGCCGACAGCGGCCGAGTCTCCATCAGCGACACGCGGTCGCCGATGCCGGCATCGCCGTTCTCGTCGTGCGCCTTGACCTTCTTGGTGGTGCGGATGATCTTGCCGTAGAGCGGGTGGCTCTTACGATCTTCCAGCTCGACCACGATGGTCTTCTGCATCTTGTCGCTGACCACGTAGCCGATGGCGGTCTTGCGACGGCCGCGGGGCTTCTCGGTGGCCGGCGTGTGCTTAGGGCCCTTAGTTTCTGCCATCTTTACGATTCCTCACCACTGGGCCCGGAAGCCAGGCCCAACTCACGTTCACGCAGCACGGTGTAAAGCCGTGCAATCTCCTGGCGTACGACGCGCAGCCGCCGATTGTTCGCGAGCTGCCCGGTCGCCATCTGGAAGCGCAGGTTGAACAGCTCTTCCTTGGACTCGCGGAGCTTGTCCTTCAACTCGTCGTCGGTCAGTTCGCGCAGTTCACCAGGCGAAGTTCCCACTGCCATCAGAACTGCTCCTCTCGACTCACGATGCGTGCCTTGATCGGCAACTTGTGGATTGCACGGGTCAGCGCTTCCTTGGCGATCTTCTCATCGGGATAGCTGATCTCGAACAGCACGCGGCCAGGCTTGACGTTGGCGACCCACCACTCCGGCGAACCCTTACCGGAACCCATGCGGGTTTCGGCGGGCTTCTTGGTCAGCGGGCGGTCCGGGAAGATGTTGATCCACACCTTGCCGCCACGTTTGATGTGCCGGTTGATGGCGATACGAGCGGACTCGATCTGCCGGTTGGTGATGTAGGCGTGTTCCAGCGCCTGGATGCCATAGTCGCCGAAGCTCACCGACGTGCCGCCGCTGGCGATGCCACGCTGCTCGGGGTGATGTTGCTTGCGGTGCTTGACCTTACGGGGAATCAGCATGTTCAGCTCTCCGTGCTCTCAGCGGCCGGCGCAGCCTCGACAGCAGCGGCCTCAGTAGCGGCGGGCGCATCTTCGGTCGCAGCGCGGCCGGCCTCGGTACTCGTCGCCGTGGTGCCCGAGGAACCGCTACGACGCGGACGGGTACCCGACGGACGCTCACGACGCGGGCGGTCGGAACCGGCCGGCGCGGCGGCGGTGAGCTCGCGCTTACCACCGACGATGTCGCCCTTGTAGATCCACACCTTCACGCCGATCCGGCCGAAGGTGGTCTTGGCCTCGTAAAGGCCATAGTCGATGTCGGCCCGCAGCGTGTGCAGCGGGACCCGGCCCTCGCGGTAGAACTCCGAGCGACTCATCTCAGCACCGCCGAGGCGGCCCGAGCACTGCACCCGGATGCCCTTGACGTTGGGCTGACGCATCGCCGACTGGATCGCCTTGCGCATGGCACGACGGAACGCGACACGGTTGCTCAGCTGCTCGGCAACGCCCTGGGCGACCAACTGAGCCTGCGACTCAGGGTTTTTCACCTCAAGGATGTTGAGCTGCACCTGCTTGCCGGTCAGCTTCTCCAGGTCGGCGCGAATCCGGTCGGCCTCGGTGCCACGGCGACCGATGACGATGCCGGGGCGCGCGGTGTGGATGTCAACGCGAACCCGGTCCCGGGTGCGCTCGATCTCCACATCGGCGATACCGGCCCGCTCCAGGCCGGTGGCCAGCAGGCGACGGATCGCGACGTCTTCCTTGACGTAATCCTTGTACTGCTTGTCGGCGTACCACCGGGACTTCCAGTCGGTCGTGATACCGAGTCGGAAACCGTGGGGGTTGATCTTCTGGCCCACTACTCCGAGCCTCCCTTCGTCTCGGCGGTGTTCTTCGCGGCCGTGTCTGAGGCTGCCGCCTTCGCGGCAGCGGAAGCCTTGCTTCCCTGAGCACGACGGCTGCGTGCAGAGCCCGCGGAGCCACCCCGTTCGGAACGGCTCGGCCTACTTTCGACGATCACGGTGATGTGGCTGGTGCGCTTGCGAATTCGGAAGGCACGGCCCTGGGCACGCGGGCGGATGCGCTTGGCGGTCGGGCCCTCGTCTGCGTAGACGGTGGCGACAACCAGCGTGGTCGGATCCAACCCCTCGTTGTTCTGCGCGTTGGCGGCAGCGCTCGCGATCACCTTGGCGACCGGCTCGCTGGCGGCCTGAGGCGCCCACCGCAGGATGTCGAGGGCTTCCTCGACGCTCTTGCCGCGGACCAGGTCGATAACGCGACGGGCCTTGGTCGGCGAGATGCGCACAAAGCGCGCCT
This sequence comes from Mycobacterium sp. 155, assembly GCF_000373905.1. Classification (NCBI taxonomy): domain Bacteria; kingdom Bacillati; phylum Actinomycetota; class Actinomycetes; order Mycobacteriales; family Mycobacteriaceae; genus Mycobacterium; species Mycobacterium sp. 155. The sequence continues at coordinate 2,883,010 of NZ_KB892705.1, forward strand.
TCGCCGTCGCGGACGGATATTCAGTCGTAGTCGTCATGGCCTACCGCCGCTTCGCTTTCCGGTCGTCCTTGATGTGACCCTTGAACGTACGGGTCGGTGCAAACTCGCCCAGCTTGTGTCCGACCATCGCCTCGGTGACGAACACCGGCACGTGCTTGCGACCGTCGTGGACGGCGAAGGTGTGCCCGATGAAGTCCGGGATGATGGTGGACCGACGCGACCAGGTCTTGATGACCTGCTTGGTGTTCTTCTCGTTCTGAACGTCGACCTTCTTGAGCAGATGGTCGTCGACGAACGGACCCTTCTTCAGGCTGCGTGGCATCGCTATTTACTCCTAGCGCTTCTTGCCGGTGCGCCGGCGTCGGACGATGAGCTTGTCGCTCGCCTTCTTGGGCTTACGGGTGCGGCCCTCAGGCTTGCCCCACGGGCTCACCGGGTGACGGCCACCGGAGGTCTTACCCTCACCACCACCGTGCGGGTGGTCGACAGGGTTCATCACGACGCCACGGACGGTGGGACGCTTGCCCTTCCACCGCATACGGCCGGCCTTACCCCAGTTGATGTTGGCCTGTTCGGCGTTGCCGACCTCGCCGACGGTGGCACGGCAGCGGACGTCGACACGACGGATCTCACCCGACGGCATACGCAGCGAGGCGTAAGTGCCTTCCTTGCCGAGCAGCTGGATGCTGACACCGGCGGAACGGGCCAGCTTGGCCCCACCACCGGGCCGCAGCTCCACGGCGTGGATCACGGTGCCGGCCGGGATGTTGCGCAGCGGCAGGTTGTTACCCGGCTTGATGTCGGCGTTGGCGCCCGACTCGATCACGTCACCCTGCTTGATGCCCTGCGGCGCGATGATGTAGCGCTTCTCGCCGTCGAGGAAGTGGAGCAGCGCGATGTTCGCGGTCCGGTTCGGGTCGTACTCGATGTGCGCGACCTTGGCGTTGACGCCGTCCTTGTCATGGCGACGGAAGTCGATGACGCGGTAGGCGCGCTTGTGGCCGCCACCCTTGTGTCGGGTGGTGATGCGGCCGTGGGCATTACGCCCACCGGTGCCGCTCAGCGGGCGAACCAGCGACTTCTCCGGAGTCGAACGAGTGATCTCGGCGAAATCGGAGACGCTGGCACCGCGACGACCCGGAGTCGTCGGCTTGTACTTGCGAATTCCCATATCAGTTAAATCCTCTTAGTTCCCGGCTCTAGGCCGGCGCTCCGAACAGATCGATCGGCTTGCTGCCCGCAGCCAACGTGACGATGGCGCGCTTGGTGCTCTTGCGCTGCCCGAAACCAGCGCGAGTGCGCTTGCGCTTGCCCTGCCGGTTGGCGGTGTTCACCGAATCGACCTTGACGTTGAAGATCTTCTCGATAGCGATCTTGATCTGTGTCTTGTTCGAATCCGGGTGCACCACAAAGGTGTACACATTGTCCTCGATCAGCCCGTACGACTTCTCCGAGATGACCGGAGCCAGGATGATGTCGCGGGGGTCGGTCACGGTTGCCATCAGGCCGACACCTCTTCTTTCTGGTCCTTGGTGCTCGAGGCGATGTAGGCGTTCAGCGCCTCGACCGAAAACACCACGTCGTCGGCGTTGAGCACGTCGTAGGTGTTGAGCTGATCCGGCGAGATCACATGCACGCCAGGCAGATTGCGCACGCTCTTGGCGCCCACCTCGTCGGTGCGACCGATGACGACGAGCACCTTCTTGTTCTCCGTCAGCGTGCTCAGGAATGCCTTGGCACCCTTAGTCGACGGGGTTTGGCCCTCGATCAACTCGGTGACTGCGTGGATGCGCTCGTTGCGGGCCCGGTCCGAAAGCGCGCCGCGCAGGGCGGCGGCGATCATCTTCTTCGGGGTCCGCTGGCTGTAGTCGCGCGGCTGCGGGCCGTGAACGACGCCACCACCGGTGAACTGCGGCGCGCGGGTCGAGCCCTGACGGGCGCGGCCGGTGCCCTTCTGCCGGTACGGCTTCTTTCCACCACCGGAGACCGCACCGCGAGTCTTGGTCGCGTGCGTGCCCTGACGCTTGGCGGCCAGCTGCGCGGTGACCACCTGGTGCATCAGCGCGATGTTGGGCTCGACATCGAACAGGGCAGCCGGCAGTTCTACCGTGCCGTCCGTGTTACCTGCCGGAGTCTTGACGTCAACTTTGAGTGTCATTACTTCTCGCCTCGCTTGATTGCGCTGCGGACGACAACCAGTCCACCGTTACGTCCGGGGATGGCGCCCTTGATCAACAGCACGCCGTTCTCGGCATCGACCTTGTGCACCTTGAGATTCTGGGTGGTCACCCGATCGTTGCCCATACGGCCCGACATCCGGGTGCCCTTGAACACGCGGCCCGGGGTGGCGCAGCCACCGATCGAACCGGGGCGGCGGTGCACTGCCTGGGCACCGTGTGCGGCGCCCTGGCCACTGAAACCGTGACGCTTCATGGTGCCGGCGAAGCCCTTGCCCTTGCTGGTGCCGGTCACGTCGACGTAAGCACCGTCGGCGAAGATCTCGGCGGTCAGTTCCTGACCCACCTCGTACTCGGCGGCGGCAGCCTCGTCATCGAGCCGCAACTCGGCCAGGTGCCGGCGCGGGTTCACGCCCGCGGCGGCGTACTGACCGGTGACCGGCTTGTTGACCTTGCGCGGGCTGATCTCGCCGTAAGCGAGCTGCACAGCGCTGTAGCCATCGCGCTCGGGGGTACGGATACGGGTCACCACGTTGGGGCCGGCCTTGACGACCGTCACCGGGACGACTTTGTTGTTCTCGTCGAACACCTGCGTCATGCCCAGCTTGGTGCCCAAAATGCCTTTTCTAGCCATTTGATTCGGGATCTCCTACTGGGATAACTACTGAATATTGACGTCGACACTGGCCGGCAGATCGATGCGCATGAGAGCGTCAACGGTCTTGGGCGTCGGGTCGAGGATGTCGATCAGCCGCTTGTGCGTGCGCATCTCGAAATGCTCCCGCGAGTCCTTGTACTTGTGCGGGGACCGGATAACGCAGTACACGTTCTTCTCGGTCGGCAGCGGCACGGGGCCCACCACACTGGCACCGGTACGGGTGACCGTTTCGACGATCTTGCGCGCCGAGGCGTCAATGGCCTCATGGTCGTAGGCCTTGAGCCTGATGCGGATCTTCTGTCCCGCCACGCTTCTCCTACCTCGCTCCTGCTTCGTACATCGGCCGGCCGTCCCGGGACGAACCCGTCGGGCCTGGTGCCCCGGCGCGGATCGCGCCGAGATTTGCCGCCGCTGTTTACCTGTCTATGGTCCACCGGTCCCCGCGGTCGGGCGTGTCGCCCTCGTGCACACTCGCCCGCTCAGGAAATCCGTCACGATCGAGGCTGGGACCGGATGCGCCCATTTGGGCGCCGGTCGGATGCCCGGCCAGGAAGTACCTGGCGCAGGGCAACCCGAACAGTATGCCTTAGATCCCAGCCCGCTCCAAATCCCTGGTCAAACGGCTTCCTGCAGCATCGGGAGCATGGGCCGAATACTCGTACGCGCCGAGATTCACCTCAGGGACAGATTAGCCGTCGGATTTGTCCCTGACGTGAATCTGGGCGCATCGGGTCGGCGTTCACCAACCGCAACTTATCTTACTTCCCAGTAAGATCGTTGCCATGACCCCCGGATCAGGGACGCCGACCAGCACCTATCGAGCATGGCAGCAATTGGCCGGCAAGCCGCTGGGCACCAGGCTGTTCTCCCTGGCCGCGGCCGCCCGGGTCCCCTATTTCGCCTCAATCGTGCCGCACGTCGTGCGCATGGAGCCCGGCCTGGCCGAGGTGACCGCGCCGAAGTGGTTCTTCGTCTACAACCACCTGCACACCGTGCATGCCATCGCGGCGTGCAATGCCGCCGAGATGGCAATGGGCATGCTGATGGAGGCGACGGTGCCGACCAGCCACCGGTGGATCCCCAAGGCGATGACGGTGAACTACCTCGCCAAGGCCACCACCTCGTTGCGCGCGACGGCACGGCTGGATCCGCCGGACTTCGCGCACATCACCGAAGGCGCCGACGTCGTGGTACCCGTCAGCGTTACCGACCGCCACGGCGTCGAAGTCGTGCACGCCGACATCACCACCTGGGTCACCCCGGCCTGACGCCCACGCCCGACCCAGGTGTCGGCATCGTCAGCGGCCTCTCAATCCGGCCCAGAACGGGCACTGGTGTTCCTGCGCGAATCCGCCGGCCATGTGGCTGCCGTCGGACTGCAACGACATCCGGACCGCCGGGCTGGGCGTGCCGACAGAGGCCGGCCATCCCGGACTGCCGGTGGAGACGAATCGACTCCAGTCGTCGACCATGGCGTCGGACAGCTTCTGCTGAGCCGGATTCAGGGGCGGCGCACCACCGATGTCGAACAGATACCGCAGCTCCAGCGAATGGCTCGCGCCGACAGGGAATGGCAAGGTTCGCAAGGGTTCTGGCGCCGGAGCGTCCCGGTCGTTGAATTCGTAGACGTACACCGGTCCCGGCAGCGTGCCGGCCATCCGGTCGGCCACGCAGGCGAAATCGCTGTCGGTGACTGACGCCGAATATGCTTGCGCCACACCACCATACCGACTTACAGGGTACTGCGCGGCGACCTTGTCGGCGTCGGCGCCGAATGTCTCGGCGAGTAGCCTCGGGTATTCGTCAGGGGTAAAGCGCTCCCCCTCCAGCAGGTACCGCAGCGCCACGAACAACGTGAACTCGTCGCGGGTGGTGCCGATCAGCACCGGCACCCGGGCGGCTTGTCCGGCCGCGAATGCCGTCAGTGGCGCAACCGGCAGCACCTTCGTTCCGGTGATCGGACCGGTCAGTGCGTCACTGCCGATGTTGTAGTACCAGACGGGTTTTCGCAGCTGATCTACCGGAAGCGACCGCAGGCAGGCCGCGGCGGTGACCGGGTCCTGGCAACCGACGGTCGCGGCGTAGTCGAGACTGCGGCGTTGCGCGGTCGCCAAGTCCGCCTGCGCCTGGCACGGCGCGCTCATGAGGATCGCCGCCCGAAACAGTCCCGCAGAGCCGGGAGCCACGAGATGGTCGCACACCGACATGCCGCCGGCGGATTCACCGGCAATGGTCACCTGGTCGGGGTCACCACCGAATTGGGAGATGTTGTCGTGTACCCACTGGAGCGCTGCCTGCTGGTCGGTCATCCCGTAGTTACCGACGTCGCCCGCCGGTCCGAGCGCGGGGTGCGCCAGGAACCCGAGCGTGCCGAGGCGATAGTTGATGGTCACGACGACGATGTCGCCGCGCGCCGCCAGCCAGCGCGCGTCGTAAACCCCACTGTTGCCGTTGACGAAGGCGCCACCGTGGATCCACACCATCACCGGCCGGCGTTCGCCCGACACCGGCGGTGTCCACACGTTGAGGCTCAGACAATCCTCGGAGGTGTTGCGCCCCCGTTCGGGGTCTGCCGACGGGTCCTGGATGCATCGGGGACCGAACCGGGAGGCGTCGCGCACCCCGGCCCAGTCGGGGGCCGGAACTGCCCGCGCGAATCGCAACGGTCCGACAGGCGGTGCCGCGTAAGGAATTCCGGCGAACAACCGGTGGTCAACCGCCACATTGCCGCGCAATATTCCCTGCGCGACGTGAACAAAGGACGGATCACCGGTCGGCACTGGCGAACCCGATACCGTGCGGCTCGCCCCGCGGACGCAACCGGCAAGGACCATCGCCACCATGAAGACGATCACGGCGGCGATGGCCGTCAGACGACGGCTCGAGTGGCACACCTTTGCTGGCTGCACAGTCGCCGAGCCTAGCGGTTTACGATCCGCCATTCCGATACCCGAATTGGCGCCGGTCACATAAAGTGGCTATTTGACATCTGTCAAATATTGTTTGGGGCAGTTTCTGCACAAGCGCGCCCAGGATGGACCGATCATCGCGATGGTCGCGTGCGGCCCACGACTGGTGATCGCCAGCAAGGTGCTGCGGCGCGGACCACGACGGTCCGCCGACTTCTACAGCGCCACTGACTAATTCACGAGCCAGCGCAGTGCGGCACCTCCGCTGGAGCATGACCGGACCCGGTCGCAGCCGATACGAGAGAGGCCGCGGTTTCGATCACTCGGAAGTGCGGCAGCACGTCGCGCCAACTCCGGCCCGCAACCGCCCAAGCCGTCGAAGTCACCGGGCCGCCCCAAGCAGAAGTAGCCCCCGTTGACCGCTCCCGAGCCGCCGACGACCGACCCCCGGATGATCTCAGCGTGGCGGGGCAGGTGTTCGGTCAAAGCCGACCGGTAGTGGCGCACCACCCGGCTCGCGGTGCCGATCGGAAGCCTCAGCCCGTCGCTGATCTGAGCAGCGACGCAAGGATCCGAGGGGGCCGACCCGACCTCCACGACACACACGTGGCAGTAGGGGTCGGTGGAAAGTCGTTCGGCTCAAGACCGATCCGGCGCTGCTGGCGCCGACGATCAGAACATACTGCGGACGTGAGGGGCAAAAATTGCCGAGGCCGCGCTAACTCCGCAGCTGCGGTTTGAGAGCGCCGAGATTGCGCTCGCGGATAACGCCGGCCCACAGGCCCGCCCCGTAGGCGATGTCGTCGAGACGCTTGAGCAGGATGTGGGTCAGCAAGCCGACGGGCTTGGTGTCGTCATCGGCATTGCCGCGCCTGGTCGCCCAGTCAACCACCCCGTCGACCACCGCCGCCAGCAAAACCGCCTGCCGAGCTCGGCGGAACAGCAGCGCGGCGACCAGCGCAATGGGCCAGTAGTGCCGACAGATCGCCGAACACAACTGCAGGGCCGCGGACCACAGTCCGGTGGCGGTCACCACGGCGACGTCCTTGGGCTCCGTGTCCACCGTGCTGAGAGAACGGGCGATACGACGCCCGGTCATGACGGCAACGACCAGCGACGCCAGGTAGCCCACACACGAGCCGATCGCCAGCAACAACCAGACGACCAGACTCCAGCCGGAGATCACCAACGGCGCCGTCTTGCCGGGATGCCGCACTGTCAGCGGAGCCGCCGATGTGCCGTAGAAGGCTTTGCGGCTGAGCCACTCTCGAAGATCGGTACGATGATCGTGGGCAACCAGGGCGATGGGCTCGTACCGCAACCGAGCGCCGGCCTCGACAAAACGCCAGCACAGATCGACATCCTCACCGGACTGCATGGTCTCGTCGAATCCACCGACCGCGACCAGAGCCGACCGCCGGCAGATGATCGCAGCGCTGGGTACATAGGACACCGTTCCGTAGGGCACCACCGGCGCCTCCCGCACACCCAGGTCGAGCGAGGACCGCACAGCCTCGTATCGAGCAACCAGGTTGTCTGTGGTGCACAGCCCGACGATCCTGGGTGCCACGAGCGCGACGGTGGGATCGCAAAAGTGCCCCAGCAAAGCCTCAAGCCAGCCACGGCGCGGGACGACGTCAGAGTCGAGGAATGCCACGAAGTCTGTGTCGCAGGCTGACAGACCGCTGTTGCGGGCGGCGGCAGGTCCTTTGCTGTGAGTGTGCCGCAGCACTTGGACGTCGCAGTGCATAGCGGCGAACTCGTCCTCCGACACGGGGACCACAGAGCCGTCGTCGACCACGATGACCCGCAGCCCGCGCAGCGTTCCGATCAACCGATGCAACCCAGAAACGTTGTCGCGTACTGGAATGACGACAGTGACATCCCGATGCGACGGCCCGCTGGCCGGCCGCGGGTGGGCTACGGTGGCATCGAGCAGGGTCCGTGCCAGTTGGGCACTGACGGCGTCGCGCACCTCGAGGCGGCCGCCGTTGAGCATGGTTTGCGCGTTCGGCGCCAGCCGCAGCAGACGCGTCGGCGAGCCGCCGAGCAGAGCCGCCCCCTCACCGAGCACCTTGACTCGACGATCCACCTGCACGGCAAAGCCGTCGGGCAACCTCGGACCGGTCATGTCAGCATCCCGTTCCGGTCAGGCCGCCACCGCCGGATCCGGCCGGTGCACCCGTTTACCATCTCAGCAAAGATACGTTCCCCCTCGGACCGAAGCAGCCCCGTGGCCGCCGCCAGCACGGTCGCGTTTCCCCGGTGGCCGTTGACGAACACCAGCCGCGACACCCAACTCATGGCTGATCTGCCGTACGCCACCAACGAAAGCCGGACGGCTTCTGCGCCGATCGACACCGTGCCGGCGAGGCCTTCGTGCTCGGCTCCGTAGCGGATGGCTGGCGCCAGGATCCAGTTGGACCCGGCGACTCCGTCGAGGCGCTCCACCGCGGCACCCGCAACTGCCGAGGCGATGCGCGTATCGGTGTCCCGCGGCAAATGCGGTCCGTGCTGTCCGGTAGAACCGACCGGGATTACCAACATGGATGACACGTTGCGTAGCTGCCTCGATGTCGAGTTCCCGAGCTCGCTGGGGGAAGCCACTTGCCGATGGTAGGCCGAATTCACCTGGAGTGCGCGAATTGTTGACGCATCAACAGCAGTCGATCCCCCGGAACTTTTCCGCCGGCCCCCCAAAGCCATCACGTGCGCCTCTCCAGCCACCTTTGTCACGAGGAGGTTACGCGTTACGATCCGCCCCGACCAGTCCCCTGGTCAATTGCCAGTGGCCGGTGGCGCTCCCAGCGTGCGCAGCGCCGAGTCGATCCCGCCCGACAGGATGCTCCACGCCGGCCGCCCGTTGGCCGACCCCACAGCTAGGCCCGCCGATCAAGACGGCGCGGGTGCCCGGTGCCACGGCTTTGACTACGCCGCTGCCCCGGCGTATACCGCCGTCGAGCAAAACCACGGCCTGATCGCCGAAACCCCAGCTTCGACAGCATGTTTGGCGTCGTCGACGCGCACCATGCCCTTGAGCAGGACCGGACCGTCCCACTGCTCACGCAGCCAGGAGATGCCCTCTCAGGTCGGTCGTGGGGTGCCCATCCACCGCCCGTATGGCCTCGAAGAACCGCAGCCCCGGCTCACCACGCCGGCCCTGGTTGGGAACCCGCAGGTCGGGCGGGTTCAGATACTCGCCTAAACTCCACAACCAGCGTGGCTTGGTGAGCACCTCCGGCGACACCTTGACGATGATCCTGAGGCCCACGGCTCCAACTTCCCGGGCACGCAGCACCCGCTCGGCGATCTCGTCGCCGGCAAACGACGGTAGCCCCATGGCGGTACCGCGGGCCGCCGCGGCACGGGCGACGGCAACCTCGCCGGCGGGGCCGACCGTCTGCGCACCGGTCGGTGAGATGACGATAGGCATCGAAATATCTTGGTCCATAACGGTTGTCGACATCTCGCGCTTTCCGGCGCACCGATGACATGTCGGGCGAAGCCCAACTCGGCAAAGGCTTCGACGTTGCCGGAAACTGATACGCCCCTCTCACTGGCCGAGATCAGCGAGGAGTAGACGGCCTTCGGCGAACCTTTCTTCGCTCGCTGTTGAGCGATGGCAACGGTTTCGAATCAGGTATCGCTGGCCGGAGGAGTATGAGGTTCGGTCAGCAGCAGCATGGACGCCAATTCGCCGAACGGCCCGGCACCGGTCAGATCGGCGGTCCAGACCACCGGCTGCTTCCACGACTGTGGCTCTGTAGGCGCCAGACCTATCTGTGCCCACAGCAGATCCCTTGCCTCCTCAGCGATCTCGCAAGGTACCGCCTGTTCCACCTTGACGAACCCGTCCCGGATGAACGCGTCGACATCGATCATGTCGTCCAACATCGCCCACACGCGGCCCCCGCGCGAATGGGTTTCGGCGAGATTGGGGTGTCGGAGTTACGGCCTCAACGGCGACGATAGAGATGTGAGTGCCGAAACAGACGCTCCGCGGGCACTGCTAGCCCTCTACGACGAGGCGCTGCCGGTGGTGTACGGGTACTTCGTCCGGCGCTGCGGTAACCGCGGAACTGCGGAGGATCTGACGTCGGAGACGTTCCTGGCGGCGATGGATGCCGCCCGCAAACCGTCCCCGCCGCAGCTTTCGGTGCCATGGCTGATCGGGGTGGCCCGGCACAAGCTGGCCGACCACTACCGGCGGCGCCACGACCGATTCAGCGTTCCGGTGGCCGAATTGCCCGAACCGGTCGACCCGGTCGACGACTGGGATGCGGAGTTGGACCGCATCGTCGCCGAAAGCATCCTGGCCCGGCTGCCGGAGCAACATCGAACGGTGCTCGCCCTGCGGTACATGGACGACTGCACAGTGCCCGAATGCGCCGAGCTGATCGGTCGCACCGTTCATGCCACCGAAGCCCTGCTGGTGCGGGCCCGCCGGGCATTTCGAATGCAATACCCAGGACCGGAAGGAGGGAAGTCATGATCAACAACAACCGCGACCCGTTGACCGTGCTAAATGACGCCGACCTCCCGGTTGCCCCCGATCCGCAATTCGCCGACCGGCTGCGCGCGCGTCTGGAATCAGCCCTCGCACTTCCGAATCGAACCCAAGGAGTTGTCATGACCGGCACCGATAACGCCATCGCCGCCCTGACCTCTGAACCCGCCGCCACATCATCTCCGCGGCCCGCCGCCACATCATCTCCGCGGCCCGCCGCTACATCATCTCCGCGGCCCGCCGCGGTCCCCTACCTGGCTGTGCCCAACGCCCGTGCCGCCATCGCCTGGTACGTCGAGGCGCTCGGCGCCGTGCAGGTCGGCGAACCGATCGTGACGGATGACGGCCGCATCGGCCACGCCGAACTCACCCTCGCCGGCGGCACACTGTACCTGGCCGATGAGTTTCCCGAGATGGGTTTGAAAGCCCCGGCGCCACAGGAGAATTCAGTAAGCTTGTTGCTACAGGTGACCGACACGGATGCGGCATTGAATCGGGCCCGCCGCCATGGTGCGCAGGTGCAACGGGAGCCGTACGAGAACTATGGATCGCGCAACGCGACCATCATCGACCCGGCTGGTCACCGCTGGATGCTGGTCGGGCCGTCTACCGGTTCGCCGGCGCTGATCCAGCACGGCGATGTCGGGTATGTGTCGGTGTGGGCCCCCGACCCCGACAAGGCCGCGGCGTTCTACGGGCATGTCCTGGACTGGGTCTATGACCCGGTCGCCCGCAAGGTCACCAACACGGTGCAGCACATCGGGATCTATCCGATGCCGGGTGCGCCCACGCTGTTCTGCTGCTACGCCGTCACCGACCTGGACGCGGCCCGGCGGGCCATCACCGCGGGCGGCGGGGTCGCCGGAGAAGCCCAGCCGATGGAATTCGGCACGGTCCTGGACGCCACCGATCCCAGCGGCACGGCCTTCGCCGTGTTCCAGCCGTCCACCGAAGTCCCCCGCCCCGCCCTCAATGGCGCAGGGCCAGGCGAACTTTCGTATCTCACCTACGAAGTGACCGATTCCGCAGCGTTCAAGGAGTTCTACGGCCGAGTGTTCTCCTGGACGTTCGAACCGGGCCATATCGACGACGGCTGGGGCATCCAGGGCAGCCAGCCGATGTCAGGCGTGGCCGGGGGCAGCTCAACCACGACCGCGGTGCCGATGTGGACCGTCGCCGATATCGATGCCGCGGTAGCCCGGGTGCGGGAGGTCGGCGGGACAGTCCTGCAGGAACCGACCCAGCAGCCCTACGGATTGATGGCCGAGTGCGTCGACGATCAGGGCAGCCGGTTCTACCTCGGCCAGTTCTGATCGCAGGCACGCAATCATCGCGCGGTGCACGGCAGCCGATCTGCGCGATTACGGCGTCGTGCGTTCGATGAGGTTCGAGAGCACCACGATACTCTCACTGCGCTCGATGTTGGCGCTCGCCCGAATGCGTTCCAGCGCCTCTTCCAGGTGTCGCATATCCCGCGCGAGTACGTGCAGGATCGCATCCGCAGTCCCGGTTACAGTTGCCGCACTGACGATTTCGGGTATGTCGACCCAGGCCGCGCGCAGCTCCGCGGGCGCGATGGTGCCATGGCAGAAGACCTGGACATAGGCCTCGGTGCGCCACCCCAGCACATTGCGATCGACCACAGTGGTGAAGCCGCGGATCACCCCCGCGGCGACCATGCGGTCCACCCGCCGCTTGACCGCAGGGGCTGACAGGTTCACCTGTTGCCCGATCTCTGCGTAGGTGGCCCTGGCGTGCTCAGTAAGCCCAGCAAGGATCCGTTCGTCGGTCTCGTCCAGATGTTCCATATCAGACCCCGATGCACGCAATAGAACTTCGTATCTGCGTCTATTGTGCAACGTATCGATGGTATACACGCAACAAGCAACAATTGATTGCGTGTCAGCACGTTCATATCGTCGATTCATGACAACTCTTGGCGAGGTCATACCCGTCTCCGATGCCACTACTTCCACGCCGCGCCGAGCCATAACCCGCAGCTATGCCATGACCGAGCCCCGGTACTTCGCCGTGGAGTACGCGATCAATCCGTGGATGGACACGTCGACCCCGGTCGACCCACAGCGGGCGGTGAACCAATGGGACGCCCTGCGTCGGACGTATCTCGATCTCGGCCACGCTGTCGACCTGGTTCCACCGCGCCCCGGGCTACCCGACATGGTCTACGCCGCCAACGGTGGCATCGTCGTGGGCGACGCCGCCGTGGTCGCGAAGTTTGCTTACCCACAGCGCGCCGCCGAGGCCGACGCCTATGCCGACTGGATGACCAGTCGAGGTCTGACGCCAGTCCGCACCGGTCATATCAACGAGGGGCAGGGCGACTTCCTCCTCGTAGGATCAACTCTGTTGGCGGGCTGGGGTTTTCGCACAGAACGCGATGCGCATGAGGAAGTCGCGACCATCACGGGACTGTCGGTGGTCAGCCTGGAACTGGTCGACCCGCGTTTCTACCACCTCGACACCGCCTTGGCCGTCCTCGACAACACCACCATCGCCTACTACCCGGCGGCTTTCACCGACGCCGGCCGGTGTCGGATAACGGAGCTGTTTCCCGACGCCATCGAGGTCACCACCGCCGACGCGAACGTCCTCGGTCTCAACGTCGTCTCCGACGGACGCCATGTCGTGATGCCTTCGACGGCCACAGGTTTCGCGGAACAACTTCGCTCCGCCGGATTCGAGCCGATCGGTGTCGATCTCAGCGAACTGCTGAAAGGCGGCGGATCCGTGAAATGCTGCACCCTGGAGCTACACCCGTGAGCATGCTGCATGGCATGGACTCCGAGGTGATCAGTGCCGCCATCGCACTCGACGAGAGTTACGTCGCACACAATTACGCCCCCTTGCCGGTGGTGGCCGCCAGCGCCGAGGGGGCATGGATCACCGATGTGACCGGCCGGCGATATCTGGACTGCCTGGCGGCATATTCGGCAGTGAACTTCGGCCACCGCAACCCGGAGATCATCGCTGCGGCGCACGCCCAGCTGGACACCCTGACGCTCGTCAGCCGCGCATTCCACGCCGATCGGCTGGCACCGTTCTGCGCCGCGCTCGCCGGGCTGTGCAACAAGGGCATGGTGCTGCCGATGAACAGCGGTGCCGAGGCCGTCGAGAGCGGCATCAAGGTCGCCCGCAAGTGGGGCACCGACGTCAAGGGCGTCACCCCCGGCCAGGGCAATATCGTGGTTGCCCACAACAACTTCCACGGTCGCACCACCACCATCATCAGTTTCTCCGACGACGAGATGGCACGCCGCGGCTTCGGTCCCTACACGCCCGGGTTCCGCTCGATACCGTTCGGCGACGCCGATGCACTGGCCGACGCGGTCGACGACAACACGGTCGCGGTACTCATCGAACCCATCCAGGGCGAGGCCGGCATCATCGTCCCGCCCGCCGACTTCCTGCCGCGGGTACGCCAGATCTGTACCGCGCGCAACGTGCTGATGATCGCCGACGAGATCCAGTCCGGCCTCGGCCGTACCGGCCGCACCTTCGCGTGTGAGCATTGGAACGTCATCCCCGATGTCTATCTGCTGGGCAAGGCACTGGGCGGTGGTGTGCTACCCCTGTCGGCGCTGGTGGCCGACCGCGATGTGCTCGGTGTGCTGCATCCCGGCGAGCACGGTTCGACCTTCGGCGGCAACCCACTGGCCGCCGCGATCGGCAGCACCGTGGTGGCGATGCTGCAGCGTGGTGAATTCCAGTCCCGCTCAGCCGAACTCGGCGCGCACCTGCATGCCCGGCTACAGGCATTGGTCGGCCATGGCGTGCTCGCGGTACGGGGCCTCGGCCTGTGGGCGGGTGTCGACATCGAACCAGAGCTGGGTACCGGCAAACAGCTGTGCCTGGCTCTGGCCCAGCGCGGCGTGCTGGTCAAGGATACCCACGGCTCGACGTTGCGGTTCGCCCCGCCCTTGGTGGTCACGGCTGATGAGATCGACTGGGCCGTCGATCAATTCGCCGACGCCCTCGCCGAAGCTCGCCAGTCACGTTAGCCGCCGAGCAGACACTGCGGCCCAGGAACAACGGCGTGTCGGGTACCGGCGTGTCTGCTCGCGGGAGATGTTCGAGCCTCAGCCTCACACTCACCACGCCCGTCTGGACATACGATCGACCCCATGGTGCGTTTCCTGGTGCGGGTGGCAGTCTTTCTCGGTTCCGCGGCGATCGGACTGCTGGTGGCGTCGCTTCTGATCCCTGGTGTATCCGTGTCGGCTTCAGGCTTTGTAACCACTGTGGTGGTGTTCGCCCTCGCGCAGTCGATACTCGCGCCGTTCATCGCGAAGATGGCCTCCCGCTATGCATCGGCGTTCCTCGGCGGCATCGGGCTGGTTTCCACGCTGGTCGCGCTGTTCTTGGCGACGGTCCTCACCCACGGGCTGTCGATCCGCGGCCTGGGTTCCTGGGTGGGGGCCACTGTGGTGGTATGGCTGGTCACGGCACTGGCTACGCTGCTGCTGCCGCTGCTGGTGGTCCGGCGCAAAGCCGGCGAAGCAACTCCGCGATAGTCACCACTGCAGCGGATCACACATGATCCGCTGCTATAGCTCTGCGATGATCTGCTGCCGTTTGGCTGAGTACTCGGCGTCGGTGATGGCACCGGTGGCGCGCAACGTCTCCAATTCCTGCAACCGTTGCGCGGTCAACGGTTGGGGAGCCTGCATGGTCGGTGCGGGTGGAGCCTGCTGCGCGGTAGTGCGACGCACCACATTTGTGACTTGTTGGCGCACCACAGGATTGGACCTGATGTCGACGGTACCGGTCATCGGTACGTTGTTGGCCTTGAGGATCCGTAAGATCTCCAACAGCGGGCCAGCTTGTCCGGACAGATCATAGGTGCGGTGGTCCTCGTCCACGGTGAACTGGGCCGGCGTCAGTCCGCCAACCAAAGCGCTTCGTTGCCAATCGATTTGATAGTCGTTGGTGGCAGGGTCGACCAGGACGACCAGTTTGCGTCCGGTGATCAGCGGCAGTCGCGTCACGGAGGCGATGACGCGGTCCTGACTCTCGAACGGCGCCAGCCCGGGACCTTCGATGTGCAGGTCGAGCTTCACCAACGGCTGATCATTGATCTGAGTGCCGGTCTCGGCAATACCGATGACTTGGGCCAGCGCGAGAACACCATCCTGCTCCAAGAACTGCGACTTGGCCGCGGACTTGGCGCCGTAGTTCGTGATTGCCAGGGCTATCAGGACATCCGCCGCGGTGACAAGCAGACCGGTCCAGAACATCCACCGCAGCAAGCTCGGCTCGCCGATCGCGAAATACACGACAAGAAAAATCGGCCCGACCAGACCGCCGCAGAGCAATACCCACAGCTGAGCCTTCAGATATCGCCCGATCATCTGGCCTCCTCAGAACACCGACGCGAAATTGTCCGTCAGAGTATCGCCCACTCAGCCGCCAGCATCGATCACATCGACGGTCTGACAGGCGCGAGCTGACTGACCGACATTGCCGGAGCCAACAGTTGATACAGCGGCCAGGTCCACGCGTACCCGCCGGCATGCGAACGCGCGTAACCGGTGTGGATCGCCACGCCCGCCGGCGTCACTTCTTGGTCGTCGGAAATGGCGTCACAGACGGGATCGCCCACGTCGCACACGCTGATCGTGCGGGATCCGACGGACAGTGGCAGCGGGGACGTCGGCGCGTGCGCCATGATCGGCCACTGCTGTGCCATTCCCATCCCTTCCCCGGCCCACGCCGCGGTAGCGCTACCCAGGTTGTACGTCGGGTCGGCCGGCAACCGATCGCCGTCGGCGACCAACAACACGGCCGCCAGATTCGGACTGCTCGCGAGCGTTTGCAGATTTCGGTGCACCACCATCGCGCCTTGGGAGTATCCGGCCAGCACCACCTTGGTGGATGGGCACTGCTGGGTGAAGGCGGCGTACTGATTCGCCAACGCGGTGACCCCGGCATCGACGCTGTTCATGAAACCGGCCCAACCCAGCAGATTGCCGGTATCGGGGACGGCCACCGCCGGATAGTTGACCGCCTCAGCGGTGACGGTGCGACCGTCGCGTTGGACCTGCTGCGAAAGATCCTGCAGGGACCGGTAGATCACCCGGCCCATCCCGCCATTGACCGTCGGGTTGTTCCGCTCACCTGAGCCGGCGGCACCGATCCAGTGCACGTCAGGACATTCCGGGGCGGCATGCGCCGGAGCAGCGGACAAGCCCGCGAGCCCCATGACACCGATAGCGGCACATACCGCCACAATCCGACGACGGAACACAGCGACCCCCTGCTCTTCCACAGACAAAGCTAGCTCACCTAGGTAGTCGCCTCAGAAATCGCAGGCGTTACACCGCCCGCAACCGACAAACAAAAGCGGCGCCCACCCGAAGGTGAGCGCCGCTTTCTGCAGAGCGTCAGATCAACAACTACTTGTTGATCACGTAGGCGAGCCTACTTGTTGATCACGTAGGCGGGCCTACTTGTTGATCACGTAGGCGGGCCTACTTGTTGATCTTCGTAACCCGGCCGGCGCCGACGGTACGGCCACCTTCGCGGATCGCGAAGCGAAGGCCCTCATCCATGGCGACAGGCTGGATCAGCTTGACGGAGATGTCGGTGTTGTCACCGGGCATGACCATCTCGGTGCCCTCCGGCAGCGTCACAACACCGGTCACGTCGGTGGTGCGGAAGTAGAACTGCGGACGGTAGTTGTTGAAGAACGGCGTGTGGCGGCCACCCTCGTCCTTGGACAGGATGTAGACCTGGCCCTCGAAATCGGTATGCGGGGTGGTGGTGCCGGGCTTGACCACAACCTGGCCACGCTCGACGTCCTCACGCTTGATACCACGCAGCAGCAGACCGACGTTGTCACCGGCCTGACCCTGGTCGAGCAGCTTGCGGAACATCTCGACACCGGTGACGGTGGTCTTGGTCGTGGTCGGGCGGATGCCGACGATCTCGACCTCTTCGTTGACGTTGACCACGCCGCGCTCGACGCGGCCGGTGACCACGGTGCCACGACCGGTGATGGTGAAGACGTCCTCGACGGGCATCAGGAACGGCTTGTCGGTCTCACGAACCGGATCCGGGATCGACTCGTCGACGGCATCCATCAGTTCCTCGACGGACTTGACCCACTTCTCGTCGCCTTCCAGCGCCTTGAGCGCCGAAACCCTCACGACGGGGGCGTCCTCGTCGAAGTCCTGCGCGGCCAGCAGCTCGCGGACCTCCATCTCGACGAGCTCGATGAGCTCCTCGTCGTCCACCGCGTCCGACTTGTTCAGCGCGACCAGGATGTAGGGCACACCCACCTGGCGGGCCAGCAGCACGTGCTCGCGGGTCTGCGGCATCGGGCCGTCAGTGGCGGCGACCACCAGGATGGCGCCGTCCATCTGGGCTGCACCGGTGATCATGTTCTTGATGTAGTCGGCGTGACCCGGGGCGTCCACGTGCGCGTAGTGACGCTTCTCGGTCTGGTACTCCACGTGGGAGATGTTGATGGTGATACCGCGCTGACGCTCCTCAGGCGCATTGTCGATCTGGTCGAATGCGCGCGATTCGTTCAACTCCGGGTACTTGTCGTGCAGAACCTTGGTGATTGCTGCAGTAAGCGTGGTCTTGCCGTGGTCAACGTGACCGATGGTCCCGATGTTGACGTGCGGCTTCGTCCGCTCGAACTTCGCCTTCGCCACTGTGGTGTCCTCCTGGACTTGTTGGTGCTTTGTCTTAAAGCAGTATTGATGTGTTCAGTTGTGCGGTCTGCGAGGCTACCGGGTCACTGGCCCGTCGCCTTCGCTCGGATCGACTGCTCGACTCCGGCTCAGTTCGCGCCTCGGCCGCAAGCGGCCTTCAGTGCTTTACTGACCCGTCGCCTTCGCGATGATCTCCTTCGACACGTTCGCCGGAACCTCGGCGTACGAATCGAACACCATGGAGTAGTTCGCCCGGCCCTGGGTCTTCGACCGGAGGTCGCCGACGTAGCCGAACATCTCCGACAGCGGCACCTGCGCCTTGACGACGCGCGCACCACTGCGCTCCTCCATGGCCTGGATCTGACCACGGCGGGAGTTCAAGTCGCCGATCACGTCGCCCATGTAGTCCTCGGGCGTGGTGACCTCGACGGCCATGATGGGCTCGAGAATGACCGGCTGAGCGGCCTGCGCGGCCTTCTTCAGCACCTGCGAGCCGGCAACCTTGAATGCCATTTCCGAGGAGTCGACCTCGTGGTAGGCGCCGTCGAGCAGGGTGACCTTCACGTTCACCAGCGGGTAACCGGCGAGCACGCCGTACTGCATGGCGTCCTGCGCACCGGCATCCACCGACGGGATGTACTCACGCGGGATGCGGCCACCGGTGACCTTGTTCTCGAACTCGTAGGTCGCACCGTCCTCGCCGTGGAACGGCTCCAGGTCGATGAGCACCTTCGCGAACTGGCCCGAGCCACCCGTCTGCTTCTTGTGGGTGTACTCGACCTTCTCCACCTTGCGGCGGATGGTCTCGCGGTAGGCCACCTGCGGCTTGCCGACGTTGGCCTCGACCTTGAACTCGCGGCGCATGCGGTCCACCAGGATGTCCAGGTGAAGCTCGCCCATGCCGCCGATGACGGTCTGGCCGGTCTCCTGGTCCAGGTGCACCTTGAAGGTGGGATCCTCTTCGGCGAGCTTCTGGATCGCGGTGCCCAGCTTCTCCTGGTCGCTCTTGGTCTTGGGCTCGATGGCCACCTCGATAACCGGGTCCGGGAAGGTCATCGACTCCAGCACGACCTGGTTGTTCGCATCGCTCAGGGTGTCGCCCGTGGTGGTGTCCTTGAGACCGATCACCGCGTAGATGTGGCCCGCGGCGGCCGTCTCGACCGGGTTCTCCTTGTTGGCGTGCATCTGGAACAGCTTGCCCAGCCGTTCCTTCTTGCCCTTGGTGGCGTTGATGACCTGCGCGCCGGACTCGACCTTGCCCGAGTACACGCGCACGTAGGTGAGCTTGCCGAAGAACGGGTGCACGGCGATCTTGAACGCCAGCGCGGCGAACGGCTCGTCGGTGGACGGACGACGCAAGATCTCCTCGTCCTCCTTGCCCGGGGCGTGGCCACGGACCGACTCGACGTCCAGCGGCGACGGCAGGTAGTCGATGACCGCGTCGAGCATGGGCTGAACGCCCTTGTTCTTGAACGCGCTGCCACACAGCACCGGGTACAGCTCGCTGGACACCGTCAGTTTGCGGATGGCGCCCTTGATCTCGTCGATGGTCAGCTCTTCGCCGCCCAGGTACTTCTCCAGCAGCGCCTCGTCCGTCTCGGCGACGGTATCCATGAGCTCGGCACGGTACTCGGCGGCCCTCTCGGCCAGGTCCGCGGGAATCTCGACGGTCTCGTAGCTCTCACCGAGCTTGGTCTCGCCACGCCACACCTTGGCGTTCATCTCGACCAGGTCGACGATGCCCTCGAAGTCGTTCTCGGCACCGATCGGCAGCTGGATCACCAGCGGCTTGGCACCGAGGCGGTCCTTGATGGTCTGCACGGTGAAGTAGAAGTCGGCACCCAGCTTGTCCATCTTGTTGACGAAGCAGATACGCGGGACGTCGTACTTGTCGGCCTGCCGCCACACCTGCTCGGACTGCGGCTCGACACCTTCCTTGCCGTCGAAGACGGCGACCGCACCATCGAGCACGCGCAGCGAGCGCTCCACCTCGACGGTGAAATCGACGTGCCCGGGGGTGTCGATGATGTTGATCTGGTTGCCGTTCCAGAAGCACGTCACAGCGGCGGAGGTGATGGTGATACCCCGCTCCTGCTCCTGCTCCATCCAGTCGGTCGTGGAGGCACCGTCGTGCGTCTCGCCGATCTTGTAGTTGACGCCGGTGTAGTAGAGGATGCGCTCGGTCGTCGTCGTCTTGCCGGCGTCGATGTGCGCCATGATGCCGATGTTGCGGACCTTACTCAGGTCAGTCAGCACGTCCTGTGCCACGGAAGTCTTCCCACTCTTTCGCTTGCTTGATTAGGTGTTCGATTACGCGCCCACTGGCACCCGACTCTGGATGCCGGGCGCGGATATCACCAGCGGTAGTGCGCGAAAGCCCGGTTCGCTTCGGCCATCTTGTGGGTGTCCTCGCGACGCTTGACCGCGGCACCCAAGCCGTTGCTGGCGTCGAGGATCTCATTGGCGAGGCGCTCGACCATGGTCTTCTCGCGACGGGCCTTGGAGAAGCTCACCAGCCAGCGCAATGCCAGCGTGGTGGAGCGATCGGGACGCACCTCGACCGGGACCTGGTAGGTCGCGCCACCGACGCGGCGGCTGCGCACCTCGAGGGCGGGCTTGACGTTGTCGAGCGCACGCTTGAGGGTGACGACCGGATCAGTGCCGGTCTTGTCGCGGGCCTGCTCCAGCGCACCGTAGACAATGCGCTCGGCCAGCGACTTCTTACCGTCCAGCAGAACCTTGTTGACCAGCTGGGTGACCAGCTGCGACCCGTAAACCGGATCGTTGACCAACGGACGCTTCGGCGCGGGACCCTTGCGCGGCATCAGCTCTTCTCCTTCTTGGCGCCGTAACGGCTACGGGCCTGCTTGCGGTTCTTGACACCCTGGGTGTCCAGCGACCCGCGGATGATCTTGTAACGGACGCCGGGGAGGTCCTTCACACGACCGCCACGCACCAGCACCATCGAGTGCTCCTGCAGGTTGTGGCCCTCACCCGGGATGTAAGCGGTGACCTCAACCCCGCTGGTCAGCTTCACGCGGGCAACCTTACGAAGCGCCGAGTTCGGCTTCTTCGGGGTGGTGGTGTACACGCGGGTGCACACGCCGCGGCGCTGCGGGCTGCCCTTGAGGGCCGCGGTCTTGACCTTCGCGACCTTGTCGCGGCGACCCTTGCGGACCAGCTGGTTGATGGTTGGCATGTACCGGCTTTCTGTGTGTTGCTTTGTGCTGCTCTGTCGTTCTTCAAGTCTCTGTACTGCGGGTTCCCCCCGGGTACGTACCCCGCACCCGGGCGTGTCGCATGCACCCACGCCGAAAAATTCCGATGCGTGTTAGACATGCAAATTAGCCCGGCGTGCGGGCACGCTTGCGAAAACACTCAGCCGCATGCGCCTTTCCGGCCAGGCACGATCCACCACAATACCAGGGCCGACCGCGCCGAACCAAACTCGTACGCAGTCGACTAATCGCAGGTCAGAGCCTACGCCTACCGCCGCTCCAGACCAGAAGCCAATCGCAGCAGCATATCGGTGAACACCGCATCGGTGTCGATATCGTCCATCACGCCGGTCATCTCCAGCAGGACAAACCCGTGCAGGGCCGACCAGAATTCGAGCGCGGCGTAAAACGCGTCCTCCCCTTCCAGGCCGAACGAGGCGAGGACATCGATCACCGGTGCGGCGGCAGCCTTCGTGGCCGCTGAGTACTGCGGATCATCGCCGCCGAACGGCATCCGGGTGAAGGCCGAATACCGGCCGGGATGGTGGTGGGCATAGCTGCGATACGCGCTGGCCATGGCCACGATGGCGTCCTCGCGGGTACGCCCCTGGGCCACGGTATTCAGCATCGAGACGATGTCGTCGATCACCCGCATCCGGACCGTGCGGCGCAGGTCGTCGAGGCTGTCGACGTGGTTGTACAGCGATGGCCCCTTGGTGCCGAGCTGGCTGGCCAACGCGTTGATGGTCAAGGCGTCCCAACCGTCACGGTCGAGGAACGTCAGGGCTGCGTTGACGATGACATCCCGACTCAGCCTTGCGGTCCGCGGCTGGCTGCGCCGACCGCCGGCCACCTGCCGAGCTGACATGTGCACTCCACACCTATTCGGGTCGACGGGAACGGAACCGGAACTGGGGTCGCCGGGAAACTGTAGCCCGCCCGACTCGTCGTTTCAGTTCACGCGAGCCTGGCTGACTTGGGCGAGTTGCTCGGTGATGGTGCACAGATCCGGCAAGACGGCGGGGTTCATCGACTGGATCGACCAGGTGATGACGTCGGTGCCCTTGCTGACATAGATGCTGCAGACGTTCGCATCGGCCGCTTTGAAGCCCTTGTTCCCGTTGAGGGAAAGCTCGGTCAGCGTGCGCCCGGCGCGTTTTTCCAGCGCCCGCTCGGTGTCCATGTCACTCCCCCGGTACCACCAGGTGGAGATGCCCATGCCAGCGCCGAAGGTGCCCAGCACGGTGTTCTCCTGCCAGAAGCAGCCTGAGTCGTTCACCACGACCTTGGTGAACATCGAACCAGCGGCCTTGGTCACGTCGGCATCGGTGATGCCGTTGCAATCCGTGGCGTGGAAGCCGCTGCCGGCTGCGGCCGCCGGCGGCAAGTCCGGGCGCTCCGACGTTCCGCACGCCGCCAGCACCAGAGCACCGAAAGCGGCACCTGCGATGACGGTGCGCGTAACCATGGTCAGAGCTCCGCCTGCAACGTCTTCGACAGCAGCATCTGAGCGTCCTGGCACGGATCGCCGCCATTCTGGCCGCGGTACTGCACCCACCAGCTGAGCACGCCCGAACCCGCCGCCGCGGTGGCGGAGCACGCCGCGCCCGTAACGTCGCGGCGTGCCAGGAACGCCTCATGGCGTTCGACGACAATATCGGTGATCTGCGCTTTCCGATCCCGAGCCACCGCATGTTCACGCTCAAGGGATCCCGATTCGAACCACGAGAACACCACGTCGAGCATCAGCGGCGCAGCGTTCGGCCCGCCGCTGCGCGACAGCACGTACTGACAGACCGCGCCGCTGTAGGGACGAACGATGTTGTCCGCCTTGAGGAATTCCCGGACCGAGGTGTCGACCAGCAGACCGCATCGGTCATCGACATATCCGTAGCCACGGTCCGAGCCCGCGCTACCGGCGTCGGCGCGCTGCGCCGTCCCGCTGACGGTGTGCGAGCACGCCGCGACAGTCACCATTGCGGTGACCACCACGGCAGCAGCCTCCACAACACGCCGACGCATCGGACAACACGCTACCGAGCACTGTGAACTCACGCGACCGAGCACCCGGGGCACGCCGAACCGGCCAAGAGCTGCCGAAGCGGTGGCACCGCAACGTACGCTTTCCCTGCGTCAGATGTCATCGCACCGGATTAGACCGAAGGGGAAAGACCGTCGCCTGATCGGAAAGTGAGAGAACATGCATAGCTACATCACCGGGATCATCGGCGTTGTTGCGGCGGGTGCCGCGGTTTGCGCGCTGTCCGCGTGCGGCAGCTCGGACAACAAGAACAACTCTTCGCCGTCAGCGACAGCCGGCAGTTCGGGTCTCAACGTCGAAATCGGCAACACGATCAACTACGCGTCCGTCGGGACTACTGCCGACATCGATTGCGCCAACGGCAAATCACTCACCATCGGTGGTACCAACAACACCCTGACCGTTAAGGGCACGTGCGCCAGCGTCAACATCGGCGGTTCGGACAACAAGATCACCTTCGACCAGATCGACAAAGATCTGGCCGTGCTCGGGTTCAACAACACCGTGATCTACAAGGCCGGCGACCCGAAGGTCACGAACACCGGCAGCAACAACACGGTCAACAAGGGCTGACCGAGCTACTGGTCCTCGTCTGGTTCGACGAGGCAGTTCCGCGGGGGTGTCGTTTTTCATCGACGCATCTAGCCTGGGAAGCATGCCTCGGTGCGTATTAGTCACCGGCGCCACCGGAACGCTCGGCCATCACGTGGTGCCGGAGGTGACGGGCGCCGGTCATTCCGTCCGGGCCCTGAGCCGCCATAAGCACATCGGATACACCGGCGTGCATTGGTGTCAGGGCGATCTGAGCGCGGGAACCGGACTGGAGGCCGCGCTCGACGGTGTCGACGTCGTCGTCCACTGCGCGACTCAGCCCACCGGCAACAAGGACGTCAGGGCCACGGAGAACCTGATCGCCGCGGCTCACCGAGCCGGCGTCGAGCATCTCGTGTACATCTCGATCGTCGGGATCGACCGCATCCCGTTGCCCTACTACAAGGCCAAACTGCGGGCCGAGGAGGCGCTGGCAGCCTCGGACATCGGCCACACGGTCGTGCGCGCGACACAGTTCCACGAACTGATCGAGAAGATCTTCGCCGTCCAGCGATTCTCACCGGTGTTGTGTGCCCTGCGCGGTGTGCGGTTCCAACCGATCAGCACCCGGGACGTCGCTGTCAGATTGGTCGAACTGGTCGATTCCGCGCCGGCCGGCCGGGTGGCCGACATCGGCGGTCCCGAAGTACATGACCATGACGAACTTGGTCGTATGTACCTCGCGGCACGGGAAAGCAAGCGTCGTGTGGTCAGACTCACGCTCGGCGGCCGCATTGTCGCAGGTTACAAATCAGGCGCCAATCTGGCCCCCGATAACGCGGTCGGCGCCACAACTTTCCAGGATCACCTCAGTTCAGGCCGATAAAAGTATTGACAGACTCCCGGTTCGCTTTTGAGACCGACGGCACAGTTTGATCAACCGTCTTGCATGTACCGACGTTCGTCGTAGGCTCGTGCCTGATGAGCACTTCAGCGCCGCAGAACCGCTCGACGCGAGCTGCCGACACCGATCGGATTCAGGTGGCGCAGCTGCTCACTGATGCGGCTGCCACAGGCCGGCTGCCCATGACGGAGTACGAGGACCGGTTAACCAAGGCTTACTCCGCGCAGACGTACGACGATCTGGCCCGGTTGAGCAATGATCTGCTCGGCGTTATTCCGTGTCCCTATGGTGCCTGCCATCCCGCACCGTCGACTCTACTGCTGGCCATCATGAGCGGATTCGAACGCCGCGGCCGCTGGAATGTGCCGAAGAGACTCACCACATTCACGCTTTTCGGTGGCGGTGTGGTCGATATGCGCTACGCCGATTTCACCGCGCCCGATGTCGAAATCCGGTCCTATTCGATTTGCGGTGGACAAACCATTCTGGTGCCACCGGAAGTGAATGTGGATGTCGGTGGGCACGCTGTTATGGGAAGCTTCGACCATTCGGTCAAGGGCGAGGGCGCCCCCGGCGCGCCACGGGTACACATTCGCGGCTTCTCACTGTGGGGCAGCGTCGGGATCAAACGCAAGAAGCGACGCAACCAGATCGAAGAATAGCGACACACAAACGGGCGGTCCAATGGGCCGCTCTTTTTGTGGCACCTGCTGATCGGCGATTGCAGGTGGTGGCGACCACCCGCCGGCATATCGGCCACATCCAGCACAAACTTTTCTGATAGCCGCTCGCAAACCGGCCCCTACGACACCACATCGATTTTCCAGCCAACGCCCACCAGCCACTCAGCGAGTACTCGTAGGCTGGATTTTTCACGGCTCGCCATCCGCTTGGAATCCGTTGTCGGACAAGACGTTGTGTCCGGCGCATATCGCGCCATCCACCGCGTTCATTCCGGTGGAAGGCCCTTCCCCCGAGGGCCGGGCGTGCGGCACTCGGCCCGATTCCCCGGGTGCCGCACGTCTAACAACGGGCCGATCATTCTCCCCACAAATTCAGGTGCACATCACATCGGCTTCTCATCGGCCGCCAAGGTGACAGCGGTTGGCTGAAAACATCCGAACGCGAAGGAGAAACGATGTCGACAGAGCCCCGCAACAGCGAAGTCGTCCTGGTCCTCGACGCGGACACGGACACCGGCCGCGACACCGCCCGCCGCCTGCTACAGGCCGGTTGTCGGGTCGCCGTCACGGCCCGCCACCCAGCGCCTCTAACCCGAATCATGCATGGCTACAGTGCATCTCAGATCATGGCGATCACCGCCGATACGTCGGATGCAGCCCAGTTCGGCCATCTCATGGACCGCATCGAGCACCGGTTCGGCCACGCCGTCGACCGAATTGTCGGCACCGACGGCGAGGCAGGCCGGCTGGCGCTGGCGTCCTGACCGCCCGGGGTGTGTTCAACGCCGGCCAGAAATGCATGTCGGTGACCCGGACGCTGGTCAGCGAGAGGATCCACGACACTTTCGTCACAGCGCCGATGCCAGATACCAATTCCATTCCCCGGAAACCGGCGCACAATCGAAGTAGCTGCTGGTTCGACGTGAGGGGAGTGAGACCAATGGTCAGGACACACACGGTGGTTGCCGGAGAAACGCTGTGGGCATTGGCGTTGCGCTTCTACGGCGAAGCCGAGCTGTATCGCCTGGTCGCCGCCGCCAGCGGGATCAGCAACCCCAATGTCCTCAATGTGGGACAACAGCTGGTCTTTCCCGACTTCACCAGATACACCGCCGTCGCGGGAGACACCCTGCCGGCCTTGGCTGCGCGCTTCTACGGGGATGCGGACCTGCACCATTTGATCGGTATTGCCAGCGGCGTCACCGATGCCGACACCATCGGCGCGGGCCAGCGGCTGATCATCCCCGATATCACGAAATACCGGGTCGCACCCGGGGATACGCTGTCGGCCTTGGCGTTGCGCTTCTACGGCAACGCCGCCTTCTACTCCCCGATCGCCGCTGTCAACAACATCGCGAACCCCAACGCGTTGAGCCCCGGGCAGGTCCTGATCATCTTTACCGGCCGCAGTGACGGCTTCGGTCTTCGGATAGTCGATCGAAACGAAAACGACCCGCGGCTGTGGTACTACCGCTTCCAGACCGACGCGATCGGCTGGAACCCCGGCGTAAACGTGCTACTGCCCGACGACTACCGCACCAGCGGGCGCACCTATCCGGTGCTCTACATGTTCCACGGTGGCAACGACGACTTCCGTTCGTTCGACTTCATGGGTATCCGCGACTGGACCGCGGGAAAGCCGATCATCGTCGTGATGCCCGACGGCGGGCACGCGGGCTGGTACTCCAATCCGGTCAGCTCGTTCGTCGGCCCGCGGAACTGGGAGACCTTCCACATCGCCCAGTTGCTGCCCTGGATCGAGGCGAACTTCCGCACGTACGCCGAGTACGACGGCCGAGCGGTCGGTGGATTCTCGATGGGCGGCTTCGGTGCCCTGAAGTACGCCGCCAAGTACTACGGCCACTTCGCGTCGGTGAGCGCCCATTCAGGCCCAGCGAGCCTGCGGCGCGATTTCGGGCTCGTCGTGCACTGGGCCAACATCACGTCGGCGGTTCTGGACCTGGCCGGCGGAACGGTCTACGGCGCACCGCTGTGGGACCAGGCCAGGGTCAGCGCCGATAACCCGGTCGAGCGCATCGAAAGCTACCGCAACAAGCGGATCTTCCTCGTCGCTGGCACCAGTCCAGATCCGATCAACTGGTTCGACAGCGCGAACGAGACCGAAGTGCTCGCCGGCCAACGGGAGTTCCGCGGACTGCTCGATGCCGCAGGCATACCTCAGGATTGGCATGAGGTGCCCGGCGGCCACGTCTTCCGGCCCGAGATGTTCGCCATCGACCTCGACGGCATCATTGCCCGACTTCGCCCCGCCGCATAAGCAATCCGTCCACCAACAGCGACATGCCGTGGTGGGCAGGCATTTCGATGGCGAAACTGTGCAGATCGTCGACGGTGGCCAACGTCTTGCCGGTGAACATGTCCGACACCGACGCCCCGGGCGGCAGCGCCTCCGAGCGCACGGTGCCCGCGATGTCCTCGTTGGCGAAGTTGAGCACCGTGAGTTGGTGGTCACCGTTGGCCAACTCGTGGACGAGCACCAGCATGCCGCGATGGGACACCTCGGGAATGTCGACCTGGCGGCTGGTGGCGATCTCGTAGTGCTTGCGGACCCGGAGGATGGCCTGGAGCTGTCGCAGAAAGCTGGTCTCGTCGACCAGCTGCTCCGGGATTGACCCGTAAAGGCTTCTCCCCCTGGGTATTCCGGCGATCGATCGGGTCGCCGTCGGGTTGTGGCCCATCAGGTCATGCGCGGCCCGGTGAATCCAGCGCGTATCCCCGCTGTGCAGAAGTGCTTCCACGTCGGCCGCCGGAAGCGTCAGCATCCCGCACATATCCCAGCCGGACAGCGCGAACACGCCCGGCTGCAGCGCGTTGAACATCGCCAGCAGCAGGTGCGCGCGCCGGATCTGGTCTACAGATACCCCGTCGCTTCGCTCGCCCCCAGTGTCGTCGATCTCGTCCAGATCCGTGATGCCCAGCGCGGCGGCGATGACGGTCGCCGTGGTACACGCGATACCGTTGGTGGTGAAAACCAAGTTGTATGGCGCGTTTTCACCGGTCAGCTTCTCGGTGAGGTCGCCACGGATGATGTCGCCGAGGGCTTCGCCGGTGACCTCCTCACCCCGGAAGGTGTAGATGTCGTCGCGGTGGCCGGTCGACCAGTGCACGAGCTCATAGGTCAGCTCGTCGTGGTTCTGCAACGCATGCACCAGAGAGGCCGGCTCGACCCCGAGTTCGAGGGTGGTCCGCAGGGTCAGCCGCAGGAACTCGGTGTCGCCCGTCGCCAGCGCATGCTGGTAGGCCGGGCGGTTGATGAAGTCGTACGACAGGTCTGCGCCGGCCTGCCCGATCTCGCGGATGTCATCGATGGTCAGGTTCAGTTCCTGAAAGGTGAACCCGCCGACCTTGCGGACCATGCTCGCGATCAGATGGTTGGCCGCCTCCGAGAGTGGGTGCCCCTCCGACCAGGCCGTACTGTCCTCGGCCGCGGTCTTCTCCGCGCCGAGAAATCCATTCGCATCCAACCGAAGCCCACCGGTACCCAGATCGGTCAGGGAATGCAACGCATCGCCGATCACCAGCCGCATGCCGGCGAACGACGGGTCCAGCCAGTTGATCGACGGTTGCCCATCCTTGAAGTAGTGCAGATACACCCAGCGCCGCTCGACGCCGTCGATGCCCACCACCGGTCGCGTGACACTCCAATTGGTTTCCTTGACACCCTCGGCGTAGAAGATCACTCGCTGCAGCCGCCCGATGATGTACCCGGCCTTATCGAGCCAGTCCTCGGTCACGGTGTCGATGTTGACCGAGTCGCGCCCGTGCGGCACGTCGGGCAGGTGGTCCCAGTCCAGTGGGTCGACCTCGACCATGTGATAGATACCGGGATAGTCGGCGTACTTCATCTCGGCCAGCCGGAAGTCCGCACCCTTGCCGGTGTGGCCGGGCACGATGTCGTCGATGATGGTGCCGCCGTACCAGTTGGCGGTTCCGCACATCTGCCGGAACTCGTCCTCGGTGCCGAAGGCCGGGTCGATCTGAGTGCTGATGCGGTCGAAGTGCCCGTCGACGCTCGGCGTCAGCTGCCAGCCCGCTATGCCACCCGCCCGTTTGACCGGACCCGTGTGGATGGCGTCGACACCGATCTCGGCGAACGCCTTCCACATGTCCTCATCAGCCATGGCCTTGAGAAACGACTGCCCCGGCCGGGTGATCAGCGAAAGCGGATAGGCGGTGAACCACACCGCCGCGGTGTCGACGGCGCCCCGCGGGCTGGGTGTGGCGTACGGGTTCTGCCACATCGAACCCTGGCCGGAGAACTGTTGGCTGATCTCGTTGGCGTCGGCCAGCATCGACTGGCTCAGCAGCCACGACACATACGCCGGGTTGTCACCCGTGGCCGGCCCGTCCTGGGCCACCGAACGACGGATGAACGGCGCCTTGACCCTCGGACGAAACCGCAACGCCCTAGGCCGGGCTGGGTGCAGGTGTTCGTCGAAGGTGATTTCAGTCGGCTCGTTGGTCTGATCGTCGGGTTCCGGCTCGGCAACCTGAGACATGCATCCCCTCTCCAGACTTGGACGCGTCGTGGCTCCAGCCTAGGCATCCCGCCGCGAATTCGACGAAAATGCCGCTGAGCGGGCATGAACCGGCTAGTGCCGGCGGGATCGCAGATAGTCGCCGACGACCGCGGCGCCGAGGCCGTCGAGATCCGGCACAACCACGCGACCTGCGACGCGTCGGGCCACCTGGTCGATGAACCGGGCCAACCCGGGATCACTGCCGAGCCGGAAGATCGTCACTTGGGCGCCCAGCCGCGCGACCTCGTCGAAACCCCGCACGGTGTGGGCAATGGTGCGGGGATGCGGTGGATAGTCGAAGAACACCTCCGGCTGTGAAACCGAATCAGCGCCGTCTCCGAATCCTTCGAGATGCGCGGTCGGCTCACCGTCGGTGACCACAAGCACCACAGGCTGCGCATTGGGGTGACGACGCAGGTGCCGCGATGCCAGGGCCAGCGCGTGATGCAGGTTGGTGCCCTGCTCGTAAACCCCTTCCAGCGCAGTCAATTCGGCGGCACTCAGGGTGCGGGCATAGCGGCCGAACGCGATGATCTGCAGGGCATCCGATCGGAACCGGGTGCTGATCAGATGATTCAACGCCAGCGCGGTGCGCTTCATCGGCAGCCAGCGATTCTCCATCACCATCGAGAACGAGGTGTCCACCAGCAGCGCCACGCATGCTTGGGTGCGCGTCTCGGTCTCGGAGATCTCGACGTCCTGAACCGCGACTTGAATCGGCACCGCTGGGCCGTCCTCGCGCCTGCCGGCTTGGCGCAGCACGGCGTTGGTCACAGTCCTGGTGACGTTCCACGGTTCGGTATCGCCGAACTGCCACGGCCGGGTGGCCCCGGTCAGCTCACCGGCCGCACCGGCGCGGCGCGTGTCACGTTCTCCGTGCCGTCCCGAAAGTTGCTGTGCCACATCCCGCAAAGCTGCCTGACCGAGCTGACGCATGGCCTTGGGCGAGAGCCGCCACTGCCCGTCGGATCCGCGATCCAGGAAGCCCTGATTGACCAGTGCCCGTTCCAGCTCGGCCAGGGTGCGGGCATCGACGGCGGCCTGGTCGCCGAGCTGCCGGGCCAGCGCGTCGAGGTCGACGTCCTCCATCGTGGCCCCGGAATAGCTCTGCGACAACGCGTCGGCCAACTGCTCCAGCTCGGCGATGTCGGCCAGCGCTTGCGCGCCCTCCCCCATGCCCATGGGGTTGTCGCCGGAGAACCGCTGCGCGCCTGTCCAATCCTCGCCGGGGCGGGCTGCCTGCAGATGCGCGTCGAGCCGGTTCAGCGCGTTCATCAGCGACGGCGATCCGAAAGCCTGCTCGGCAAGGGCATCCAGCTCGGCACGCTGCTGCGGCGAGAGGCTGCTGCGGAAACGCTGAGCGGCGGCCGCCCGCCGCGCCAGCGAGTCGAGCAGCTCGTCGACGTTGGACGGGTTCTCCGGGAAGAATTCGCCGTGCTTGCCCATGAAATCTTGAAAGTCCTGCTCGGTGTCCTCGCCGCGAGCGTGCTTGTCCAGCAAGTCATTCAGATCGTCGAGCATGTCGTTGACGCGCTGACGATCCTCGTCGGTGGCGTTCTCCAACGCCTCTTTCATGCCGGCGAAGCGCTGATCGAGCATCTCACGACCGAGCAGATCCTTGATCTGCTCATACTTTTCGCGCGCCTCGGGTGAGCGCCATGAGTACTCCGAGAGCTCTTGCACAGCCTTGGCCGGTGATGGCGACAGAGAATCGAGCTGCAGTTCACCGAACCGCGCGTCGTCGTCCAGAGCGCGAGCGAGTTCCTTACGCTCGGCGAGCACAGCCTCATCGAGGAGCTTCTTGATGTCCTGCAGTGTGCCGTCGAGGTTGTTGCGCTGCAGCAGTTCCCGTCGCCGCCGGTTCGCCTCGGCGGCCAGCCGGTCGGTGCCGCGCATATTGCGCGTGCCGCGGCGCAGCAGCTCCGAGAACGCGCGGCGCGGCGAGCTACCCTCCATCACGTTCTGACCGATCTGCTCAAGCGCGTCGCGCAGATCGATCGGCGGTGCCAGCGGATCCGGCCCGCCGGTGTACCGGGAGTACCTCGAGGTGTGCCCGTGCCCGCCGGCAGCGTGGCCACTACCCATAGACGGTCTCCCCCTCCCCACTCACCTTGTCGATGCGCTTGGCCAGGTACAGCGCTTCCAACGTCAACTCGACCGCTGCGGCCCGTTGCCCTATTGACCGGGCACCCAGGCGGGCGGCCACCGCATCCAGGGCAGGCAGGGCGGGCAGCGCCGCCAACACGTCCTTGGCCGAGACCCGCTCGCCGGTGGTCACCGGGGAACCTTCCTCGACCGCAGCCACCACCGAGCCGACGTCGATGCCGCCGAGCAGCCGTTGCGCCGTATCAGCGGTGGCCCGCCGGAGCAGATGCTCCAACACCGCCTGCTCGCGACCCTCCTCGCCGGTCTCGAACTCCAGCTTGCCGCGTAACACGTCGATCACCGTGGCGAGGTCCACAACGCGCGCCACCGGGTCGTCCTCGCCCAGGATCGCCGCGCGGTGCCGAGCCGACGCCGCGACCGTCTCGGCCGCCGCGATCGCGAACCGCGCCGACACCCCGGAGCGTTGGTCGATCGAACTCGATTCACGCAGATTGCGGGCGAACCGGGCCAGTACGCTCAACAGGTACCCCGGCACCTCGGCCGCCAGGTGTGCCTCCTGGCGGATCACGCCGACCTCGGATTCGATTTCCAGCGGATAGTGCGTGCGGATCTCGGCGCCGAACCGGTCCTTGAGCGGGGTGATGATGCGACCGCGATTGGTGTAGTCCTCCGGGTTGGCACTGGCGACGACGAGTACGTCCAACGGCAGCCGCAAGGTGTAGCCACGCACCTGAATGTCGCGTTCCTCCATGACATTGAGCATCGACACCTGGATCCGCTCGGCCAGGTCGGGCAACTCGTTTACGGCCACGATGCCGCGATGCGCGCGGGGAATCAGGCCGTAGGCGATCGTTTCCGGATCGCCGAGACTCCGGCCCTCGGCGACCTTGATGGGATCGATGTCACCGACCAGGTCAGCGACGCTGGTATCGGGGGTGGCAAGCTTCTCGGTATAGCGCTCGCTGCGGTGCCGCCATTCGATCGGCAGGTCCTCGCCGGAATCGGCAGCGCGGCGGATCGATTCCGGGGTGATCGGGCTGTACGGGTGCTCGCCCAACTCGGCGCCGGCGATCACCGGCGTCCACTCGTCGAGCAGTCCGGTCAGCGCCCGCAGCAGCCGGGTTTTGCCCTGGCCGCGCTCGCCGAGCAGCACCACGTCATGTCCGGCGATCAGCGCCCGTTCCAGTTGCGGAATCACGGTGTCGTCGAAGCCCAGGATTCCGGGCCACACGTCCCGCCGGTCCGCGAGGGCGGCCAGCAGATTCTCCCGGATTTCGGCCTTCACGCCCCGCTCACGATGCCCGGACGCGCGCAGCTCACCGACCGTGCGAGGGAGATCGCCGGAGCCGGGCTGCCGGCGACCATCGGTTCTGGGTTGGCTCACGACTCCACGCTACGACTGCACCCGCGGCTCGGCATGGCTACTTCCTGACTTACGGTCGTCGTAGAGCTACAGAGTCGTGGCGACTGCCGCTGGACCGGTAGTCTGCGCGCATGCCGTTGGCTAGCGGTCAGGTCTTTGCGGGGTTCAC
This sequence comes from Mycobacterium sp. 155, assembly GCF_000373905.1. Classification (NCBI taxonomy): domain Bacteria; kingdom Bacillati; phylum Actinomycetota; class Actinomycetes; order Mycobacteriales; family Mycobacteriaceae; genus Mycobacterium; species Mycobacterium sp. 155. Next base: position 2,916,496 of record NZ_KB892705.1, read on the forward strand.
CATCGTCAGGTTGGTGGGCACCGGCGGCATGGGCGAGGTGTACCTGGCTGCCCATCCCCGGCTGCCGCGCGAGGACGCCCTCAAGGTGCTTCCTCAGACCGTTAGCGCAGATAACGAGTTTCGTCAGAGGTTTATCCGCGAAGCCGACATGGCGGCCACGCTGTGGCATCCGCACATCGTCGGTGTGCACGACCGGGGTGAGTTCGAGGGCCGGTTGTGGATCTCGATGGACTACGTCGACGGCCACGACGCCGCCCGGTTGCTCCACGATGTCTACCCGTCCGGAATGCCGGCCGACGATGTGGTCGAGATCATAGCCGCGGTGGGCGACGCGCTGGACTACGCGCACCAGCGCAAGCTGCTGCACCGCGACGTCAAGCCGGCCAACATCCTCATCACCGGCAAACAAGGCACCAAGCGCCGCATCATGTTGACCGACTTCGGTATCGCGCGCCGGGCCGACGAGGTCAACGGGCTGACGTCCACCAACATCACGGTCGGCTCGATGTCTTACACCGCGCCCGAACAGCTGCTGGGCCAGATGCTGGACGGCCGGGCCGACCAATACTCGCTGGCCGCCACCGCCTACCGGTTGTTCACCGGGGCACCGCCATATGCGCACAGCAACCCGGCAGTAGTCATCAGCCACCACCTGAGCTCACCGGTTCCCAAACTCGCGGCGACCAAACCTGAACTGGCCGTGTTCGATCCGGTGATGGCCAAAGGGTTGGCCAAAGATCCCAAGGACCGCTACGACAGCTGCCACGACTTCGCCAACGCGCTGGCCGAGGCCGCCGCGAGCACCACCGCGACGCTCAAGATGCCGGCACTCGCACCCCCACCTCCGGTAGGGCCCGTGGCTGCACCGCACGCGTCGCCGATGCCCATGACGCCGCGGCCGATGTCCCCGTCGAATCCGCAGTCTCCGTGGCCGACGCCACCATCAGAGCCCCCCTGGGCGGTTGCCGAGCCGCACCGCAAACCTCCGACAAACTCGATGCCGCCACGGTCGACCACCTTCGGTCCGCCGCCACTGCCTTACATCGGGCCGCCGAAGAAGCCGCGCAGCAAGCGCAAGGTGCTGCTGATCGCGGGCGCAATCGCCGCAGTCGTGCTGATCGTCGGCGGTGTCACCCTGGCTGTGATGTCCGGCGGCGACCAACCGACCCCGGGTCCGAACACCACCTCGGCGGCGTCCTCCACGAGCCTGACGACAGCGTCCACACCGTTGCAACCGCCCGGCCACTCATACACCATCGCCGACTACATCCGCGACAACAAGATCGCCGAAACATCCATCCACCGCGGAGACGCCGGCGCACCGGTGTTCACCATGCCCACCCCGCCGCCGTGGGCCGACGCCGCAACCCGCACTCCGGCATGGGCCTATTCGGCAATCGTCAACGACAGTGTGACCCCGACGGATCCGCCGTCGGCAATCTCGTTGATCTCGAAGCTCGTCGGTAACGTCGACACCGACAAGCTGCTCGAATTCGCGCCCAACGAACTGCAGAATCTCGCCGAGTACGAGCCGGTCGGTAGCGTCACCCGCGGGAACCTCAACGGATTCCCGTCGGTGTCCCTGGGCGGGTCCTATGTCAAAGACGGCCGGCGCCGGGCCATCACGCAGAAGACAGTGACGATACCCATACGAGGCGGCGCGTTCGTGCTGCAGATCAACGCCGACTCCTTGTACCGCGACATGAACTCGCTGACCGACATCAACAAGGTCATCGACGCGCAGGCCACCGTCGTGATGCCCTGAGGCGCGCCCTAGGGATGCGTCACCGGCAGCACCTGAAAGCCTGACACCATCATCTCGGAATCCCGCTTGTAAATGAGGTTGTCAGGTGCCGTCGTCTGCACCGTCAACCCCGCGCAGTACGTTCGCAGCTCGCTGCGATAGGCCACGAACAGCGCGGTCGCCGGATGCGGTTGCAGCACACCCATCTGCGGCAATTGGTAATTCACGGTCTGCGCCGGCAGACCGCAGATCTTGATGTTGTCGACCTCCATGGCACTTTCGGGCACGCCAAGGGTGGAGATCGACTTACGCTGCGCGGCGAACACCTCGTCCGGCGTCATCGCGTCGGCCACACTTTCCAACGCAATCACGATCGTCGGGCTGAAGTTGCCATTCTGCAGGTTCTTGTTGATCATCGTGTACCGCAGCAGGTCGTTGTCGCGGCCCTCGATACGATCCCAGCCCGGGGGCTGCGGAATCTTGATGGTGGGCTCGTCGGCGTCCACCCGCGGCACTGTGACCAGCGGCGCATCGACCGGGTTGCATTTCAGCTCTCCGGTTTTCGCCGCTGCCAACAGATCCTGTGAGGCCACCGGGTGGCCGTCGATCAGATGCGCGCACGACGTCAACACCAGCGCCGCAGCCGCCAACACAACGGCTTTCCTCGACGCAGTCGCCATGGTCGCCAATGTTAGTGGGCGAAATGCCGTGCGCCCGTGAGGTACAGGCTGATCCCCGCTTTGGCGGCCGCATCGGTGACCGCATCGTCGCGCATCGATCCACCGGGGTGCACGATGGCCTTGACCCCCGCCTGCGCCAAAGTCTCGAGCCCGTCGGGGAACGGGAAGAACGCATCAGAGGCCGCGACGGCGCCTACCACGCGGTCCCCCGCGCGCTGTACCGCCAGACGCGCCGCGTCGACCCGGTTGACCTGGCCCATTCCGACACCGACGGTGGCGCCGTCCTTGGCGACCACGATGGCATTGGATTTGACTGCCCGACAGGTCCGCCAGGCGAAAGTCAGATCGGTCAGAGTCTGTTCGTCGGCAGGCTGACCGGTGGCCAGCGTCCAGTTGTTCGGGTCGTCGCCTTCAGCATCGAGCGCGTCGCGTTGCTGTAACAACACGCCGCCGCTGATCTGGCGCATCTCGATGCCTCCGGCCAGCGGCTCCGAGGCAACCAGGATGCGGACATTCTTCTTGCGCGCAAGCACTTCCACCGCACCGGGCTCGTAGGCCGGCGCGATGATCACCTCGGTGAAGATGTCCGCGACTGCCTCCGCCATCTCCACACTGACCTCGGTGTTCGAGGCGATGACGCCGCCGAACGCGCTCAACGGATCGCACTCGTGTGCCTTGCGATGCGCGTCAGCGACCGAAACCGACGAGATCGCGATGCCACACGGGTTGGCGTGCTTGATGATCGCCACGCAGATCTCTTCGTGGTCGAACGCGGCCCGCCATGCTGCGTCGGCATCGGTGTAGTTGTTGTAAGACATCTCTTTACCGTGCAGCTGCTCGGCCTGCGCCAGGCCCGGCCACACGGAATCGTCGCGGTACACGGCGGCTTGCTGATGCGGGTTCTCGCCGTACCGCAGGACCGCGCTGCGGTGCCAGGTGCCGGCGAACCACTGGGGCAAGACGGACGCGGGCCCAGAATCTTCCGCGGGTGCCAGCGTCGACGCCATCCAGCCGGCCACCGCGACGTCGTATTCGGCAGTGTGCCGGAACGCCAACGACGCCAACTTCTTTCGCTCGTCCAGGGTGAAGCCTCCACCGCGTACCGCGGCCAGCACGCCGTCGTAACCCAGCGGGTCTACCACCACCGCCACACTCGGATGGTTCTTGGCTGCCGCCCGCACCATCGACGGGCCGCCGATGTCGATCTGTTCGACGCATTCGTCGACCGATGCACCGGATTCGACGGTCTCGGTGAACGGGTAGAGGTTGACCACCACCAACTCGAACGCCTCGACGTTCAACTCCCGCAGAGCGGCAAGATGTTCCGGCTTACGGGTATCGGCCAGCAGTCCGGCGTGCACGCGCGGGTGCAGAGTCTTCACCCGGCCGTCGAGCACCTCGGGGAAGCCCGTCACCTCTTCGACCGGGGTCACCGGAACACCGGTCGAGGCAATGGTTTTCGCCGTCGAACCGGTGGAGACGATAGTCACGCCGGCCTCGTGCAGACCGCGAGCCAGGTCGGCGAGGCCGGTCTTGTCGTAGACGCTGACCAATGCGCGCCGAATCGGTCGCTTGTCGCTCATCGCTGTGTCCTCAACATCCGAAGGTCGCCTTTCGTCCGGTCCAAGTCACGCCGCGGGTTGCCAGCGCGGCCAGCACGTCCACCAGAAGTCGCCGTTCGACGACCTTGATGCGCTCGTGCAACGTCTCTTCAGTGTCCCCGTCGTGCACCTCCACGGCGCGCTGCGCGAGGATGGGCCCGGTATCCACTCCGGCGTCGACCAGGTGCACCGTGCACCCGGACACGCGCACCCCGTACGCCAGCGCCTCAGGCACCGCATGCGCTCCCGGGAATGCCGGCAGCAACGCCGGATGGGTATTCACCACCCTGCCGTTGAAGCGCGAAAGAAACTGGGGTCCAAGGATCTTCATGAAACCTGCGGAGACCACCAGATCAGGTTCGTGGGCCTCCGTTGCGGCGGTCAGCTCCGCATCCCAGGCGCCCCGATCGGCATGGTCGCCCAGACGAACCGTGTAGGCCGCCACCCCGGCGTCTGCGGCGATATCGAGCGCGGCACACGCGCGGTCCGTTCCGACCGCAACCACCCGGGCTGGATACTCGTCGACAGCGGCAGCCAATAGCGAAGCCAGCAGCGATCCCGTGCCTGAAGCCAATACGACAAGCCGCGCGGGCGCACAGGGGGGCACATGAAGCGGTTGCTGCACGCGCAGCAGCCTAGTCGGCTCTGTCGCGCGGCTCATCGCCGGTCACGTCATGATCGACGATGAAGTGCTCCTCGGGATCTTCCGGGTAGTGGGCGGTCGCGGCGGTATCGCCACTCGACCACGCCACGAGCGGATCGTCGTCGGCGATGTCGACGTCTACTTCCTCGACGTCGAGCGGAGGCTCCTCGTCATCGGGGCGGTGACGGTTCTCGTGCCCGGCTTCGGCTTCTTCCCGATAGTCAGCCGGTTCAGCCTCATACTCATCGGCTTCGTACTCAGCTGCCACCTCGTCGTCGAACGGCTCTGCGACCTGTGGGTCGGGCGCAGGTTCGGCGACCCGCCTGGGCAGGCGGGCAATGCCACCCGACATCGCCACGGTCAGCCCGCCGATCCCGGCGAACCACACGAACACTGCCGGCCCGAACGTGGCCTGGTCGACCCCGACCTCACCGAAGTTGCCGAGCCGACCGCCTGCGGCGTATGCCAACACCACCATCATCACCGCGGCGACCGCCGACGCCACTGCGAGCTTGGCCGCCGCGGGCCCCGGGGTCAGCGGGTGACGCGCACACTGCTGCCCCAGCGCGACGCCGGACGCGGCGCCGACGATCAGCAGCGCCACCCACACCGGCCCGAGTGGCGGCGTCGGCAGGGCGGCCAGCACAGGCAGCGCGGGGATGTCACCACCGAAGACGGTGAACGAGCTGAAGGTCGCCAATCCCACATGGGCGCTGGAGCCAACGGCGATGGCCGTCGTCCCGACGATCACGTTGGGTATGTACAGGATGGCAAGCAGGGTAAGGCTGAACTGGCCGAGGACGGTGTCGGTGATGGCGTACAGGTCGTGCATCGTGCCCCAATGCACGACCAGCGAAGCGGCGGTGACAGCACCGGACAACCCGAAGAGAGCGAGGGCGCCGGCCATGGCCGCGCGCAACGCGTCGGGAAGCCAATTCGGCAGCGGCGACCGCTGCAGGATGCGTCGACCGATCTTCCATCCGACGCCCAGCACCGCACCGACGGCGTGCACGGCGAGTACCCCGGTGAAAGCCCGCAGCGCGCTGGGAGTCTGCAACTCGGTGATCACCGATGACGCGTCGTGGATGACGGCCAGCATGACCGCGGCGATCAGCATCGGGCCACCCAACGCCGAGGCCACCACCCACCGCGTGACGAACCACGACGAGTTGGGCGCGGTTGCGGCCGCCGTGGTGCGCGCCGTCCCCCACACCATCAACAGGACCGGCAACAAAGGCATGACTCCGAGTACCCGGCCACCGATGGACACCGGCACCTGGTGCACGCCGAGCCACATGCTGGCGATCGCGCCGAATGCACCGGTCATGTCGCTGTTGGCGATCAACAACTGCAGCAGCGTGACCGCGGCGATGATCACCAACGCCACGACGGACGGACCGAACGCGACCCGAAGCAGTTCACGCGCCTGGCGTGTGCCGGCTGGCCGGTTGCTCACAGGGTGGGCCGCTCCTCGCAGGTGATCACGCGTGTGCGGGTTGCACACGCGCGGACCAGCTTACGACTGTGAGGGGCCAGATTGCTGTGAGGACGACGGCTGCGTCGGTTGCTGCGTCGGAACCTGGGTGGTCGGCGCAGATGCATTTGAGCTGCTGGACGACGGCTGCTGTTGCGGCTGTCCGAATGCGGGAAAACCGGTCGGCGGGGTCGCCGAGCTGTTGTGGCTACTCTGCAGCCCGCCTTGCTGGCCCTGAACAGAGAATCCACCGGTGTTGGGACCGCCGGTATAGCTACCGTATTGCGACGGGTAGCTCGAGCGCTGCTGCGGCGGCGCCTGTTGATACGGCTGACCGCCGTGCTGGGGCTGACTCTGCTGCCCGTAGTACTGCGACGGACCACCGTACTGGCCGTACTGCGGGACCGGCGCTTCGAACTGCGGCTTGGGTACCGGCGGCGCGATGACGCCCGACTGCAGCAGCAGGGCCCAGACCGCGACGCCAGTCTGAACCAGGGTGAGGGCCAGGACGACATACACCGCCCAGCCGCCGTCACCAGCGGCCACGACTGCGGACAGGGTCAACAGGAAAGCCACGGCGGAGAGCACCGCGGCGACTCCCGCGATATTCTTCTGCTTGGGCAGCACACCCACCCCGGCCAGCAGACCCGCGGTGAGCGCGAGCGTCACGTTCAGCCCGACCCCGTACTTGGCGTCGAGAGCGAAACTCAGCACGTAGGTCACCACACCGAGGCCGGCCACGCCGCCGAGCAGATACGTGGGCAGCGGGCTCTCCGCTGCGGGTGCTGCGGAGGCAGTGGGCCGGCTGGGCTGCTGCGGCGCACCGTACGGCGAGGTCGGCTGTGGGGCAGACGGGTATCCGGGGCTGCTGGGCGGGTAGGACATGAACCTCTCCTGTGCTGGTCGGGCGTCGCGTAGCGCGTTCACGCGGGCATCATCACGACCGCCTGAGCGTTTCAGGCTTCCACGCTAGCGCACCAGGAGGGGTGGGTGGCACACGCTCGGGTGTCATTCCGGTCTCAAGCCGATACCAGAACAGGAGCATTGACCGAATCCTGTTCGGCCGCCTCGATTTCGCGCACCAGCGGCAATACGTTGGCACCGAAATACTCGATTTCTTCTTGGAAATGCAGGAATCCGCCGAGGATCAGGTCGACACCGCGTTTGCGGTACGCGGCAATACGTTCCGCGATCTGCTCGGGGGTACCGATTAGCTGAGTGCGGAATCCGTCGTTGTACTGCACCAGATCCTCGAAGCTGGAATCCGCCCACATCCCCTTGTTGTCGCCGGTCGAATTTCCGGCTTGCTGCACGGCGCTGCGGAACCCTTCCACCGCGGGTCTATTGGCCTTGGCGATGATCTCTTTCAACGTCTCCTTCGCTTCTTTCTGGGTGTCGCGGGCGATGATGAAGCCGTTGAGTCCGAACCGCACTTCCCTGTCGGCAGCACGCGCGTGGTCGCGCACCTCGATCACCTGCTCAGTCAGCCCGTCGAAATCCTTACCGTTGGAGAAGTACCAGTCGGCGTAGTAGCCGCCGTTGCGACGGGCGGCGGTGGAGTTACCACCCTGGAACAACTCCGGGTTGGGACGTTCGGCGGTGTTCAGCGGCTTGGGCTTGAGAGTGAAGTCGTGGATGCGGTAGAAGTCGCCGCGGAAGTCGACATCGTCCTCGGTCCAGATCTTGCGCAGCACCTGCAGGAACTCGGCGCTGCGGCGGTACCGCTCGTCATGTTCGAGCCACGGTTCGCCCAGATGGGTGAACTCGTCCTTGAACCAGCCGGATACCACATTGACCGCGAACCGGCCATTGGACAGGTGGTCGGCGGTCGCACCGAGCTTGGCCAGCACAGCCGGTTGCCACAGACCCGGATGGACCGCCGCGATGACCTTCAGCCGCTCCGTTGCCAGCAACAATGCAAGGCTGAAACTGGTCGATTCGTGCTGGAACTCGGCACCGTAGCTGGCCTCATAGCGAACCTGACTCAACGCGTATTCGAACCCGTTGTTCTCGGCGGTCTGTGCCAGTTTTGCGTTGTACCGATAGTTCCAGTCGGTACGCTGCTCGATATTGCTGGTTACCAGACCACCACTGACATTGGGCACCCAATAGGCAAACTTGACGTGGTCGGCGATGTGTTCAGTCGTCATGGTCTGAGATTCCAGCAAACCTGCCAGCGATGTCACGGGTAACGCTCGCGCTGAACTTTTGTGGCGCCCCGGACTCGAATACGTTCTAACCTGGTTGGAACACAGTCGAACTCACCGATCACAATGCTCCGCGGGGCAACGCCGCACCATACTGTGCGAATTACATTCGCCGTCGCATACCCCATTTGACGTACATCGGAAACGACGTACATCGAATCTGGCGTAGACTTAGGCCATGACCTGGCCAATCCGACCAATGACCCTGGTCGTGGGCGGTATCGTGCCGCCGGCGAACGTCGTCGGCCGGGTCCGTGAGGAGCAGGAGATCCTCACGAGCCTGCCCGACGGTGGCGCGGCGCTGGTCGGAGACCGGCGGCACGGCAAGACGTCGCTGGCGCGGCTCGTCGCGCATACCGCTCGCCAGCAGGGGCTGACAGTCGTCTCGGTCAGCGCCGAACGCCAGACCTACTCCGAGTTCGTCACCGCGTTGGCGGGTGAGTTGGGCCGCGTCGACAACGCGTTGCGTCAGGAAGTCGAACGGTGGAAGGTCGCGTTCGTCACCGGACCTATCCGCTTCGAACGAACCCACGCCGAGGCCGCCCTCGATGATCTGCTGCAGCGCGCCGTGAGCCGCACCGAGCGTGGACCGCTGGTGCTGTTCATCGATGAAGTCACGGTGCTGGCGCGCAACCTGGAACGCGAGAAGCCCGGCGGCGGCGACGCATTCCTGCATCTGCTACGCCGCTTCCGGCAGGACAACACCGGCCGGCTGGCCACCGTTCTTTCGGGATCGATTGGCTTTCATCATGTTTCGGAAGATGCACTCAGTTCGGTGAACGACATCCGCAAAGTCACGGTGGGGCCGATCCGCCATGACCATGCCACCTATCTGGCCGAATGCTTGCTGCTCGGCGCACAGGTCGCCGTCACCGACCGACACCTGGTCGCCGAATCCATTGCGGCCGCAGCTGAGAACGTGCCGTACTACATCCAGCATCTGGTCGCGGCCTCGGCACAGGTCGGACCGGTCGGTCCCGACCAGATACCCGCGCTGCTGCGGGCTGCCATCATCGACCCGCATGACCCGTGGGATCTGCGTCACTATCGGGATCGCCTACGCAGCTACTACGGCGACGACGCCGCAGCCATCGCCAATCTGCTCGACATCTACGCCCACGCCTCACACCCGTTGAGTGTCGATGCCGCAGCGCACCTTCTGCAGTCCGAAGGATCACCGATCCGAGACCGCGAGCAGCTGGTGTCGTTCATCGAACGCCTCGAGCAAGATCACTATCTACGGCGGGTCGGCGATGACGACTGCTTCGCGTCGGGTCTGGTGCAGGCGGCATGGCTGGCCATGCGGCGATGAGCGGTCGCGCGAAGAGCAATAAGCCCGTGAGTCTTCCGCTGTTCACCCCGGCCGCGATCGATCCGGCCGAACTCGACACGCACACCGTCGGCCGGGCCGCATTGCTGTCGCGGCTCACCGACCGGATCACCGGCGCGGTCCGCGACGGCTCCCGTCCGCACACGTTGCTGATCGGTCCGCGTGGCAGCGGCAAGACGCACACGCTGCACGTCATGGTCCACCATGCACTGGCTGACCATGCCGCGGCGAAAAACATGCTGCCACTGATACTTCCGGAAGATTCGCTGGCGATCGGCAACTACGGTGACCTTCTGGTCGAACTTGTCCGGCCGTATCGTCCCGATGCGCGAGAACTGCGCAATGACGTCATCGGGCTGGAACGCGGCATTCTCGATCTGGCTGATGGCCGGATGATCCTCATGGCGGTCGAGAACCTGGACCGCGTTTTCGAAGCCATCGGCGAGGCAGGCCAGGGCAGCCTGCGGGCATGGGTCGAAACATCTACTGCAGTCATGCTTTTCGCAACGGCACCGGCCCTGTTCCCGGCCGTCGCATCGCGCACCCACCCGTGGTACGGCTCGTTCATCGTCGAGGAGCTAGCTGACCTGACAGCCGATGAGGGCGCCGAGATCGTGGCTAGGGCCGGCGATGACGAGCTGGCCGCCTATCTCCGATCCCCAGAGGGGCAGAACCGGATCGCCGCCATCAATCGGCTCGTCGGCGGCTCACCACGGTTGTGGCACATGGTCGCCGACAGCGTCGACGTACCTGCGCTGCAGGCGTTGGAGCCGGTCGTGGCCGCGCTTCTGGACCGGCTCGCACCGTCCTACCAGCAGCGGCTCTGGCAGTTGCCGACCGGCGAGCAGCGTCTGGTGGTCGAGCTTGCACGCGGCGAAGGCCCGCGAACAGTGTCCGATCTCGCTGCAGCGGTGGGGGTTTCGAACCAGACCGCATCGGCCGCGCTGGGCCGGCTTGCCGCCGGCCGGTGGGTGGTCGGTACGAAATCGGACGAGGGCGACCGCCGGGTCACGTGGTACGACCTCAGCGATCCGATGCTCCGCCGTGTCGTGCAGTACCGCGACGGTCGCGTTTAACTGCCGAGCAGACGTGAATGTCCGCGACACGCCGGGCGTGCCGGGACATTCACGTCTCAGTGTCATTGTGAGGGTGCTGTGTTGCGGTGTGTCGAGGTGACAGACCCCGCGTGCGGTGGTTGGTTCCGGATCATCTGGTGTCTGGCTCATTTCGCGTCTGCCGCCCCTTTTTTGGGGGGTTGGCGTTGAGCAGTAGTGCCGGCACCAGATGAGAAGGACCGGACGGCGCGACTTGATAGGAGCGTGGCATCGCCCCGACTGAGAAGTGTCCGCCGCCCGGCCCAACCTCAATACACCCCCTCTTCATGACTGAAGGAGGCAACCACCATGGTTGTTGTTGGAGCCGATGTACACAAGCGCAGCCACACCTTTGTCGCGGTCAACGAGGTTGGACGCAAGCTCGGCGAGAAGACCGTCAAGGCCACCACCGCCGGGCACCACACGGCCATCACGTGGGCGCGCGAGCAGTTCGGCACCGAGCTGATCTGGGGCATCGAGGACTGCCGCAACATGTCCGCGCGCCTGGAACGTGACCTGCTGGGCGCCGGGCAAAAAGTGGTCCGGGTGCCCACCAAGCTGATGGCCCAGACCCGCAAGTCCGCGCGGGTGAGGGGCAAGTCCGATCCGATCGATGCGCTCGCGGTGGCCCGGGCGGTGCTGCGGGAACCCGACCTGCCGGTGGCGTCTCATGACGAGACGTCGCGGGAGTTCAAACTGTTGACCGATCGCCGTGATGTCCTTGTAGCACAACGTACCTCGGCGATCAACCGGTTGCTCTGGCATGCCCATGACCTCGATCCCGAGCGGGCCGCCGCGGTGGGCTCACTCAGTGCCGTCAAGCAGCAGCAGACGCTCATGGCCTGGCTGACGGAGCTGCCGGGTCTGGTCGCCGAAATTGCCCGCGCAGAGCTGACCGACATCATCCGACTCACCAGCGAGATCAACGCCTTAGCCAAGCGTTTGGCGGCCAGCGCGCACCGGTCCGCCCCGGCGCTGCTGGAGATCCCCGGCTGCGCGGAGCTGACTGCGGCCAAGATCGTCGGCGAAGCCGCCGGCGTCACCCGGTTCACCAGTGAGGCGGCGTTCGCCTGTCACGCCGGAGTCGCGCCCATCCCGGCGTGGTCGGGGGCCAGCGCCGGGCAGATGCGGCTCAGCCGCGCCGGTAACCGTCAACTCAACACTGCCCTCCACCGCATCGCCGTCACCCAGATCCGCATGACCGGCAGCGCCGGGCAGATCTACTACCACAAGCTGGTCGATGCCGGGAAAACCAAAGCCGCCGCCCGGCGCTGCGTCAAACGCCGCATCGCCCGCCGCGTCTACCAAGCCCTCCGCCGCGACGCCGGCCACCCCGACCACCAAACCCCCAGTCAGCCGCCACAATCAGCAGCGGCTTGACATAGGAGCTATTGCTCGCGGAAAAAATCAGCCCTCGAGGATGGCCCGGGCCAGTGCGGCGGTCTCCGACGGAGTCTTGCCGACCTTCACGCCGGCGGCCTCCAGAGCCTCCTTCTTGGCGGCGGCGGTCCCCGACGAGCCCGACACGATGGCCCCGGCATGGCCCATGGTCTTGCCCTCCGGCGCAGTGAAACCCGCGACGTAGCCGACGACCGGCTTGGTGACGTTGGCCTTGATGTAGTCGGCCGCACGCTCCTCGGCGTCACCGCCGATCTCGCCGATCATCACGATGACCTTGGTCTCCGGATCCTTCTCGAATCCCTCGATGGCGTCGATGTGGGTGGTGCCGATGACCGGGTCGCCGCCGATACCGATGGCGGTCGAGAAGCCCAGATCGCGCAGCTCGTACATCATCTGGTAGGTCAGCGTGCCCGACTTCGACACCAGCCCGATCGGGCCCTTGCCGGTGATGTTGTTCGGCGTGATGCCGACCAGCGACTCACCGGGGGTGATGATGCCCGGGCAGTTGGGACCGATGATACGGGTCTTCTGACCCTTCGACAGGTTGTAGGCCCACGCATAAGCGCTGTCCTGCACCGGGATTCCCTCGGTGATGACCACCAGCAGTCCGATCTCGGCGTCGATGGCCTCGATGATCGCATCCTTGCAGAAGGCCGGCGGCACGAAGGCGATCGACACGTCGGCGCCGGTCTCCTTCATGGCCTCGGCCACCGATGCGAACACCGGTAACTCGATGTCGTTGCCGTCCTTATCTACGTGCGACACTTGCGTGCCGGCTTTGCGCGCATTCACGCCGCCGACGATTTGGGTGCCAGCCTTGAGCATCAGCGCGGTGTGCTTGGTGCCCTCACCGCCGGTGATGCCCTGGACGATGACCTTGGAATCCTTGTTCAGGAAAATAGACATACGTCATGTCTCCTTTACTTGTTGGCCAGCTCGGCGGCCTTGTCGGCACCGGCGTCCATGGTCTCGGCCTGGATGACCAGGGGGTGGTTGGCCTCGGCCAGAATGCGTCGGCCCTCTTCGACGTTGTTGCCGTCGAGACGGACGACAAGCGGTTTGTTGGCCTCGTCGCCGAGGATCTGCAACGCCTTGACGATGCCGTTGGCGACCGCGTCACACGCGGTGATACCACCGAACACGTTGACGAACACGCTCTTGACCTGGCTGTCGTTCAGGATGACGTCGAGGCCGTTTGCCATCACCTCGGCCGAGGCACCGCCACCGATGTCGAGAAAGTTTGCCGGCTTCACGCCGCCGTGCTTCTCGCCCGCGTAGGCGACCACATCCAGCGTCGACATGACCAGACCTGCGCCGTTGCCGATAATGCCCACCGCGCCGTCGAGCTTGACGTAGTTGAGGCCGCTCGCCTTGGCCTTGAGCTCGAGCGGATCAGTCGCGTCCTTGTCCTCGAACTCGACATGGTCGGGATGGCGGAAGTCGGCGTTGCCGTCGAGAGTGACCTTGCCGTCCAGCGCCAGAATCTGGTCATCCGGCGTCCGGACGAGCGGGTTGACCTCGACCAGGGTGGCATCCTCGGCGACGAAGACCTCCCACAGCTTCTGGATGGTCACTGCGGCCGCGTCGAGCACCTCGGCGGGCAGGTGGCCCTGCTCGGCGATCGACCGGGCGAACGCGAGGTCCACGCCCTTGACGGCGTCGACCGGCACTTTGGCGAGCCGCTCGGGCTTGGTGGCGGCGACTTCCTCGATCTCCATGCCACCCTCGACCGAGCACATGGCCAAGTAGGTGCGGTTGGCGCGGTCCAGCAGGAACGAGATGTAGTACTCCTCGGCGATTTCACTCGCCTCGGCGACCAGCAGTTTCTTGACGATGTGGCCCTTGATGTCCAGGCCGAGGATGTTCTGCGCGTGGGTGAATGCGTCGTCCGGCGTAGCCGCGTACTTGACGCCGCCGGCCTTGCCACGACCACCGACCTTGACCTGCGCCTTGACCATGACGGGCTTGCCGATCTCCTCGGCGATGGCCTTGGCATCGGCGGCGTTGTCGGTGACCCGACCCGGCGAAGTGGGTACGTTGTGCCTGGCGAACAGCTCTTTCGCCTGGTATTCAAAAAGGTCCATGTGCTTCCTCTACGGGGCGGTACCTGTCTACGTTGACTCCGAAGCTGCCCGGTCGAAAATGTGCCCAACGGGTCCCCGGAAACTTTATCCATCGCCCCGGCAGCCGTAACCATCGCCACCACGATGTGGCAGATCTCACCGTCTTTGGCCGGTGATACAGGTCACATTCTGCAGCGGAAAGGCCAGATGGGTTGCCACCATCATTGGGGTTTGGTTAACGTGCCTCTGGTCCAGATAACGTTTATGTCACGACAAGAAGGATTTTCCGGGTTGCCCGAGCATCGTTCGTCTGCGTCTCCCACAGGGGTATCGGTGAACGCGCGCACCCGGAAAATAGTGCCGGCCGACAAACCAGACACTGCGGAAATCACCGACATCATTCCGTTCAACGAGTTCGGAAAACTCTCTGACCTGGATTTTCACAGCTCCAGCGCGTTCGATCGGGAGTCCCGGGTAATTCACGCCCCTGAACTCGACGACCTGCATGACACCGATGATCTGATCTCGGCCCAGCTGACCGTGCCGTCCGAATTCCGCGCCGAGGCCGGTAGCAATCGCAACTCCAGCCACGCCTACCGCGACAGCCACACCGATATGAGCGACGGCAACGCCGCCACTGACGTCATCGATATGAGCCCCCGCCGCGGCGCCCATCGCAAGGAAACCCCGGGCCCGGTCAAGAGTCGCCTGCTGATCGCGGCCATGGCCGCCGGCGCCACCGCCGCGGGGGCCTACTCGTTGACCAGCGGCACTCAGGCAAGCGCCGACGACACCATCGTCGCCTCGGGCCTCAGCACCGCACGCAACGCCACCACCGGCTCGGTGGACGGCATGCAGATCGTGACGGTCGCCGCGAACAACACCTCGACCGTGCATGCCGAGGAAATCACCAAGGCCGCCGCTTTCGCCCAGGAGCGCGCCGAACGTGAGGCCCGGCTGTCCCGCCCGCTGTTCGTGATGCCCACCAAGGGGTTCGTGTGGACCTCGACCTTCGGCTACCGCTGGGGTGTCCTGCACGCCGGCATCGACTTGGCAAGTCCGATCGGTACCCCGATCGTGGCCGTCGCCGACGGTGTGGTGACCGATGTGGGCCCGACAGCCGGTTACGGCGCCTGGGTCAAACTGCGCCACGCGGACGGCACCGTGACGCTGTACGGCCACATCAACACCTGGCTTGTCAGCGTCGGTCAGCGCGTCATGGCCGGCGATCAGATCGCCACCGTCGGCAACCGGGGTAACTCGACCGGTCCACACCTGCACTTCGAAGTTCTGCTCAACGGCACGCAACGCATCGACCCGGTGCCGTGGCTGGCGCAGCGCGGGCTCAGCCCGGGCAACTATGTTGGCTGAGTGAGCGACGCCGCCGAGAGCAGGGCCTCAACCGGCCGGTCCGACGACCACACTCGCATCATCCGGCGCCACCCGACTGGCGCCATCCCCACCGCGGCCGACGCCGAACCCGCCACTAGCCTGATCGGCCGTCCTGCGGGCGCATACGACCCTCGCGCCGCAGGCAATGCGCAGACACAGACCCGCTACATTCCCCGCGCGCGGCCGGTGACGATTCCCCGCAACTCCGCAGGCGCCAATCCCCGATCATCCGTCGCAGCCGCAACGGCGAGCATCCTCAGCGGTTGGGCCACCGCCATGATCGCCACAGACCTGATCGCCGGGTGGTGGCACAGCGACCGGTTGTTCTGCGTGGCGATCGGTTTTCTCACCGCGGTCTCGTCCGCGGCCACCATCAGCGGGCTGATCTCCCTGTTGCTGCGCCGGCGGACGGGCCCGCTGCTGATCGTCGTCGGCTCGATCATCGGGCTGCTCATCTTCGGCAGCCTCTTCATCGCGGGCGCCAAGCTCCATCCCGTGGTGTACGCGATGCCGGTACTGCCGGCCGCCGCGATCGTGCTCACGCTGCTGCCGTCGACCCGGCGATGGGGTGCCGGTCCGCGAAGCTGAGGTGCGCGTCTAGAGCTTTTGCACCGGCGCGTGGTTGTGCATCAACTTGACCCGGCCTGCGCTGCCGAAGTCGATCAACGACATGGCGGTTTCGCCCGTCCCGGAGACCTCCTCGACGCGGCCGAGACCGTACTTGTCGTGGGTGACCCGGTCGCCGGGCTCCAGCACGATCAGCGGGCGGTTACGCGTCGCGGCTCGCGCCGGGGATGGGCGGGCGGTGCTGTAGGCGCCAAAAGAAGCGCCTCCGGGCGCACTCAGGGACGGGGCCTGCTCGACGCGCCGCCAGTTGACCAGCTCCTCCGGGATCTCCCGCAGGAAACGGGATTCCGGGTTGAGCATCGGCTGCCCCCACGACGATCGCACCTTGGCCCGGCTGACGTACAGCCGCTGACGTGCGCGCGTGATGCCCACGTAGGCCAGCCGGCGTTCCTCGGACAGTTCGGTCGGATCGCCCAGGGCCCGCATGTGCGGGAACATACCGTCCTCCCAGCCGGTCACGAACACGGCGGGGAACTCAAGTCCCTTGGCGGTGTGCAGAGTCATCAGCGTCACCACGCCGGCGCCCTCTTCGGGGAGTTCGTCGGCGTCGGCGACCAGCGACACCCGTTCCAGGAACTGGGCCAGCACGCCGGTGTCGGGGATGTCCTCGTCGATCGGTTCGTCTTCGGCCAGTGCCCGAGCATTGGCCAGGTCGATGCTGAATTCGTGTGCGACGCTGACCAATTCGTTGAGGTTGTCGAGCCGGGCCAGATCCTGCGGGTCGCTCGACGCTTCGAGTTCGCGCCGGTAACCGGTGCGCTCGAGCACCGCTTCGACCAGATCGCCGAGCTCGCCGTCGAGTTTGCCGCGTAAGTCGTCGAGCATCTGGACGAACGACGCGATCGCCTTCTCCGAGCGGGTGTTGAGCATCGGCACCCGGCCCTCGGCCGCGGCCTGCAGAGCGTCGTTGAAGCTGCCACCGGTGTTCTCGGCGTAGACGGCAACGCACGCCTCGGCCCGGTCTCCGATCCCGCGGCGCGGCGTGTTGAGGATGCGACGCATGCTCACCGAGTCGCCCGGGTTGTCGAGGACACGAAGGTAGGCGACGACGTCGCGGATCTCCCGGCGCTCATAAAAGCGCACGCCCCCAACCACTTTGTACGGAATGCCGGCCCGGATGAACACTTCCTCCAGGGCACGCGAGGAATTGTTGGTGCGGTAGAACACCGCGACATCCGCGTACTTCAGCCCTTCCCGGTCCGCGAGTGCATCGATCTCTTCGGCAACGAAGCGGGCCTCGTCGTGCTCATTGTCGGCGACGTAGCCGACGATCAGCTCACCCTCGCCGGCGTCGGTCCACAGCCGCTTTTCCCGCCGGCCGGCGTTGCGTGCGATCACCGAGTTCGCGGCGTTCAGGATGGTCTGGGTGGAGCGGTAGTTCTGTTCCAGCAGAATCGTCGTCGCGTCGGGATAGTCCCGTTCGAAGTCCTCGATGTTGCGGATGGTGGCGCCCCGGAAGGCGTAGATCGACTGGTCGGCGTCGCCTACCACGCACAGCTCGGCGGGCGGCACCGTGCCCTCGGTGCCCTCGGTGTCGTGTCCCACCAGTTCCCGCACCAGCATGTACTGGGCATGGTTGGTGTCCTGATACTCGTCGACCAGGATGTGCCGGAAACGTCGCCGGTAGTACTGGGCGATCTGCGGAAAGGCCTGCAGCACAGCGACCGTCTCACCGATCAGATCGTCGAAATCCAGGGCGTTGGCGGCCCGCAGCCGGCGCTGGTACTCGGCATAGACCTGGGCGACGATACGGGCCATCTCCTCTTCGGCCTCGAAGGCCTCGGCCGCGGCCTGCTCCGGGCTGATCAGCTCGTTCTTCAGATTGGAGATGCCGTTGGCGAGCAGCCGCGGCGAGTACCGCTTAGTGTCCAGGCCCATGTCCTTGCCGATCATCATCAGCAGGCGCCGCGAATCGTCGGAATCGTAGATGGAGAAGTTGGAGTTCAGCCCGGGCAGCAGCGAGGCCTGATTACGCAGGATCCGCACGCACGAAGAATGGAACGTGGAAACCCACATGTTCCTGGCTCTGGGCCCCACAAGGCCGACCACGCGTTCGCGCATCTCCGCGGCGGCCTTGTTGGTGAACGTGATGGCCAGGATCTGCCCCACCCCGACGTCGCGCGCAGCCAGCAGGTGGGCGATCCGCCGCGTCAGCACCGCCGTCTTGCCCGATCCGGCACCGGCCACGATGAGCAGCGGCGAGCCCTGGTGCAGCACCGCCTGACGCTGCTGGGGGTTGAGCCCCTCCAGCAGTTGATCGGCTTCTGAGACAGCTGAGGAGGCGACGGGCGAGGTGGTCATAGCGACCTCAAACTTACCGCCGCACCGCGACAGTTTTGCGCCGGCCCGAGCACCGGTGGCACACTCGAACGCGTGTTTTCCACGCCCCGCGGTCCGCATCGGATCCGGGGCCTATCTCGTGTGTGAGGCCCACCACCAAAGATGAGACCCCCACACAACGAAAAGCCCACATTGACTGAGACGATCGAGACCGTGCCTGACATCGATGACCTACGTCGCGAAATCGACGAACTCGACGCCGCCATCCTGGCCGCTGTCCAGCGGCGCACCGAGGTTTCCAAGCTGATCGGCCAGGCCCGCATGGCGTCAGGCGGCACCCGCCTGGTCCACAGCCGCGAGATGAAGGTCATCGAGCGCTTCAGTGTGCTCGGCCCCGAGGGCAAAGACCTCGCCATGCTGTTGCTGCGGCTCGGCCGGGGGCGGCTCGGCCACTAACCTTTCCGCTGCGGGGCAGGGGGCGGGGGTGGAGGCGGCAGGTTGCGCAGTGAGTCGGCCAACCACGGTGCGAGCCATTTGACGGCCTCGGCCGTGGGGTGCACACCGTCGCTGCGCATCCTGATGCCGTCGACGCGCGCAGTGTAGGCGCCGCCGGGATTGAGCTTGGCGTTGAAATCGAGCACCTCGAAATTCGGGTGCTTGCCGACGACCGCGCGCAGGATCTTGTTCCATTCCTGCACGCGGGCCGGCTGATCCTCGGGGTAGAGGCTGCCGTCCGCGCGCTCCCCCCGGCGGTTGTACAGCGCTGTCGTCACCACCACTCGCGCCCCGGTCGAGCCCAGGATGTCCAATGCGCGCTGCAGCTCACCCTGCAGGTACTTGTCGAAGTCCGGGTCGCCGATGTGCGTCCAATGCCCCTGCCACATCCGGTCCACGGTCTCCCAGCGGCCGATCATCAGCAGCACGATGTCGGGCCGGTCGTGGGTGACCCGCTGGGTCCAGCGTTCCGGCCAGGTGTCGCATTCGGGCTTCTGGTTGAGGGTCTCCCCGCTCGACCGATACGGGCCGCCGCGGACGACGCCGCAGCCGATGGTGGTGTAGTCGCTGAAGCGCAGCCCAGGGGTGGTCGGCAGGTAGCGCATGAGCGTCCAGGCCACCGAGTCGCCGAATACGCCGACCACCTTGGTGCCGGGATCTCGGACCGGGACACCACCGACCGGGACCGGCACCTCGGCGCCGACGTCTTCCTTGAGGGCGGCCGACATGACGTCGGGACCGGTTCGTTCGGAGGGTTGTGTGACGGGCAGGACACCCATCGTCACCGCGGCCGCGGTCGCCACCGTGGCAGCGGCCAACCTCAGCATCGGCACATGCGTCGGACGCCAACGCCGCACCGGTTGTTCGATCAGCCACCACGAGACGATGGCTGCCGCGAGGGTGACCGCACATCTGAGCGTCAGCAGCGACCAACTCGTCCACCCGGTACGTTCCCCGTCGAGGATCAAGAAGACCGGCCAGTGCCAGAGGTACACGCCATAGGAGATGGCGCCCAGCGCCACGAGCGGACGCCACGCCAGAGCCTTCGCGACGTACCCGTCCTGGTCGAGCGCGACGGGCGCGACCACCAATACCGCGGCCACGGCGACCACGGTCAGCAGGCCGTGCCGGAAGTCATCGGCGCTGCCCGTGGCCAGGTGCGCGGCGACCGCGAGCATCGCGAGCCCGACCACCGGCAGCAGCCAGGCGACCCAACGCAGCCGGCGAGTGCGGATCAGCGTGCCGGACATGGTCAGCGCCGACCAATCCCGCACCAGCAGGGCCGCCGCAGCCGCCCCGACCAGCAGCGCCTGCACGCGAGTGTCTGTGCCGAAGTAGACCCGGTTGACATCCTGGGTGCTGTCGCCGACGAGCAGGATGGCCTCGGCGGCCGATGCCGCGACACCCGCCGCGGCGAGCCCGAACACCGCCCACCGCACGGTGCGTGCCGAGCGACGGCGCAGCAGCAGTGCCGCGCCAACCAGCAGCACCGGCCAGATGACGTAGTACTGCTCCTCCACCCCCAACGACCACGTGTGCTGCAGCGGGGACGGGGCGCCGCCCTGAGTGAAGTAGTCGGCCTTCTGAAGCACGAAGCCCCAGTTGGCAATCCAGAAGAACGCGGACACGGCGTCGTTGCGCACGTCGGCGACCGACTCGGGCGGGAACAGGTCCCGCGCGGCGACGACGGCCAGCGTCATCACGAGCATCGCCGGCAGCAGCCTGCGCGCCCGGCGAACCCAGAACGCCTTGAGATCGATGCGGTAGGTGTTGCGGTGCTCGTCGAGCAACAGCGACGTGATCAGGAAACCGCTGAGCACGAAGAACACATCCACGCCGATGAAGCCGCCGCCTAGGCCCGGAACACCGCCATGGGCAGCGACCACCAGCAGCACGGCAACAGCGCGGATGCCGTCCAGTGCCGGGATACCGCGACGGGGGGTGGCAGCCCGGCGAACGGCCACCCGGACCGGCGCCGCAGTCACGTCCATGCCCTCCCGTCTGGGGTTCGAGCACGAAAGTCTAAGTGGGCCGCAGCGCCGAATCGGGAAGGCGCGCTGGGGAAATCCTTACTTGGTCAACGCGATGTATTTGATGTCGAGGTATTCGTCGATGCCCTCGCTGCCACCCTCCCGGCCGAATCCGGACTCCTTGATCCCGCCGAACGGCGCAGCCGGGTCGGAGATGATGCCGCGGTTGACCCCGACCATGCCCGACTCGATGGCCTCGGCGACCCGCAGTGCACGATCCAACGACTGCGTGTAGATGTAAGCCGCCAGCCCATACTCGGTGTCGTTGGCGGCCTTCACGCCCTCCTCCTCGGTGTCGAACCCGGTGATCGGCGCGACTGGTCCGAACACCTCTTCCTTGAGGATGCGGGCGTCGGGCGGCACCTCGGTGAGCACGGTGGCCGGGTAGAAGTTGCCCGGCCCGTCGGGGGCGACGCCACCCACCGCCACTTTCGCACCACGGGACACCGCATCGGAAACCAATTCGGTGACCGTGGCGACCTGGCTGGAATTGATCAACGGACCCAACGTGGACGCCGGGTCAATGCCCTTCCCGAGGGTGAACTCGCTCATCCGCTTGACCAGCTTGTCAGTGAACTCCTCGCGCACCGAGTTGGCGACGTGGAACCGGTTGGCGGCCGTGCAGGCTTCACCGCCGTTGCGCATCTTGGCCAGCACGGCACCCTCGACGGCGGCGTCGATGTCGGCGTCGTCGAACACGATGAACGGCGCATTGCCGCCCAACTCCATCGACGTGCGCAACAACTTGTCGGCCGACTGCTTCACCAGCGCCTTGCCCACGCCTGTCGAACCGGTGAAGGTCACCTTACGCAGCCGGCCGTCGTCGATCAGGGCCGCGGTGACCGCGCCAGTATTGGTGGTCGGCAAGACCGACAACACGCCCTTGGGCAGGCCGGCCTCGTCCATGAGCTTTGCCAGCAGCAACATGGTCAGCGGGGTTTCCCGCGCAGGTTTGACGATCATGGTGCAGCCAGCAGCGAACGCCGGCCCCATCTTGCGGGTGCCCATGGCCAGCGGGAAGTTCCACGGGGTGATGGCGTAGCACGGGCCGACAGGCTGTTTGGTGACGACTATGCGACCGGTCCCGGCGGGGCTCGTGGTGTAGTGCCCGTCGATGCGGACGGCCTCCTCGGAGAACCAGCGGAAGAACTCGGCACCGTACTTGACCTCGCCCTTGCTCTCGGCGAGCACCTTGCCCATCTCGAGGGTCATCAGCGCGGCGATGTCATCGGCACGCTCGGTGATCTTCTCGAACACCGCTCGCAGGATTTCACCGCGTTCGCGCGGTGCCGTGGCGGCCCACTCGGCCTGGACTGCGCATGCGGCGTCGAGCGCGGCGATCGCGTCCTCCGCTGTGGCGTTGGAGACGGAGGCCAGGACCTGGTCGTCGCTGGGGTCAAGGACGTCGAAAGTCGAGGCAGCTTCCCGCTGCTCACCGCCGATCCACAATCCGGTGGGAACTGACTTCAGCAAGGCTGCGCTATCCATACACCCATCATTTACTCCATTCACGATCGCCGCACACTAGGGTTCTCCGTATGAGCATGAGCGCCGATATTTCGACCACTGCCGCGTGGCAAGCTCTGGTCCGTCATCACGACAAGATCGGCGAGACCCATTTGCGCGAGTTCTTCGCCGAGGATCCCGCCCGCGGTACCGAGCTGGTGTTGAACGTCGGCGACCTCTACATCGACTACAGCAAGCACCGCATCACCCGCGAGACGGTGAAGCTTCTGGTGGAGCTGGCCCGCACCGCGGAGCTGGAGCAGCACCGCGACGCCATGTTCTCCGGTGAGCACATCAACACCTCCGAGGACCGCGCCGTACTGCACACCGCGCTGCGGTTACCCGCCAACGCCGAACTGACCGTGGACGGCCACAACGTGGTCACCGATGTGCACGATGTGCTCGATCGGATGGGCGCCTTCACCGACAAGCTGCGCTCGGGTGAGTGGACCGGGGCCACCGGCAAGCGCATCACCACCGTCGTCAACGTCGGTGTCGGCGGTTCGGACCTGGGCCCGGTGATGGTGTACGACGCGCTGCGGCACTACGCCGACGCGGGCATCTCGGCGCGCTTCGTGTCCAACGTCGACCCCTCCCACCTGGTCGCCACACTCGACGGACTCGACCCCGCCACAACGCTTTTCGTCGTCTCGTCCAAGACCTTCTCGACGCTGGAGACGCTGACCAACGCGACCGCGGCGCGACGCTGGCTGGTCAAGGCGCTAGGCGATGCCGCAGTGGCCAAGCACTTCGTGGCGGTGTCGACCCACAAGAAGCTGGTCGACGAATTCGGCATCAACACCGACAACATGTTCGGCTTCTGGGACTGGGTCGGTGGCCGCTACTCGGTGGATTCGGCGATCGGGCTGTCGGTGATGGCCGTGATCGGCAAGGAACGCTTCGCCGAGTTCCTGGCCGGCTTCCACCTTGTCGACGAGCACTTCCGCACCGCCCCACTGGAAGACAACGCGCCGGCACTGCTCGGCCTGATCGGTCTGTGGTATTCGAGTTTCTTCGGCGCACAGTCACGTGCGGTCCTGCCCTACACCAACGACCTGTGCCGGTTCGCGGCCTACCTGCAGCAGCTGACCATGGAATCGAACGGCAAGTCAGTGCGGTGCGATGGCTCACCGGTGAGCACCGAGACCGGCGAAATCTATTGGGGCGAGCCAGGAACCAACGGTCAGCACGCCTTCTACCAATTGCTGCACCAAGGCACCCGACTGATCCCCGCCGACTTCATCGGGTTCTCCCAACCCGTCGACGATCTCGCGACCGCCGACGGCGAGGGCAGCATGCACGACCTGCTGATGAGCAACTTCTTCGCCCAGACCCAGGTGCTGGCGTTCGGCAAGACCGCCGCCGAGATCACCGCCGAAGGCACCCCCGCCGAGATCGTGCCGCACAAGGTCATGCCGGGCAACCGGCCATCGACCTCCATCCTGGCCACCAAGCTCACACCCTCAGTCGTCGGCCAGCTGATCGCGCTCTACGAGCACCAGGTATTCACCGAAGGCGTCATCTGGGGCATCGACTCCTTCGACCAATGGGGCGTCGAACTGGGCAAGACCCAAGCCAAAGCACTACTACCGGTGATCACCTGCGACGAATCCCCCGCCAAACAATCCGACTCCTCAACCGACACCCTGGTACGCCGCTACCGCGTAGAACGCGGCCGCTCAGCCTAAAGACCAAGACAGGCGCACGAACGAGGGCGGAGCGCTCCCTCGATGTCACTCTGTGAGTTGGTCACGTCCTGTGAGTTGGTCACGTCGGAGGCCATAGCTTAAAGCTGCAGTTCGGTAGTTTTTATCTAGACTTTTTTGACACCGTGCGACGACAACGCAGGAGGGCCGCTCTCGGCCCGCCCCGGAGCCCTGCCCCGGACGCCCCGTTGCTACCCCAAGTCGGCAGGCAGGACGGCCCCCATCTGCGGCCGTCTCTGAAAGACCCGAAGCCGGAAGCTCGCATAAAAGGCGCCACATGAAGGTTCTAAAAAAGTCTGGACTATATGAATTAGGCGGCGTACTATGTGGGGGACGCAACTTGATTTATGGGATGTGATAGGCATCACAGCGGTGGAGTTCGCACCAGAGCTCGGCCGCTTCAAGAAGGAGAGGATGCCCGACACTGCATTCCTATGTCGCCGGCAGCCACCTGGTGATCCAGTACGAGGATTCCGCGAATCTTCGTGCGAATGCCTATTAGCCCGTTACACCTTCCCGGCCAAACTGGCAGCATCACCAATCCGCAGTCACCCTCTTCTCTGAGTCTCGTCGCACAAATAACCGTCCAAGGAAGTTAGCTAGGTTCTCCATATGAGCATGAGCACCGTAAGCATGAGCGCCGATATTTCGACCACTGCCGCGTGGCAAGCTCTGGTCCGTCATCACGACAAGATCGGCGAGACCCATTTGCGCGAGTTCTTCGCCGAGGATCCCGCCCGCGGTACCGAGCTGGTGTTGAACGTCGGCGACCTCTACATCGACTACAGCAAGCACCGCATCACCCGCGAGACGGTGAAGCTTCTGGTGGAGCTGGCCCGCACCGCGGAGCTGGAGCAGCACCGCGACGCCATGTTCTCCGGTGAGCACATCAACACCTCCGAGGACCGCGCCGTACTGCACACCGCGCTGCGGTTACCCGCCAACGCCGAACTGACCGTGGACGGCCACAACGTGGTCACCGATGTGCACGATGTGCTCGATCGGATGGGCGCCTTCACCGACAAGCTGCGCTCGGGTGAGTGGACCGGGGCCACCGGCAAGCGCATCACCACCGTCGTCAACGTCGGTGTCGGCGGTTCGGACCTGGGCCCGGTGATGGTGTACGACGCGCTGCGGCACTACGCCGACGCGGGCATCTCGGCGCGCTTCGTGTCCAACGTCGACCCCTCCCACCTGGTCGCCACACTCGACGGACTCGACCCCGCCACAACGCTTTTCGTCGTCTCGTCCAAGACCTTCTCGACGCTGGAGACGCTGACCAACGCGACCGCGGCGCGACGCTGGCTGGTCAAGGCGCTAGGCGATGCCGCAGTGGCCAAGCACTTCGTGGCGGTGTCGACCCACAAGAAGCTGGTCGACGAATTCGGCATCAACACCGACAACATGTTCGGCTTCTGGGACTGGGTCGGTGGCCGCTACTCGGTGGATTCGGCGATCGGGCTGTCGGTGATGGCCGTGATCGGCAAGGAACGCTTCGCCGAGTTCCTGGCCGGCTTCCACCTTGTCGACGAGCACTTCCGCACCGCCCCACTGGAAGACAACGCGCCGGCACTGCTCGGCCTGATCGGTCTGTGGTATTCGAGTTTCTTCGGCGCACAGTCACGTGCGGTCCTGCCCTACACCAACGACCTGTGCCGGTTCGCGGCCTACCTGCAGCAGCTGACCATGGAATCGAACGGCAAGTCAGTGCGGTGCGATGGCTCACCGGTGAGCACCGAGACCGGCGAAATCTATTGGGGCGAGCCAGGAACCAACGGTCAGCACGCCTTCTACCAATTGCTGCACCAAGGCACCCGACTGATCCCCGCCGACTTCATCGGGTTCTCCCAACCCGTCGACGATCTCGCGACCGCCGACGGCGAGGGCAGCATGCACGACCTGCTGATGAGCAACTTCTTCGCCCAGACCCAGGTGCTGGCGTTCGGCAAGACCGCCGCCGAGATCACCGCCGAAGGCACCCCCGCCGAGATCGTGCCGCACAAGGTCATGCCGGGCAACCGGCCATCGACCTCCATCCTGGCCACCAAGCTCACACCCTCAGTCGTCGGCCAGCTGATCGCGCTCTACGAGCACCAGGTATTCACCGAAGGCGTCATCTGGGGCATCGACTCCTTCGACCAATGGGGCGTCGAACTGGGCAAGACCCAAGCCAAAGCACTACTACCGGTGATCACCTGCGACGAATCCCCCGCCAAACAATCCGACTCCTCAACCGACACCCTGGTACGCCGCTACCGCGTAGAACGCGGCCGCTCAGCCTAAAGACCAAGACAGGACGACAGGCCCGCCGCTACGCCAAACGCCTGGTGTACTTCGGCGGCAACAGCCGCAACACCTGGGCCAGCGGAGCCCACGGCCACCGCGGCACCGCGGCGCGGCCCTTCTCCTTCTCGATGGCCTCGACCATCGCCCGCACACCGGTCTCGTTGTCGACCATGAGCATGGTCGAGTTCGCCCGGGCCGTCATCTCCGACTCGATGTAGCCCGGCTCGATAACCGTCACGCGGATCGGGCCTTTGTCGTACTCGGCACGCAGCGACTCCCCCAGCGACGACATACCGGCCTTGCTCGCGCAGTACGCCGCCTTGGCGCCCGGGACCCCGCGGTTGCCGAGCACCGACGAGATCAGCACGAGGTGTCCGGAGCCGGACTTCTTGAACATCGCCAACGCGGACTCGATCTGCACCAGCCCGGCAACAAGATTGGTTTCCAATGTGGCCTTGTTGGCCCACGGCTTGCCCTCGCCGAGTGTCCAGCCCTTCCCGATGCCCGCGTTGACGATGACCCGGTCGATCCCGCCAAGTTCCTCGGACAGTTCACCGAACACCCTAGGCACGGCCTCGTGATCGTTGACGTCCAGCTCTGCGACGGCCACCTTGACGTGGGGATGCCGGGCGGCGAGCTCAGCCTTGAGTTCGTCGAGCCGCTCGGTGCGACGGGCGCACAACGCCAGGTCACGGCCCTTAGCCGCGAATTGCCGGGCCATACCGGCACCCAAGCCCGAGCTGGCACCGGTGATGAGGATCTTCTGGCGGATCATGGCAGCAGGATAACCGAGTTAGACACCTGGGTGAGGACGAGCACTGCTACTTGAGCAACCGTGACATCCTGCGGTCGGCCAGCATTTTGCCACCGGTCTGACACGTCGGGCAGTACTGAAAAGACTTGTCGGCGAACGACACCTCCCGCACGGTGTCCCCGCACACGGGGCACGGCAGCCCGGTGCGGGCATGCACGCGAAGCCCCGACCGCTTCTCCCCCTTCAACGTCGCCGCCTGCTGCCCGACCGAACGGGTCACTGCATCGGTGAGCACCGAGATCATCGCGGCGTGCAGATCAGCCAGTTGCGCTTCGGTGAGCTTGCCGGCGGTGGCGAACGGCGACAGCTTGGCCACGTGCAGGATCTCATCGCTGTAGGCGTTGCCGATCCCGGCGATCACCTTCTGATCGGTGATCACGTTCTTGATCCGGCCGCTCTCCCCCGCGAGTGCGGCAGCTAGACCAGCCTGATCGAGCGACAGCGCGTCAGGGCCGAGTGCGGCGATCTGAGGCACCTCTGACGGGTCGCGCACCACCCACACCGCAAGGCGCTTCTGCGTCCCGGCCTCGGTGAGGTCGAACCCCGCTCCGTCCAGATGCACCCGTAGGGCGATCAGCCCTTTGCCCGGCTTGAGCGGAGTGGGCACCAGTTTGTTCGACCAGCGCAGCCAGCCCGCCCGCGACAGATGAGTGATCAGATAGAGCTGACCGACCTGCAGACCCAGGTACTTGCCCCACCGAGCGGCTCCGGTGACGGTCTGCCCGTGCAGAGCGGATACCGGCGGATCGAAAGTCTTGAGCACCGAGAGGGCAACCACGTCGACGCGCGTCACCACCCGTCCGGTGGCATGTCGACGTAGATGGTCAGCGAGGGCCTCGACCTCAGGTAGCTCGGGCACGCCTTCCAGTGTGTCAGGCCCGCACCGAGCATGCTGGTATCCATGTCAGACCGGCCCGCGCCCAAACCGGTTTTCCACCCGCTACGAAACATCTTCGTCCTCAACAGCGGACCACGCCGATTCTCGTTCGCGCTGCGCGCGGCACTGTGTATGACGGTCCCGGTGCTCGTCGGCTGGGCGTTCGGCGACATCGCTGCCGGCCTGATCGCCACCATCGGCGGGTTCACCTCGTTGTACGGCAGCGGCAGGCCTTACCTCAACCGTGGCGTCTATCTCGGCGTGGTCGTGGCGTGCTTCGCCGCCTCGGTGGCGCTCGGAGACTGGGCGGCTGCCGCGCCGTGGCTGGCAGTGGGGACCGTCACCGTGATCGCGATGGTCGTCGTGCTGGTGTGCAACGCGCTGGCCATCGGGCCGCCGGGCGCCTACCTGTTCGTGCTGGCGTGCGCTGCGGGCACCGGGGTAGCCGCCACACACCTGACGCCGGCCCATCTCGCCGTGCTGGTGCTCGCCGGTGGCGCGTTCGCCTGGCTGGTCCATATGGCGGGTGCGCTGACGCGCCCGCGCGGCCCGGAGCGCGCCGCGGTCGCGGCCGCGGCGACGGCGATCGCCGGGTACATCGAAACGATCGGCGGTGACGCGCATGCCGAAGCCGCCGCCCGGCACCGGGCCGCCACACTGCTGCACACCGCGTGGATCACGCTGGTCACCTACCAGCCCGTGCAACCCAAACCCGATGACACTCTCTACCGCCTGCGGGTGGTGAACCGACGTTTGCACGCGCTGTTCGCCGAGGCCATGCGCAGCGCAGACACCGGCCGGCCGTTGCCGTTCGACGGGGCGGAACTTGCGAGGCATCTGGCCACCGTGCCCGCCGACGCCTTCATCGACGATCATGGCGCGGAAGGGGTTCCGCTCGGTAGGCCCAGCGTGGCGGCGTTGCTGCGCCGAGCGGTGACCCCGGGTTCCAACTCCATGCGGCTGGCCGCCCGCGTCGGAATCGCGGTATTGATCGCCGGCGCCATCACCGGGGCGTTGGGAATCAGCCACGCTTATTGGGCGATGGCGACCGCAGTGCTGATGTTGCACCAGGGTTTCGATTGGCAGCGCACGGTACAGCGCGGCATCGAACGCACACTGGGCACCTGGCTCGGACTGGGCGTGGCCGGGGCGATCCTGGCGCTGCACCCGCAAGGAGTGTGGTTGGCCTTGGTACTCGGCACATTGCAGTTCGCCATCGAGATGGTCGTGGTGCGTAACTACACCCTTGCCGTCATCTTCATCACGCCCGCAGCGCTGACCATCGCGTCGGGTGGCGCTCCGGTCGCCGGCCTCGGTGCGCTACTGCTGGCGCGTGGGGGTGACACGCTGATCGGTTGTGCCGTGGCCCTTTTGGTGTATTGGCTGACTGAGCGCGGTCGTCCTCCCGCTGGATTGGCGACCGCGATCTCGGGCACGACGACCGCCATCGAGTCGGCGGTGCGCCATCTGGCGGCCGGTAACGTCACCACCGCCCTGGCCCGCACCGACCGCAGGGATCTGCAATTGCGCACGATGGCGATGCTGCCCGCCTACGACGTCGGCGTCGGCGGATCGCCGTCGCAACGTGCTGCGGCCGAACGCATGTGGCCGACGGTGGTGGTCGCCGAACAACTCGCCTACCGCACCCTGGCAGCGTGTTGGGCATTGGAACACGACGGGAACACCACGGCGGCCGCCGACACCGCCGCCGATCTGACCGAACAGGTCTCAGTGCTCGGGTTGCCAGACCAGGGACAGTAGCCAACTGACAATCGACAGCACGATCGCCGCCCAGATCGCGGTCCACCAGAATTCGTTGATCTGCAGACCCCAGTGGGTGGTGCTCTCGGTGATCCGGGACGTGATCCACAACATGAGCGCATTGATCACGATGTGGATGAGTCCGAGGGTCAAGATGTACAGCGGGATCGAGAGAATCTGCACGATCGGTTTGATGATCGCGTTGACCACACCGAATATCACTGCGACGACGAAGATGATGCCGACGCGCGCCACGGTCGTGTTTCCACCGACGAAACTCATCCCCGGGACGATCAGCGTCACGATCCACAGTGCGAGCCCGGTCAGCCCGGCGCGCAACAGAAATGAGGTCATGACTGTCAGTCTGCCGATCGGAGCAGGTAGGTGTCCATGATCCAGCCGTGGCGTTCACGCGCTTGGGCTCGCGCCGCAACGATCTGTTCGCCCACCTCGCCGACGCGGCCGGCAACGAGGATCTCGTCGGGCGTGCCCAGATAGGCGCCCCACCAGATCCGGGTCTGCTGCGGGCAATCCTGGAACGAGCATTCGGCGTCGAGCATCACCACCGCGGCGCCGGAGAGGCCCTCCTCGCGCAACCGGCGGCCAGTGGTGATCAGCACCGGCTCGCCGATGTCGTTGAGCGGGATACGGTGCCGTGCCGTCAGCGCCTGGATGGCAGTGATTCCGGGAATGACGTCGTAGTCGAATTCCACCTGTTCGGCGACCTGGTCGAGGATGCGCAGCGTGCTGTCATACAGCGACGGGTCACCCCAGACCAGAAACGCGCCGACGCCGTCGGGCCCCAGTTCGGTCTCGATCGCCTGCGCCCAGATACTGGCCCGCTCGGCATGCCAATCAGCGACGGCACTGGTGTATTCCCCGGTGGTCGCGCGCGGCGGATCGATCAGCTCGACGAACCGGTAACCGGGTGCCCCAGGTGCGGATTTGATGAACCGTTCGCAGATCGACCGACGCAGCGCGACCAGCTCATCGGTACCAGTTTGTCCTCCTCGCGTCCGGGTGTCTTGTCCTCCTCGCGTCCGGGTGTCTTGTCCTCCTCGCGTCCGGGTGTCGGCGCCTCGCCGCGGCCCCTTGTCCATCGCGAAGAACACCTGGGTGTCGTTGAGTGCGGAAACCGCTTGTGCCGTGACGTAGTCGGGGTCACCCGCGCCGATACCGATGACATGGATGTGGCGCACATCCGAAGGGTAACGATCTGACCACGTCGGAAAGTATGCGGTACCGTGGGTATTGACTAAATGTTGCGAGTGACCCTAATTTCGATTAGCAGCTTCGCTCCAAACAGTCGAAGGGACGTCCACGGTGCCAACTTCGGTCAGGGCGGCCAACGCCGCCACACGTGAGGAGTTCTCCGAACGCCTGCTCAAGGGCTCGGTACGCAAGTCCTATGCGCCCGTGGTCGACATCGACTGGGACGCACCCCTGGATCCCGACAAGTATTACCTGCCTCCGAAGACGGTGTCCCTGTACGGAACACCGTTGTGGGACAGTATGTCCCGCGCCGAGCAGATCGAGCTGTCACGCCAGGAGCTGGTCAACACACTCTCGGCCGGCATCTGGTTCGAGAACATCCTCAACCAAGCACTGCTGCGCAAGATGATGCGTCAGGACCCCACCGCCCGCGCGACCCACTACGAGCTCACCGAGCTGGGCGACGAGACGCGGCACATGGTGATGTTCGGCAGGGCGATCGAGAAGGTGGACGCCAAGCCCGTCCGGCCGCGGCTGTACCAGCGGATGATCATCAACGCCCTGCCATTCGCGTTCCGCGGTTCCTTGCTGTGGGTGGCTGCTCTGATCGGCGAAGAGATCTTCGACTCCCTGCAGCGGCAAATGATGGACGATCCGGAACTACAGCCAATAATCCAGCGCCTCATGCGAATTCACGTCACCGAGGAAGCCCGCCACATCCAGTTCGCCCGCGACGGGCTGCGCAAGCGCACTCCGACGATGCCCTGGACCGCCCGCGTGTGGGTCGGCAATCTCAACGGGGTCGGCGGGCTGTTCTTCCGCTTCCTGTTCACCAACAAGGTGCAATACCGCCGGGCCGGCCTCGATGCCCGCGCGGCCCGCAAGATGGCCCGAGCCAGCGCGCACCGGCACGAGACCCAGATCGCCGGGTTCGCCCCGCTGGCCGCGTTTCTGGAGGAGGTCGGGTTGATGGGCCCGATCGCCCGACGGCTGTGGCGCCGCACCGGGTTCCTGCCCGCCACCGCGGTGCGTGGCATCGCGACATCCCCGAGCTCGACCGTCGAAGCCGACGACGACGTGTACGACGGAGCGGCAACACTGCGGATCGCCGACGGCGAGCATCCTGCGCATGTGCGTCTGACCGGACACCTGGACCCGATCGACGGCCGATACCATTGGCGTGGAACGATTCTCGACGCACCAGCCGCCATCGCACCCGGTCCGGTCCGGCTGACGATCGACACCCGGTGCGTGGACGCCCGGATCACCGAACGCACCGCACAGGACACCTACTCGATCGCCGGTGTCGGCATGCCGCCGTTCAGCCTGCCGAACGTCGAGATCACCGCCGTCGGTGCCGCTAACGGCCGATGACATCGGTCGCGCGATCCGCAGTCACGATCTCCTGCGCAACGCCCACGAGAGGGGTGTTGGAATTCTGAGACAACCGCTTGAGCACCTCGAAGGCCTGGACGGCGTCGATCTTGAAGCGTTCCATCAGCATGCCCTTTGCCTGGCCGATGATGTCGCGAGAGGCCAGCGCACTGCGGAACTGTTCGTCCCGACGGAGCAGGTTCCATGCAAGGGCTGCGTGCGTGGCGACGATGAGACCGGACTCGACGGCCTCGGCATCGAAGGCGTAGGCGCGCTCGGAATAGAAATTCAATGCGCCCATCGTCTGGTGGTCTGCATAGAGCTGAAAGGCCATGATCGAGCGGATCGGCGTCTCCTCGCGCGTATCCCGGCAATAGGCGGGCCACCGCTGCTCTGTCTCGACGTCATCGATCTTGATGATGTGCTGCTCCCACGCCGCACTGAGGCACGGTCCCTCACCGCATAGTTGCTGAAACTTGTCCAGGAGGGCTGGATATTCACTGGTCGCCGCGGAGGTGTGCAGCTTGCCATCACGCGACGCGATGGTGATGCCGGCATGCTGGGCGGCCGAAATGTAGTTGACACCGCTCTCGGTGAGCTCACCCAGGGCCGCATCGACGTCGGCGGGCGGAGACTGCTGAATATCGCGGATCAACTCACTGATCTGCAAGGCAATGACCGCATGTGGGGTATCTGTCATGGAATTCGCTCCCATCCCCCTTGGGCGACGGGAACGTCGCAAGAGGCAGCCACGCCAATCCTAGTCCTTCACCTTCACGGACCGATTCACGCGACTTCTAGAACAGGTTCTCGTGCGGCATCGCTATTCCCGACAAGCGAGACTTCGCTCACTTTCGCATTCAAATTGCATAAGTAAGTTGATGGAACATCAGAAGCCCGGTTAGCGTTGTAGCCGCCGTTCTCGCCGATGCTGCCCGAGAGCTCCCGTGCACCGTCCGACCGGAGAACCGCTTCGCATGACGACTTCCCTTAACCGCCCGTCGGGCCCCGTGTCCGTCGTCGCAGCCGATCCCACGGTGCGCCGACTTGCCGTGATCGCCCTGGCGCTCGGTGGTTTCGGCATCGGCACCACCGAATTCGTGGCCATGGGACTGCTGCCCGATATCGCGTCGAGCTTCGGGATCACCGAACCCACCGCCGGTCATGTCATCTCCGCGTACGCCCTCGGCGTTGTCGTGGGTGCGCCGGTCATCGCGGCCGTCACCGCGCGGCTGCCGCGCAAGGCGCTGCTGCTCGGCCTGATCACCGTGTTCACGCTTGGCAATCTGGCCAGCATGGTGGCGCCGTCGTACCCGACCCTGGTGGCGGCCCGCTTCGTCGCAGGCCTGCCGCACGGCGCGTTCTTCGGTATCGCCGCCCTCGCCGCTGCTCACCTGATGGGCCCGCAGAACCGGGCCAAGGCAGTCGCCCACGTGCTGTCCGGCCTGACCATCGCGACGGTGCTCGGGGTGCCGATCGCCTCGTGGCTCGGCCAGGCGCTGGGTTGGCGCAGCGCGTTCGGCCTCGTGGTCGCCATCGGGATGGTCACGCTGGCCGCGCTGTGGTTCTGGCTACCCGACCAACTGCGCACCATGCACGTCACCAGCCCACTGACCGAGCTCGGTGCGCTGCGCCGGCCCCAGGTCTGGCTGGCCGTGCTGATCGGCATGATCGGATTCGGCGGGATGTTCGCCGTGTACACCTACATCAGCACCACGATGACCGATGTGGCGGGGTTGTCGCGCACGCTGGTTCCGGTTGCGCTCATGGTGTTCGGCCTCGGCATGGTGGTCGGCAACCTGGTCGGCGGCCGACTGGCCGACATATCGGTGATTCGCGCGCTCTACCTGTCCCTCGGCGCTCTCGGGGTGTTGCTGACGGTATTCGTGGCGGCCGCGCACAACCCATGGACCGCGCTGCTGGCGCTGTTCGGGATCGGCGCGTCCGGCTCCGCAGTGGGACCGGCGTTGCAGACCCGGCTGATGGACGTGGCCCACGACGCGCAGACGCTGGCCGCGGCCCTCAACCACTCCGCCCTGAACGTCGGCAATGCCACAGGTGCCTGGGTAGGCGGCCTGGTCATCGCGGCGGGCTACGGTTACACCGCCCCCGCCGCTGCGGGTGCGGTCCTGGCGGTCGGCGGCCTGCTTGTGCTCACCGTGTCGGTGGCATTGCAGCGGCGCAGCCCTACTCGTCGATGATGTGAACCGCGGCCTCTTCCGCAGAGGCCGCGCCGCCATCGATGCCGACGTCGCTCCCGAGCAGCTCAGCCTCGTCATCTTCACCGAAGCCCGCATTGGGCGCGACGAGGCGGCCAGACCGACGATCCCCGACTTCGTCATCGCCGGCCTGCTCGTCGGGATAGTCGTCATCGTCGAGCTGCATCGCCGGGTCGGGTTCCTCCTCGGCCAGCAGTTCATCGAGGCTCTCGTGGTCGCGGGGTTCCCGCCAGCGATCCGGAGGCGTGTAACCCTCGTCGAGCAGATCGTCTACGCCCCGGTCTATCAGGGCGTCCTCCTGAGTCAACTGGTCATCGTCATCGACGCTGTATTCGTCAGCGCCGCCGTCGCGCCTACTCATGCATCAAACGATGTCACAGTTCGCGCCTCCCGGTGGTGGGCGCCACGCTAGCGGAGACGTGCGCCGAACCTGCGGTGAGGTCGGTGCGTCGATACAACGCCGACCGCCGCAATGCTTATTCTTGGCGCATGATCGGTCAGGCGTTGGAAAAGTGACGACCGACAGTGTCGTGGTCATCCACACCGACGGTGGATGCCGACCGAACCCCGGTCCGGGCGGTTGGGGCGCAGTGTTGCGACACGGTACGCGCGTTCGCGAAATGTTCGGCGGGGATCCCGGGGTCACCAGCAACAACAGGATGGAGCTGACGGCGCCCATCATGGCACTCGAGGCGCTCACCAGGCCGGTGGTTGTGCACCTCCACACCGACAGCACCTATGTACGGAATGGCATCACCAAGTGGGTACTCGGCTGGGAACGCAACGGCTGGATGACCGCCGCGAAGCAGCCTGTGAAGAACGTCGACCTCTGGCAACGGCTGCAGGCTGCCTGCGCGCGGCATCAGGTCGAGTGGTTCTGGGTGAAGGGGCATGCGGGTATTGCCGACAACGAGTTGGCCGACGAGCTGGCAACCCGAGGCATGCGGGAAGCTGTGGCCGGGGCCACCGTCCGCTGACCGTCTGCGACCGTTATCGAATTCGCCGTGTCCCGGGATAACGCAGATTTCGACCAGCAGATCAGCTGACTCAAAGATGGTTGACCCCTGTATGGCGAGGACTGGGTGGCGATAGCGGTCTCCCCGGAGGCGCACATCGGCACCTGTGGCGCCGCGGGGTCAGCCGAGGTCGCTACGCAGATAGCGACGGACGAATGTGCGCAACGAGCCATGGGGCCTGCTGCCAGATTGCCACCGCAATCCAGTACGTCCTGGTTGTTGATCATGTCCGGGATTGTCTCGGCGGGTGCGGTGGCTGCCAGTCTCACGCTGGCGGGCCCGATGATCCTGCATGGCAAGCAGATCGCCGGGATGCCTACCGCGAAGGCGGCCGATGCGACCGCGGTGAAGGCTGAACGCAAGGCTGCTGTCGATGCTTTCATGCTCGCCTCCCTCGAGGCGGAGGTGCGGTTGTCGATGCAGCAGTACTTCGACGACCCGGCCAACAGTAAGGGCGCGAGTTTCGACGTCGCCACCGTCCACCTGATCAAGACTGGCGACAGCACCTATGAGGGCATGGCGACTATGTCGGCCGTTGTTCCCCCAGTTGGGCAACCTCTACCATCAATTGTCTACCTAACTCGACTAGAAATCGTCTATCAATATAGACTAGAGTCATGATCGCACCGGCGCCCACCCGAGAAATCGTCAAGCAGCTCAAGAAGGCCGGCTTCACCTCCCGCGACGGCAAAGGCAGCCACACCATGTGGACCTGCCCACACGGCCACTACAGCATCTCGCTGGTCGACGGACACCGCACCATCAGCCCGGGCGTACGCCGCCAGGTCGACGCAGCGATCAACGCGTGCACCACCAACTGCAAGGAGGACTGACATGCACACCTATCAGGTCAACGTCACCCGAGACGACCGGTGGTGGATGATCACCGTGCCCGAACTCGCCGGGTACGTCGCCGTAAACGGAACAATCAACCTCAGCGACACGACACAAGCGCGCCGGATCGCTGAGGTACCCGGCATCGCAGTCGACTTCATCTGCACCGTGACGGACTCTGCTCCCTCCGAAGTCGGAGTGGACATCACGATCGAGGTCGACGGTATCGATGTGTCAGCCGAAGCCAAGAAGGTCGCCCGCAACCGCGAACTGGCCGAACAGCACGCCGCTGCAGCCCGGGCCGAAGCCAGGAAGCTCGCCCGTGATCTCGCCGCGCACGGCGTCGCGGTACGCGACGTCGGCGAAATGCTTGGGGTGTCGTTTCAGCGGGCACAGCAGCTGATCTCCACGGCCGGCTAGTCGAGCATGGTGTCCATGAAGCTGGCGGCGTGGAGCGAAGCCTAATCTGCCATAGTTTGCTCATCGTTTATTCATCGGCAACATCCCGCCATCAAGCTAATTGGCTCTTGTGACGTATCTGTGGGTGGTTGATTGCGCCTGAATGGCCGGACGCCGTTCTCGGTCTAGGTTTTTGGCTTGTCGAAGGTCAAAAACTCATAGAACGGAGAACGGCGTGCGGAATGCCAGCTTATGGCGTGCGGTGTTGTGCGTCCAGAACACGGTGATCGACGACGTCGAGTTCGATGAGGCAGCGCAGGTGGTTGTGGCCCATGTGCGGCCCCGTCGAGCAGCCCGGGGGCGGTGCGGAACCTGCGGTGCGCGGGCCCGCTGGTACGACCGCGGTCAGGGCCGGCGGCGCTGGCGCGCCCTGGACATGGGCACCATCGAGGTGTTCCTGGAAGCCGATATTCCGCGAGTCGACTGTGCTACCCACGGGCCGACGGTGTGTCAGGTCCCGTGGGCTCGGCACGGCGCCGGGCACACCCGCGCATTCGATCAGCAGGTGGCCTGGTTGGCTACCCACTGCTCCAAACGAGCGATCACCGAGCTGATGCGGATCGCTTGGCGCACCGTCGGATCGATCATCGCGCGGGTGTGGGCCGATACCGCCGCCGGGATCGACGCATTCGCCGACCTGACCCGGATCGGGATCGATGAGATCTCCTACAAACGCCACCACAAGTACCTGACCATCGTGGTCGACCATGACAGCGGCCGGCTGGTGTGGGCCAACACCGGCCGCGATCGGGCGACCGTGCGCGCCTTCTTCGATTCCCTGGAAGCCTCCGGTGCAGGTCGGTGCGCTCGGATCACCCATGTCAGCGCCGACGGGGCCGAATGGATCGCCGACGTGGTCGCCGATCGCTGCCCCGGCGCGATCCGCTGCGCTGACCCGTTTCATGTTGTCGGCTGGGCCAACGAGGCACTCGATGAGGTGCGTCGCCAGGCGTGGAACGCTGCCCGACGAGCAGGTCACACCCAGCGCCACGGGTGGGTCGCTGGCCGGCGTGTCACCGTGGCCACCGGAGAAGCGAAAGCCTTGAAGCGCACCAGGTTTGCGCTGTGGAAGAACCCGGAGAACCTGAGCGAGCGGCAACAGGCGAAACTGGAATGGATCGCCAAGACCGACCCTCGGCTCTACCGTGCCTACCTGCTCAAAGAAGCCCTACGCACGATCTTCAAACTGTCCGTGGACGAGGCCGCCGAAGCACTCGACAAATGGGTCTCCTGGGCGCGGCGCTGCCGCATCGAAGCATTCGTCTTGCTGCAACAACGCATCACCCGCCACCGCAGGCAGATCCTGGCCTCCATCGAACACGGACTATCCAACGGGCTCATCGAATCGGCCAACACCAAGATCCGACTCCTCACCCGCATAGCCTTCGGCTTCGCCACCCCCGAACCCCTGATCGCCCTAGCCATGCTCACCCTCGGAGGACACCGACCAGCCCTACCCGGCCGTCAATGACCCACAGATACGTCACAAGAGCCAGCTAATTTGAGATCATCCAGCAACGGCTATCGTGCAGGTTTGCCCAGTTCAGACCGGATTGTGGTGATCTAGCAACTATCACTAAACCTGATTGCTTCAAAACGCCTAGTTCGCCGACGCCGCTGGTGGTGGTTGGGGTTGGAAGGGTTGGTACCACCACCAGTTGGCGCGTTCGCCGGTGGGGCCGGGGCAGGGTGGGACGTCGGGTGGGGGTGTGGTTGGTGGCCGGGCCAGGGACCCTGCACTGAGTCGTCGCCCGGCGGCATCGGTGACGATGAGTCGGTCAGCCGGTCCGGTGATGGTGACACCCCCGCGATGGTGCAGTCGGTGATGATATGGGCATACCAACACCAGATTGTCCAGGTCGGTGCGCCCGCCGTCCTCCCAGTAGGCGTCGGCGGCGGGCGTAGTGTCTGAGCTTGTCGCTCAGGCTATTTCCCGCCGCCGCGCCCCCGAACCGGACGTGCGACTCTCATCGCATCCGGCTCTCCGTAGGTCAAGCTGGGACGACGATAGGTGTTGCCCAGGGTGTCGGGATCTTCGAGCCCCGGTAGCGATAGCGCTGGATGCTCATCGTGGTGGGGTTGTAGAGCCGAACACCGTTGTACTGCGGCCAGCGGCGCACGTGGTACTGGGCCCAGAGGGCCCGTTTGCCGGTGCGGGGATGTTTGTGCAGCAGC
This sequence comes from Mycobacterium sp. 155, assembly GCF_000373905.1. Classification (NCBI taxonomy): domain Bacteria; kingdom Bacillati; phylum Actinomycetota; class Actinomycetes; order Mycobacteriales; family Mycobacteriaceae; genus Mycobacterium; species Mycobacterium sp. 155. Next base: position 2,955,796 of record NZ_KB892705.1, read on the forward strand.
CAGCTCCACACCCGCCACCACATGTAGTTGGCGATGTGGGAGTAGGCCCGGCTGGCTGAACTGTGCCGGAAGTACTGGGCCCAACCGCGGACCATCCGGCTCAGTTGCCCGAACAGCTGATCGGCGGGTTGGTGGGTAATCCGTTTGGTCACCGTCTTGAGCTTGCGTCGCATCGTCTGCAGCGAGGTGCGCGACGGGTAGCTGTAGACGTATGCCCGGTTGCTTCCCCGCTGGATATGCCGCTGGATGCGGAATCCCAGAAAGTCGAAGCCCTCGTCGATATGCACGACCTGCGTCTTGGCCGGGGCCAACCGCAGCCCCATCGGTGCCAGCAGATCGGTCATGTCCTCCCACAGTTGTTCGGCGTGCCCGCGTTGGCCAAAGACCAGAACCACGAAGTCATCGGCGTATCGCACGAGGTGATACGTCGCTCCGCCGTGCTGGCGATGGGTCCTGCGGGCCGATCCGTGCCGGTGGGCCGCCCAGCGATTGTCGAAGTGGTCATCGATAACCGACAGAGCGATGTTGGCCAGCAGCGGCGAGAGGATGCCGCCCTGGGGAGTTCCGGTGTAGGTGTCATAGGTGGTGCCGTCGGTGCCGAGCACTCCGGCCTTCAGGAATGCCTTCACCAACCCCAGGATGCGTTTATCGCCGATCCGACCACGTATCCGGTGCAGCAGGGCAGTGTGGTCGATTTCGTCGAAACACGCTGCGATGTCGGCTTCGAACACCCACTCATAACCACGGTGAGCGAACATCCGAATGTCCTCGATCGCGTCCTGAGCCCGTCGCTGCGGCCGGAACCCGTAACTCGAATCGGAGAAATCCGTTTCGAATATCGGTTCCAGCACCAGCTTCAGCGACGCCTGTACCACCCGATCGGCCACGGTCGGGATACCCAACTTGCGGACCTTGCCGCTGGCTTTGGGTATCTCGACTCGCCGCACCGGTACCGGTCGAAACATGCCGGAGCGCAATGCGTCCCGCAACTGTTCGAGGAACCCGACGACACCATCGGCACTAGCCTCAATGCCGCGGGCGGTGCGTTTATCGATCCCCGCACTGCGGGCACCGGTGTTCTCCCGGACCCGTGCCCACGCTACCGCGAGGAAACACGGGTCCGCCACGAGGTTGAACAGATCGTCGAACCGACGACCACGATCGGCCATCGCCCAACAGTGCAGTTTGGTCTGCATCCTCAGTACCCGCTGGGCCGCCACGGACGGCAACTCCAGCGCGGCACCGATATTCATCGGTGCATCTTCTGACATGGCAATCTCCGTATTCTGCGTGTCCTACTGCCGCCCTTCCCGATGTGACCGGCTTTCCCGGCCTCGCAGTACTACGGCGGCTCCGCCCCATCCCAGTGCCCTCGGTGGGCATCGACNCCTACCCGCCGCACCCCTGGCCGGGACGCGGGAAGGGAAGCACCCGAATGGTTCCCGTGTTCACATGTATCCGATTGGTGAGGCCGGCACCCAGCTTTACCCCGATGGCCCCGGTAGGTACGCCACAGACAATTCCCCACCGGCTGCTGCCCACCCCTGGCCGGGACAGGCAACGGACGCGTCCGATACACCACTTCCGCGTGCACCACAACACCGGTCCGATATCCGCCAGATTTGCAGACCGGTTCCACCTAACGAGGATTCCGACACTGGTTCCTCACGTATGCCCTCTCACCTTGCTCACCACGCGCCATGTCATCTGGCAGTACTGACCCGCCGTGGTTTTGTCAGGGCCGCTTGCCACCGAATCCCTCTCGATCCCTACGAGATTCAGCTGCCCTCAGCTTTCATCCGACCGCTGTGACGGCCGAACATCGGAGGTCTCTCACCTCCGATCGGAATACACGCGCCTCACGGCGCACATGCTGCAGGTGATGAGCGTGCAGACCGCGGGTGGCGCCGCAGCCGGGCACCACACAGCACCGATCCCGATGCCTCCAACACCCGGCGCAACCGGCGACTGACCTGCCGCGTACTACGCCCCGCACCGATCACCCGCCCGTGCCGTTCAAACCACACCTCACAGCTCGCATCACAGGACAGGAAGCGGCGTTCCTCATCGGACAACACCGGCCCGAGGTGCAGTGAGGCGACCGGTTTCGCACCGTCGCGGTCGAGGTCGACGTGCACCACCACCGTGGTGTGCTGCCCATGTGGGCGGCGCGCCACGTCGGTGTCCCAGCCGGCCTCGATCAGGCTCATCAATGCATCCACGGTGCCGGGGAACGGCGGTGCCTGCTCCGATGCCTGGTCGGCATCCTCGTGGTCACGCTTCCACTGCGCGATCAACGCGTCGTGATGCGACTGCATCGCAGCATCGACTGTCGCTGCCTCGTCGCGCGGCAGGGTGATCCGGTAGGTCGTGCAGTCGTCGTGAACCTCTTTGCGGAACGCGCGTTTGGGATCCGGTTCGGGATCTGGATCAGGGGCGGGGCGGGGTTCGAGTTTGACCGCCGTACGCAACTGGGCAACAGTGGCCACCGCCGCCAACTCCGCATAATGCGCATCGGAACCGTCGGCGGCGCGTTCGGCGATCACCCCCACCTGATCCAGCGACAACCGGCCCTCCCGCATCCCTTCGGCGCAGAGTGGGAACCCCTCGAGGCGGCGTGCGACTGCCACCATTGTTTCGGCGTTGTGCGGGGTGACACCGGTCTTCCAGGCCACCAAAGCTGTGATCGATCGGGCGCCGGTGGCGCCGCACAATTCGTCGCGATCCAGTTCGGCGACGATGTCCACGATGCGGCCGTCGATCGCGTTGCGTTGACCAACCAGCTCCGCCAGCTCCTCGAACAACCCCTCCACCCGCTGCACAGGACTCACCCCAGCAGCGAAAGATGTTGCCGTCGAAGACATAACACCATCATCACAGAAGGGTCCGACAAATCCGGACCGCTACAACCCGGACGTCCACACGGTTGTGGTTGTTACTCGCTTGTCAGATTGCGACGCAGCCTGGGATCACTCCCACCCGACTTCATGAGGCGTCTTGTCCGGACGCAATCCGCGCCAGCTCGGCTGGCGTAGCCGATTGTCAGATGTCCGTTCGCTGTAGCGAACCTCCCCGACCAATTCTGGGCGCACGAATGTCACGCCCCGGGCATCGAGCGTGGGAAGTGGTGCGTTGAAAGGTGATTCGTCGGTGTGCAACGGGGCCAGCAGCTTTTTCAGCTTGGCCAGATCGTTCTCGGTGAATCCGGTACCGACCCGGCCGGCGAACTGCAGCCCGCCTTCGGCCGGAATGCCGAGCATAAGGGCACCGATACCGCTGGTGCGCCCGCCCTCGCCTTGGCGCCAGCCGCCGATCACCACTTCCTGAGTGTTCCAGATCTTGTCCTTGATCCATGAAGCCGACCGTCGACCCGGTTGATAGGTGGCGTCGCGCTTCTTGGCAACCACCCCTTCGAACCGCTGCTCCCGGGCATGATTCATCGCTTCCGGCCCGTCACCGGGCAGCAGCGGCGGCACGATGAGCCCACCACCGGCAGCCAACGCCTCCAGCAGCCGTCGGCGGTCACTGTATTTCACGCGAAACAGCGATCGGCCGTCGAGCAGCAGAATGTCGAAGGCCCAGAACTCGATCCGCGTGGAGCGCACCCGATTCTGCATCGCGGCAAAACTCGGTACCCCGGTCTCATCGAGGGCCACGACCTCGCCGTCGAGAATCACGCGATGGTCGGCGAGATCGGCTGCCAGCGCCTGCAATTGCGGATACTCACCGGTGACGTCGCGTCCGCTGCGCGACCGCAGCTGCAGGTGCCCGTGGTCGGCGTCCACCAACAGCCGGTAGCCGTCCCATTTGCCTTCGAAGGCCCACTGGGATTGCTTGAGTTTGTCGACGGAGCCTTCGGTGGCCAGCATCGGCGCGAAGTCCTGCAGCTGTACCTGCGGCTGATCCTTCATCCGGTGCGCGAGCCAGTTCTTGCCCCCGGTCTGGATGAGCGCATACCGGCCTTCGATAAGGCTGCCCCGCAGGGTGAAGATCACCTCGCCGTTCTTGGCCTCAGGATCGTCGGGAACCCGGAACTTCTCTGCCTCATACGTTCCCGCGTCCCAGATGATCATGTTGCCCGCGCCGTACTCCCCTTTCGGGATCGTGCCGTGAAAGTCCAGGTACTCCAGCGGGTGGTCTTCGGTGTGCACCGCAAGGTGATTCACCGAGGTGGTCTCGGGCAGGTTCTTGGGGACGGCCCAGCTCACCAGAACACCGTCGCGTTCGAGCCGCAGATCGTAGTGCAGGCGGCGAGCGTGGTGTTCCTGAATCACAAACCGGTTGTTGTTACCTTTTGCAGCAACGCTTTTGGGTACCGGCTCGGGTGTCTTGGCGGCATCGCGCATGCTGCGGTAGGTCGTCAGCTTGTCGGCAGCTGGCGCGTCCGCGTCCAACCCCGCCAGCAGATCCCCGAGTTCGGAAACCCGTTGCAACACTTCGTCGAACCGCAGATGGCGCAACTTCGGGTCGGCGATCTCGTCCCATATCCGCGGCGCAGCGGCGGTCGGGAACTCGCGGCCCCTCAGGGAATACGGCGCGATGGTGGTCTTGGCAGCACTGTTCTGGCTCCAGTCCAGGAACACCTTGCCAGCCCGCAGGCTCTTGGTCATGGTCGCCGTCACAAGTTGCGGCATGGCGTGCTCCAGCTGCTCGGCCACCCGCCGGGCGAGCACCGACGCACCGTGGGAGCTAACGGGCTCGGCCAGCGGCACATACAGGTGCAGACCCTTGCTGCCGCTGGTCAACGGGTAGGTCACCAAGCCGATGTCGCCCATCAACTCACGCACCGCTTGCGCCACCTCACACAGCTGGTGCATCGTGACACCCTCGCCCGGGTCCAGATCGAATACGATCCGCGTCGCAGGTCCGACTTGCCCCTCGACGAATCGCCATTGCGGCACATGCACTTCCAGCGCGGCCTGCTGTGCGATCCAGGCCAGTCCCTCACGGGTGTCGATGATCGGGTAGGTCGTGATCCCTGATTTGTGCACGATGGTGCCGCGCGCCAGCCAGTCCGGGGCCGACGACGCGAGCTGTTTCTCGAAGAACGACGGCTCGGCAACCCCGTTTGGCCAGCGTTTGCGCGTCACCGGACGTCCGGCGATGTGCGGCAGCATTACCTCGGCGATGCTGAGGTAATAGTCGAAAACCTCGGCTTTGGTGGTGCCGGTGGCGGGATAGAGCACCTTGTCGGGATTCGTCAGCCGAACCCGGTCGTAGCGCTCCATGACGCCAGGCTAGATGCGTGCGCCCGTCTCCGGGTGGAACAGGTGCACGACACCGTCGGGATGCTTGCGCAGCTGCACCGTCTGGGCCAGCTTCGGTGCCGTCCGCGGATTGCACCGGGCCACCAGCTCCACGCCGGAGCCCGAACCGGCGTGGGTGTAGACGTAGGCCTCGCTACCGAGATCCTCGACCAGGTCGACAACCACCTCGACACCGCCGGTGTCGACGATCTCCAGTTGTTCGGGGCGGATGCCGATGGTGACCTCGGATAACCCGTTCAGCTGGGTGAGCTGCTCGCGTTCCAGCTCCAGCGTCGAGTTCTCCCCGACCCGGACGCCGTCGGCGACGACGGGCAGCTTGACGAGGTTCATCGCGGGCGATCCGATGAAACCGGCGACGAATTCGTTGACCGGCTTGTCGTACAGCTCTGACGGAGAAGCGAACTGCTGCAACTTTCCGTTGCGCAGCACCGCGACCCGGTCCCCCATGGTCATGGCTTCGACCTGATCGTGGGTGACATACACGGTAGTGGTGCCCAGCCGACGCTGCAGTGCGGCGATCTGGGTGCGGGTCTGCACGCGCAGCTTGGCGTCGAGGTTGCTCAAAGGTTCGTCCATGCAGAACACCTGTGGCTCACGCACGATGGCACGCCCCATCGCGACACGCTGCCGCTGACCGCCGGACAACTTGGCCGGCTTGCGGTCCAGGAACGGCTCCAGGTCAAGCAGTTTCGCGGCCTCCTCGACCTTGCGACGCCGCTCGTCGGCAGGCACGCCCCGCAGTTTGAGCGCGAAGCCCATGTTCTCGGCGACGGTCTTAGTCGGGTACAGCGCATAGTTCTGGAACACCATCGCGATGTCGCGGTCCTTGGACGGTACCCCGGTCATGTCCTTGCCACCGATCTCGATGGCGCCTTCGTCGATGTCCTCGAGCCCGGCCAGCATCCGCAGCGCGGTGCTCTTGCCGGATCCGGACGGGCCGACCAGCACCACGAATTCGCCATCGGCGATGTCGAGGTTGAGCGAGTCGACCGCGAGCTTGTCCGAGCCCTCGTAGATGCACGAGGCGTTGCGGTAGGTGATTGCAGCCATGAGAAACTCCTGTTTTGACTTCCGTTTACTTAATCGCGCCGAAGGACAGTCCGCGGACCAGCTTGTTCTGCGCGATCCAGCCCGCGAGAACCACCGGAAGCGCGGCCATTGTCGCCGCCGCGCACAGCTTGGCCCAGTACAGACCCTCACCTGCGATGAAGCCGACGAGGAACACCGGCATGGTCTGGGCTTGCACCGCAGTGAGATTCACCGCGAAGAAGAATTCGTTCCAGGCAAAGATGACGCAGATCAGCGCCGTGGCCGCGATCCCGGGTGACACCAACGGCAGGATCACCTCTCGCACCGAACGCCAGGTGCTGGCCCCGTCGAGGCTCGCGGCCTCCAGGAGTTCGCCGGGCACCTCGAGGAAGAACGACCGCATCATCCACACCGCGATCGGCAGGTTCATCGACGTGTACAGGATGATCAACGCCCAAATGTTGTCCAGCAGACCGATGTTCGAGACGATCACGTACAGCGGGATGATCGCCGCGACGATCGGCAGCATCTTGGTGCTCATGAAGAAGAACAGCGCGTCCTGGGTCTTGCGCACCGGTTTGAGGGATAGCGCGAAGGCCGCCGGAATACCCAGGCCCAGAACGAGAATCGTCGACACCGTGGTGGCATAGAGCGAGTTGAGCAGGCTCGTGCCGACGCCGTTGGCGAAGACGGCCTTGAACTCGTCGAGGGTGGGGACGAAAAAGAGCTTCGGGGTGGTGGTGTAGGCATCGACCTCTTGTTTGAAGGCGGTCAGCACCATCCAGAACACCGGGAAGAAGAAGCCCAGGCCCACGATCCATGCGACCACACCCCACGGATCGAACTTGCGCCGCTTGACCTTTGCCGGGCTCGCAGCCTTCTCGTGTGTCGCGCCCGTCGTGACGGTACTCATCAGGCCGCCTCCTCCTTGCCCGTGAACGATTTGAAGATCAGCCGCAGCGCGAAGCTCGCGATGATCATCGTGAAGATCACGACGACGACGCCCATCGCTGCCGCCTGGCCGATGTCGAAGCCCAGGAAGGCTCGCTGGTAGATATAGAACGGCAGGTTCGCGCTCGCGGTGCCCGGCCCGCCCTGGGTCATCATGTAGATCGCGTCGAAAGTATTGACCAGGTAGATCGCACCGAGCACGGTGCCCAACTCGATGAACCGGCGCAGGTGCGGCAGCGTCAGCTCACGGAACAGCTGGAACGCACCCGCACCGTCGACCCGACCCGCCTCGAGGATGTCGCGCGGCATCGACTGCAGGCCCGCCAGGATCAGCAGCATCATGAACGGGGTCCACTGCCACACCAGGGCGACGATGATCGAGGTCAGCGGTAGCTGGCTGACCCAGTCGACGTGTTTGAGCCCCAGTGGGGACAGCACCCAGTTGATGATGCCGAACACCGGGTCGAGCATCGCGGTCTTCCACATCAACGCCCCCGCAACGGGTGTGACGAGGAACGGGGTGATCAGCAGCGTGCGCACCACGCCCCGCCCAAGGAAGACCCGGTCCAGCAACAACGCCAATATCAGTCCGAGCACCACCGAGATCAGCACGGTCGCAACGATGATCCATACGGTGTTGATCGCGACCTGCCAGAAGGTGCCGTCCCTGATGACGTCGAGGTAGTTCTGCAGCCCGACGAAATGCCGGGACCCCGGCCGCACCAGGTTCCACGACAGCGTCGAGTAGTACAGCGTGAACAGAAACGGAATCTGGGTGACGACGATCATGAAGATCAGCGCCGGCAGCAGAGGCCCGCGGCGGCGCCAACCCTCAGCGCGCGAAACCCCGGGGTCCTGCTTCTGTTTGATCCGTGCGACGTGCTCGGCCTCGGTCAGCGCATCGGCTTCGGCCGGTAACTGACTGGTTGTCATGGCTTCTCCTGATAGGTCTCGCCGACGACTTCTGCGTACTTCTGCGATTGTTCGAGCGCGTCGGAGACGGACTTCTGCCCGGCGATCGCCGCGCTGATCTGCTGGCTGACCCGGGTTCCGAGGTCCTGGAATTCGGGGATGGCCAGGAATTGCACGCCCGTGTAGGGCACCGGTTGCACGGTGGGCTTGGCGGGGGTGGCACCCTCGATCGAGTCGAGCGTCACCTGGCCGAACGCCTTTGCCGCTTCTTTATATTGGGGAATCTGATAGGTCGACAGCCGGCTGCCCGGCGGTACCCGCGCCCACCCAAGCTGCTCGCCGACCAGCTTGATGTAGTTCTGATCGGTCATCCAGGCGATGAATTTCCATGCGGCGTCCGGCTTGTCGCTGCTCTTGGGGATTCCCAGCGCCCAGGTGTAGAGCCATCCGGAGTTGGGCTTTTCGACCGTCGGCGCCATCGCGTAGCCGACCTTGCCGACCACCTTCGACGACGCGGGATCCTCCAGCACCGACACCGCCGACGTTGCGTCGTACCACATCGCGGCCCGACCCTGGGCGAATTGCGTCGCACACTCACCGAAACCGCTTGTCGCCGCGCCTGGTTCGCCGTGGTTGCGGACGAGGTTGACGTAGAAGTCGACTGCCTTCTCAACCTCGGGGCTGGTGAGCTGAGCGTTCCATTTCTCGTCGTACCAGCGCCCACCGAACGTGTTGATCACGGTGTCCAGCGGGGCCAGCACCTCACCCCAGCCGGGCTTACCGCGCAGGCAGATGCCCACCATGTCTGGGCTGTCGAGTTTGGCCGCCGCATCGGCGACCTGCTGCCAGGTCGGATTGTGCGGCATCTCGATGCCGGCCTGCTCGAACAGGTCCTTGCGGTACATCAAGAACGAGGATTCGCCGTAGAACGGCACCGCGTACATGTTGCCCTTATATGACAGTGATTCGCGCAGCGACGGGATGAAGTCATTCTCGTCATAGCCCGGCGTATTGCGTGCGTAGTCGGAAAGGTTGACCAGCCAGCCGTTTTCGGCCCATTGCGGGGCCTCATAGTTGCTGATCATCACGACGTCGAACTCGCCGCCGCCCATCGCGGTAGACGCGGTGATCTTGGCGCGAGCCTGGTTCTCCGACAGCGTGACGAACCGCAGTTTGATGTCCGGATTCGCGGCCTCGAATCGGTTCGCCAGCGACCGCGCGTCGGTCATCTGCGAGTTCGACACCATCGCGATCGTCACGGTCTGGTCGGTGGCGCCGAGCGTCCCGGCCCCCGCGCAACCGGCCGTCAGGGCCAGCCCCGCCGCCGCGACGACCGCGGCCAGTTTTCTCGCAAATCTCATGGCAACCTCATTTCTGCGCCAACAGCCAACGGGCGCAATCGATATCGCATACCAAGAGCCGGGCCAACTTGCCGCGCAGAGCGCCGAGTACAGCCTGGTACTTACCGGCGCCGCCGGACACCAGAATGGTCTTCTCGCAGGTGCGGATGTCTTCCAGCGGGACCGACATCGCGCGTTGCTGAAGTTCGTGGTGGACGGGCTCACCATGGGCGTTGAAGAAGCGGCCGCCGATCTCGCCGACGGCGCCTTGACCGACGAGTTCGTCGAGCATCCGGATGTCCAGGAAGCTGCCTTCGAACAACGTGGTTGAGGTCGACACTGCGCCGACCCCGAACAGCATGGTGTCGGCGCGCCGGCCGGCGTCCAGGGTGCGGGAGATGACCGAATCCCCCCGCATCGAGATCACGGTGGCCGGGTCGGCGTACAAGGGTGCGGGGAGCCGAAAGGTCTCGCCGCGCAGAGTGTCCGCGCACCGCGTCAGGATCTGTTCAATGCCGGTCTGGTAAGCGGCCGTGGACATGGCGCCGTCGAGCTGAACCACGGCGCGGCAGCTCGCAACTCCGGGCACCAATGCTGTCGCGACACCGACCTGCTCGGGTCCCCAGGTGAAGCCCAGTACGTCGTCGGCCCCAATTCGGCGCATCAGCAGCGCAGCGCCGGCGCGCCCGGCGTTGCCCGCCACGACCGCCTCGGTGAGGCCAAACCGACGTTCGAGTTCGCGTTCTTCATCGGCGTGCAGATCCTCACCGATGCCGGGCGGCACCACCACCTCTACCCGCACCAGACCGTTGGCCTTGGCCTTGGCCACCAACCGCCCTGCGGTCGGGCGGGAAACCCCCAGCCGCGCCGCGATCTCGGCCTGGGTGAGGCCGTCGAGGTAGTACAACGTGGCCGCACGCAGGGCAAGTCGCAGATCCTCTGGCGTCGGTGCGGCCATTGGACCTCACCTCCCGGTAGAGTGAGCACATGCTCACGGGTGCGAGTAGATGCTCATCACGCTAACATGACAAATGTGACGCACACAACACCCACCGCGCAGCCGCCCACCGCGGCGCGCCCCAGCTACCACCGCAACGAGGTCCAGGTCGGCATCGTGCATTTCGGTGTCGGCGGTTTCCATCGCGCGCATCAAGCGATGTACATCGACCGCCTGCTGGAACGCGGCCTGGCCGCCGAATGGGCTATCTGCGGCGTCGGGGTGCTGCCGTCGGATCGAAAGATGGCCAATGTGCTGGCTGCTCAGGATGGGCTCTATACCCTGATGCTGGTGCACCCCGACGGCACCCGCGAGGCGCGAGTGATCGGTTCCATCATCGACTATCGATATGCCCCCGACGATCCTGAAGGTGTCGTGGAACTTCTGGCCAGCCCGGCCACCCGGATCATCTCGCTGACCATCACCGAGGGCGGCTACAACCTCAACGCCGTGTCCCCGGACCAGGTCAACGTCTTCGGCTTGGTGACTGACGCGCTGGCGCTACGCCGCGACCGCGGTATCGCCTCACCGACCATCGTGTCGTGCGACAACATCGAGGGCAACGGTGACGTAGCGCGCGAGGCGTTCATCACCTACGCCGAGCGTGCTCATCCAGGCCTGGGCGAATGGATCAACACCCACACGCGGTTCCCGAACTCGATGGTGGACCGCATTACCCCGGTCACCACTCCGGAGGTCATCGAGACGGTGCGCTCGGAGTTCGGCATCGACGACCAGTGGCCGGTGGTGGCCGAACCTTTCACGTCCTGGGTGCTGGAGAATTCGTTCTCCGACGGCCGGCCGCCGCTGGAGGAGGCGGGCGTACTGATGGTCGACGACGTGACGCCATACGAGCTGATGAAGCTGCGACTGCTCAACGCCGGCCATCAAGCGTTGTGCTACTTCGGCTATCTGGCCGGCTACCGCCTGGTGCACGACGCCGCGGCCGACCCGCTCTTCGCCGAATTCCTGCTGGATTACATGGATTCCGAGGCCACCCCAACCCTCGAACCAGTCCCAGGTATCGATCTGGCCGACTACAAACGCACGCTGATCGAGCGCTTCGCCAACCCGGGTGTGCGCGACACCATCGTGCGGCTGTGCTTCGGCTCGTCGGACCGGATCCCGAAGTGGCTGCTGCCTGTGATCCGGGAAAACCTCAAGACCGGTGCACCGATCCGGCTGTCCGCGGCCGTTGTGGCGAGTTGGGCACGTTACGCCGAGGGCCTCGACGAGCAAGGCGAACCGATCGAGGTACAGGACGCGCTGGCCGATACGCTCGTGCCGCTGGCTCAGTCCCAACGCGAACACCCGACAGCGTTCATCGAGAACACCGCCCTGTTCGGTGATCTCGCAACCCAACCCCGGTTTGTCGAGGCCTATCTGTGGGCGCTGGATTCCCTCCATCGCGTCGGCGCCCGGGCCACCCTGGAGGCACTGCGATCATGAACCGGGCACTGGTCATCGGTGAGGCGTTGGTCGACATCGTCAAACGGGGTGGCGCCATCACCAGCGAGCACGTCGGCGGCAGCCCGTTCAACGTGGCGCTCGGCCTGGCGAGGCTGGGGCGTGACGTCGACTTCCTCACCCACATCGCCGACGACGTGCACGGCAGGCACATTGCTGACTATGCCAAAGCCGTAGGGGTATCACTTGTTTCGGGCAGCATGACCGCGAAGCGCACCCCGACCGCGCAAGTCACCTTGAAGAACGGCTCGCCGCGCTACGCCTTCGATCTGGAGTGGCAACTCTCCGGCACACCAGAGGTGGGTCCGCCACTGGTGGCGCACACCGGGTCCATCGCCGCGGTGCTGGAGCCCGGATGCCGGGCGGTCGCGGCACTGCTCGATGCTTATCACCTCTCGGCCACCATCACATTCGATCCGAATGTGCGTCCGATGTTGATCACCGATCAGGACGCGGCCCGCAGCCGTATCGAACGCCTCGTGGAACACGCCGACATCGTCAAGGTCAGCGATGAGGACCTGCGGTGGATTGACAAGCGGAGTTCTCCCGAGCAGATCGCGCGCGCCTGGCTGGCCATGGGGCCCTCGATCGTCGCAGTGACCGTGGGCTCAGACGGCGCGTTTGCGTTGTGCGCCGCGGGAATGGTTCGGGTGCCCGCACGACCGGTCCAGGTGGTGGACACCGTAGGAGCCGGTGACGCGTTCATGGCCGGGTTGATCGATGCCCTGTGGGAGCAGGGACTGCTGGGCGCCGCCAAGCGCCGCGACCTGCGCGCGATCAGCTGCGACGCGCTGGAAGACGCCGTCTCCCGGGCCGCGCGGGCGTCAGCCTGGACGGTCGCCCGGGCGGGCGCCGACCTGCCCGATCGCGAAGCGTTGAGCCGTTTCGGCTAGAGGTGTGGGCCATACTGGGCAAATGCGATCTATCTGGAAGGGTTCGATCGCCTTCGGCCTGGTGAACGTGCCGGTCAAGGTCTACAGCGCGACCGAGGACCACGACATCAAGTTTCATCAGGTGCACGCCAAGGACAACGGGCGCATCCGATACAAACGGGTATGCGAGGTGTGCGGTGAGGTCGTCGAATTCCGGGACATCAACAAGGCCTATGAATCCGACGACGGGCAGATGGTGGTGATCACCGACGAGGACATCGCCACCCTTCCCGAGGAACGCAGCCGCGAGATCGAGGTGGTGGAGTTCATTCCGGCCGATCAGCTCGATCCGCTGATGTACGACAAGAGCTATTTCCTTGAGCCCGATTCCAAGTCGTCCAAGTCGTACGTGCTGCTGGCCAGAACGCTCGCCGACACCGACCGCGTGGCCATCGTGCACTTCTCGCTGCGCAACAAGACCCGGCTCGCGGCGTTGCGGGTCAAGGATTTTTCCAAGCGCAACGTAATGGTGATCCACACGCTCCTGTGGCCCGACGAGATCCGCGCTCCCGATTTCCCGGTGCTGGACAAAGAAGTCGAGATCAAGCCGGCCGAACTCAAGATGGCCGGCCAGGTGGTGCAGTCGATGACCGACGACTTCCACCCGGAGCAGTTCCGCGATGACTACCAGGCCGAGCTCTACGAACTGGTACAGGCGAAACTCGAAGGCGGCGAGGCGTTCTCGGTCGAGGAGCAACCCGCCGAACTCGATGAGACCGAAGACGTGTCAGACCTGCTCGCCAAGCTCGAGGCCTCGGTTAAGGCCCGCAAAGGTGGTGACTCCGACGAGGAGGCCACGCCCGCCAAGAAATCGCCCGCGAAAAAGGCTGCCGCCAAGAAGGTTCCGGCGAAAGACGCCGCTCCGAAGAAGTAAGTAAGGTGGCCCAGCTGATCTGGTGCGGGTGGGCGATTAATCAGCTCTAGGCGGCCAGGACGTCGACCCGCAGCGCTTCGTGCTCGTCGAGGATCCGGCGCAATGCGGCGTCCATCGGATGGGCTGCGGCAAGATCGTGGCCGCACCGCCGATCAACCGCGACCACCGCTGCCGACTGCGGCGCCGCACCGTCGACCTGGTCGACGAATACGTCGAACAATGCCGAAGGGGTGGCCAGGTAGTACATGCGGTGACCAACGGCCTCGAAGCTGGCCGCATACATCAGCCCGCACTGGGTGATCATGAACAGCTCCGAGTGGATGTCGGCGTGGCCTGACTCTGCCCTGCTCCACACCACTGCTGCGTGCTGAGCTTCGGACAACCGGTCCTGCACCTCGTCAGTGGACGTGAGCAGCCGATGGACGAGTGTCCGCCCGGTGTTCGGGTACACATCGACCGAACGCCTGAAATACCGCCGAAAGACATCCCCGAAAAGGTCGTAGGGCTGATCGTTCATGGCGGCTCCCATGGTCGGACGAACAACTCAATTGTGCGCCCGAAATCGTCAGCCTGGCGGTGGTTTGGCCCGCTCGGCGAGATAGGCCTCATTGAGGGCACGCTCGGCCCGTATCTGGCGAGCCCATTGGGCGGCTCGGGTGTGTTTTCGCCGGGGCATCATCGCTCCGCGATGGGTCGTGATCGGTGCGGCGGCGGCCGGCGGCAACACCGCCGTTGTGGTGTTCCAGTGCGGGAAGAACAACTGGCTGGCCGGCCGGGTCGTATAGGTCAGACCACTTGGTGTGGTCCACACGATGCTCCCGTCGGGTTGTTGACTGTCGGACCAGCCGACCCAGAAAGTCTTCAAGAGATGGTGAGTTCTACACAGACACTTGGTGTTTGACGCATGTGTAACCCCGTTGGGATACGGCACCGTGTGGTCGATATCGCACGACTCGGCGGCCCGCCCGCACCCCGGGAACGTGCACGTCATGTCTCTCATACGCACGAACGCCGCCAGTTTCACCGATGGCCGGTACCGTCGCTCGGCCTCGTCGCACGGCACGATGAGTTCACGGACTTTCGCGCCGTTGGCGATCAGTTCCGCCAGCAATGGAGTGGGCACCACGCCGCCGTTGAGCAGTACTGCCGTCGCAGGCTTCTTTCTCGGGGTCTCGTCGACCACATGGTCCGGCGGCACCGGCACACCGTCGTAATCCCCGGACAAATAGGGGTCGGGCTCGCCCTCCAGAGCCGCCTTGTCCGCCAGCACATAGACGACGGTGTTGGCCGCACGGGCGTCAGGTTCACTGGCCGGGCAGTCAGGATTGCCACACTGGCAGCGCAGCCGGTCTCCGAGTGCAGCGATCACGCCGAGCGCGTCGGACCGGCGTTGCCCGGCGGTACGTGGATCGTCGGCACACACGCCGCTGATCACATAAGCCATGCGCTTACGCAGCGCGGCACCGTCGGTGGCGAGCAATCGGCCCCAGAGCGACGTGGTGCCGCTGACGTCATCGGTCTTGCCGAGGCACACGTCCCGGGCGCGGACGGCTTCACGTAGGCGTCGGAGCGCGCCCGGGTCGTGCCGTTCGATCAGCGTGTCGATGGCCTGTTCGAGTTTGGTCACAGACAGCGGGCCCCAGTCGGTGACGCGTTGGGCGAGCCCTTCGTCGATCAACCGCAAGGCTTCCGCGTCCTCCACCAACCGCGTACGCCAGGTGATCGTGGAGATCAGTTGGGAATTGACCAACCCTTCGTCGAACAATGCGGCCACCCGGGGAAACCGGTCGCCAAGCGCAACCGCGATGCACATCTCCTTCGATGCCGCACGGTGGCCGACCCTCATCGCGGCCGCTACCTCGGCAGCTGTGGCGTCCCAGTAGTCGCATGCCCAATGCAACAGTTCGTCGTCCTGCTCGGCGACCCGGCGACTGACCATCTCGGCAATCAACCGCAATCGGCGGGAATCCGATGCGGCTGCCGCTCGCGTTTCCCGCTCGATCTCCGCGGCAAGTTCCGCATTGCCGAGTTGTTCGAACATATGTTCTATGATACGCGGGTCTACTGACCCGTGCACGTCGAATTAGGACGTGTTACCCGTGGTGGAAACGGCCGCCCGCGTGGCGTGCCAACCAAGCCGACGACCACTTCGTTCTCCGACGGTTGGGCAGGCCGAGGATCCTGCTGCGGCGTACCCTTGACTCACCGATCGGAGCAGGTCATGAGCGGGTATGCGCGATATCTTGGAGCGCTTTTAGCAACCACGGGCATGAGCGTTGCGATGCTGACCGCCGCGCCGGCCGATGCGACCCCGCAATGTACGAACACGGGGCCCAACACCACGCTATGCCAAACCAACGGCAGCACTCAGATCGTCACCACACCCCCGGCGACAAACTTCTTGCCGGGCTGGGGCTGGGGCTGGGGCATCGGCTTTGGCGGCTTCCCCATCGTGTGGTGACGCGCACCGTGATCGCGACCACGCGCGTCGGATCGTGTCATCCGATAGATTTCGGCTAACCTAACTTTTGTATTCGCACTACCGGATCAGGAGCTGGGTTACTTGTTGTTGCAGGACACCACGGCGCGTAAACGATCGAGTTGGTTGCTGCTGGGGCCAGCGTTCGTCGCCGCGATCGCCTACGTCGACCCGGGTAATGTTGCGGCCAACATCAGCGCCGGATCGCAGTTCGGCTTCCTGCTGGTGTGGGTGATCGTCCTAGCCAATGTCATGGCCGGATTGGTGCAGTATCTGTCGGCCAAGCTCGGACTGGTCACCGGCCGCTCACTGCCCGAGATCGTCGCCGACCACACCGACAATCGCGGGCGGATCGGCTACTGGCTGCAGGCCGAATTGGTTGCCGTGGCAACCGATATCGCCGAGGTCGTAGGTGGAGCGATCGCCTTGCAACTGCTCTTCAAGCTGCCGCTTCTGATCGGCGGAGTGATCACCGGCGTCGTGTCCCTGCTTCTCTTGGCGGTGCAGGACCGGAGCGGCCAGCGGATCTTTGAGCGAGTCATCACCGGCATGCTGCTGGTTATCGCGATCGGATTTCTGACCAGCCTGTTCGTCGAAACGCCTCCGCCGAGCGCCGTCGCCGACGGGCTGATCCCGCGCTTCCACGGTGTCGAGAGCATCCTGCTGTCAACCGCGATGCTGGGTGCAACGGTCATGCCGCACGCGGTCTATTTGCACTCCGGGTTGGCGCGCGACCGGCACGGACACCCCGAGGCCGGTGAACGCCGCCGTCTGCTGTTGCGCATGACACGGTTCGACGTCGGACTGGCGATGGTGGTCGCCGGCGCAGTAAATCTGGCCATGCTGCTGGTGGCCGCGACCAATCTGCAGGGGCATAACGGCACCGATTCGATCGAGGGCGCCCACGCCGCGGTTCAGGACACGCTGGGCCCGACCGTCGCGCTGTTGTTCGCGATCGGGCTGCTCGCCTCGGGCCTCGCCTCGACATCGGTCGGAGCCTATGCCGGCGCGATGATCATGCAGGGCCTCCTGCGACGCAGTTATCCGCTGCTCCTGCGACGGTTGATCACGCTCGTCCCTGCACTGGCCGTGCTGACCATCGGCGTCGACCCCAGCCGTGCACTGGTGCTTTCGCAGGTGGTGCTGTCGTTCGGGATACCGTTCGCGCTGATCCCGCTGGTCCGCTTCACCAGCAGCAGAACACTGATGGGCGAGGACACCAATCACCGGGTGACCACCACACTGGGCTGGGTGGTCGCGGCAACCATTACGGTGCTGAACGTGATCTTGATCTACCTCACCGTCACAGGCTGAATGCGGCACGCGTACTTCGCCTACGGCGGGGAATCGGCGGCTACCCTCGCGCCTGTGACCCGCAACTTCCGCTTCGGCGTCGGCCTGCGCACCGCGAAAACCCACGCCCAAGTCGCCGATTTCGCCCGCCGCGCCGAGGATCAGGGCTTCGACGTTCTGACTGTGCCCGACCACCTCGGTGCGCCCGCGCCGTTCCCCACCTTGATGACCGCCGCCAACGCGACGAGCACACTGCGGTTGGGCACCTTCGTGTTCAACGCCTGCTTCTACAAGCCGGCATTACTGGCCCGCGACATCGAGGCGCTGCGCGACCTGTCCGGTGTGCGGTTCGATGCCGGGTTCGGGGCCGGATATGTCCGCGAGGAATTCGAGGCTGCCGAGTTGCCGTTTCCCGGTGCCCGGGAACGCATCGACTATCTGCGGCATATGACGACGTATGTGTCCGAGCATGTGCCCGATGTGCCGATCCTCATCGCCGGCAACGGCGACCGGTTGCTGACGGTCGCCGCCGAGACCGCCGACATCGTCGGCCTGACAGGCGGTTCCCATGTCGACGGAGACCCCCTCAAGGAACGAATCACGTTCCTGCGCAACGCGGCAGGACCACGCTTCGACGCCCTGGAACTCAACATCGCGATCACCGCCATGCCCACAGCCGGATCGGAGCAGCCCGACCTGACCATCCCCCGCCGCTTCCTGCCCGATCTGACCGATGAGCAGCTGCTGCGGCACCCGGGTGTGTTATCCGGATCGATCACCGCGATCGCCGACGGGCTACGTGAGCTGCGCGAGACCTACGGCGTCAGCTACTTCATCGTGCAGGCCAACCACGCCGAACAGTTCGCGAAGGTCATCGCCGAGCTGAGGTGAGTTCGGTGCGCGGGCGGAAGCCGTATGCCAGCGCACCCAGCGCCAGGACCGCGAGCCCGGCCAGGATCGATACCAACGGCAGGGCGAAGTCCCTGGCGCCGAACGCAGCGAACACGACCACGGCCAGTACCGCCAACACCACAGTCACGATCACGCGGGTCAGCCATGCCGACTTCTGCACACCGACGTAGTTCACCGCCGTCAATACCGCGACAGTAGCCACCGCGACTTCGTGCGCATGGGCAGGCCACGCATAGAAACCCACTGTCAACGCCATCGCCGCACAGGATGCGGTCTTGCCGACGACGAATCCCCAACCGGCGAGGTAAACCCCAGAACGGACCCAGACGTGCCCGCCCGTACACATACGTGCCTCCGGAGGCCGGATACACCGCGGCCAGCCGCGCCGACGACGTCGCATTGCAGTACGCGATCACCGCGGCCACCGCCAGCCCCACCAACAACGCCGTCCCGGCCGCACGAGCTGCCGGGGCCAGCACCACGAATATGCCGGCCCCGATCATTGCGGCCAGCCCGATGGTCACTGCATCAAACACACCCAACTGCCGGCGCAACCCACCGGTCGACGGCTCCGGATCTGACGCAGACCTGTTGGACATTCACCATCCCCACCGGTAGGGAACCGCTGACGGTCACCTCTATACACCGGTCAGGAGAACAGCGGGAGCCGCCACAAGGGCTGGCCGTGGTCGAGCATCCACAGCCGCCGGGCATTCACCCGCACCAGGCTCAAGGATCCGGCGATGAGGACCACAGCTAGCGCACCTCCCACCACCGCCGTGAGCACCGATGCGAATAAATCACCGGGGCCGGCGGTGGTCACGTCGAACCACGCGTCACACAGCAGCAGAATGCCGGTGGTAAACGCGGGAAATACCAGGATTTGGCGGTGCATCCAGGTCAGGATCGCCGTCGCCGCCATGAACACGACCAGCAGGCTGTCGAAGCCCACCCACGTCAACGGCCAGTCCCGGACAGTGTAGTTCTGCGGCAATGTCACTGACAGATAGACGATCCACGGGATCATGAAGATTACGCCGCCGGTCATCAGACCCAGATGTGCTTGCTTCAGCGTGGCCGACAATCGTCGCGGTCTCAATTCCTCGAGGGGGCGTTCGAGGCGCTGGATCAGCTCCCGTCGCTGAGCCCCTGTCATCGCGGCGATCTGCGTATCGGTCAGGATGTCATCTGTCATCGCCAGTGCCCGTTCGCTGCTCAAATCTGTTGACCTGCCTGTGCATCGGATCGAAGCTCAGCATCAACCACATTAGCGCCCACCGGAATTCGCGCGACGCTGTCGGACTTTCCAGAAAGGCACGACTTTGGACTCTGTAATCCCACAGGTGATTGCGGGACCGTGAATGGTGTCGGGTAGCTGCCGACTGGGTATACGAGGAGGGATCATGGAGACCTTCACGCTCAGTGCCGGAACATGGATCCGCCGGCTGGTGACCCGCAGTGCGTTGATCCGTGCCAGCGACCGTATCGAGGCAGCTGCGGCCCTTCTCATCTCGATCTTCGTAGTCCTTGCAGTTCCCGTCGCGGGTGCGATGGGAACGACGACCTACGACAGTCGTACGCATGAGTACGCCGCCCAACGCCTCACCGACCACCACGCAGACGCGATCGCAACAGACCACAGCTCGCCAGACAAAAAGCGCCATCAAGATGTCTTCGTGACCCCCGTGCAGTGGCGCTGGGCCGGCCAACGGCACGTCGACACCATCCAGACAACGACGAAGATGAAACCGGGCGACCGCGAACCCATTTGGGTCGACGCCGCGGGCAACCGGACCGTCGCTCCGCCCACCGACCACGACGCTGCCGTTGATGCGGCTACTCTCGCGATTTCGTCGTGGCTGATTGTCGCGGGTACCGGCGCTGCGGTGCTGGCAGTGGTGCACAACCGGGTCGAGCGGCGGCGCTATGCCGAGTGGGACCGTGAACTGGAGGACCTCGCGGAGAACGGCCGGACGAATCGCAGCTGACTGACGGACACCGGCTGCCGGTGCGCTAGCCGACGACGCACGTCATCAGCCCCGTCTGCTCTCATCGCCACGCGCAACAATCACGGGAACATGAGCCTCCTGGGCGACCGTGGCACTGACCGAACCGAGAAACATTTCAGCGAACCCACCACGGCCGTGGCTCCCGAGCACCACCAGCTGGGCCTGTTCCGCATGTTCGATCAGGTGGCCGGTGGGGTTGTCGTATTCGACGAGACGGACGACGCCCACGTCCGGATAGCGCTCCTGTTGGCCCGCCAATGCCTCGGCCAGATTCTTCTCCGCAACTCGTTGCAGAGCCGACCATTCCAGGCTCGGTATCGACGACACTTCGGCATCACTCCATACGTGCAGCGCCAACAAATCCACGCCTCGCCACGAGGCCTCTTCGAAGGCGATCGACACTGCCAACTCGGATGCGCGAGAACCATCTACTCCGACGAGGACCGGCGCTTCCTTGGATTGCACTGCCTGGTTCAGGTCGTGGACCACGGCGACAGGACAATGCGCGTGATGGAGCAAACCCGTGCTGACCGAACCGAGTAGCCGACGATGCCGTCCCGATCGACCGCGACATGCCACCACCACCATGTGCGAATCCTTGGAGAGTTCGACCAGCGTCGCTACCGGTGATCCGAAGTACCGTTGACTGTCGATCTTCAATCCACCGCCGAGACCGGCGTCGGACTCAGCAGCCGCCATGGCGTCCGCGACGATGGTGTGCGCCTGGTTCTCCTCGATTTCGAGAACCTCTTCGGGAACTCTCCCGGCGGGCCAGGCGAATATCGATCTCGCCACCGGCAGAGTTGCCGCGGCATGGACCACGGTCAGTGGAAGATTGCGCATCACCGCCTCCTGCGCAGCCCAGCGCACTGCTGCCGTTGCCGACGGCGATCCGTCGACTCCTACCACCACTCCGCGGTGCGGTATGTGTTCGGACATTGCGGGCCCTCCTGCCATGCTCACTCCGCAGCCTCCGTCAGGCCGATGGTCGTGCGTAACCGCACACCACCCACCAGTGCCAGTCTCGGTGTGGCGTAACCATTTTAGGACGCGACAGGCAGTTCGTCTCCACCGACAGGATAGCTCGACCGCTGATAAAGGATCCCGCGGATAAATCTGCCCGCGACTTCACCAAGGAGCTCGCCCCACAGACCACACATTCCCGTCGCGGCACCGACCTGACACACTCACAGAAAAAACCAGACATCTTTCACACCAACGGAATTAATGAGAAATCAGGCTCCGATCAACATCGGGCCGGGACAGACCCTGAACCCTGACTCACCGGGTTGCACCGGAGCTTCCGGCGCGTGCTCCAGCCCCAAAAGCTCCGACCTCCGCTCATGAGGCCCGTTCCGGCAAGCACGACCCCGGCACACGAGGCGCCGCCCGTCCACCAGGCAGCGCCTCCGGCTCCTTGACCTGCTCCGGAACCACGTCCGGCACCCGCTCCGCTGGCTTCTCCGTATGCACCAGAACCTGTGACATCGGAGTATCACTGGGCCGCAATACAGTCACAGGATTCGGCCATCATCGACACCGCCGCCGCCGGCCCCGATGCCACCGGTCCACGATCGGCCGACTAGCATGGGTCGTCCCTCTGGTTTGCACCTATTTCGGTAGGTTCCGGCCCCCGTAGCTCAGGGGATAGAGCACGGCTCTCCTAAAGCCGGTGTCGCAGGTTCGAATCCTGCCGGGGGCACACTCGCAAACTCGAGAAGCTTTGGTCACACCTGTCACATTGACCCCGGGGAAAACCCTGGACATGCCCTCTGTAAAACTGGCATCACCGGTGGCATCAAATTTGCTGGTATCACCCGTGATAGCGCATGTGCCCGCGGTATCTGCCTCAAGATCCGCAACCGCGCTAATGTTGTCGCCCGGCGAGGGTGCGGGTGCATTCTCCGCGAATGCCGGTCGACAGCCGCGTGAGAATCAGAACCTGGATCGCGCGGCGTCGGTTCGCATATCCGTCGCAGTCGACGCCCGAATTCTCCTATTACACGAAGGAATTACATTGGGCGCAGCGGTTCGCGCTGGATAACCGCGCCGCGACGATAGACCGTTTTCCGCGCGGTACTGGCAAGGTAGATGGGTAGCGATGCCGATGCCCCAGAAGGAGCAACATGGCGGCCGCGACGTATGGCTGACCCACAAGGGTGCTGTCGGACGCATGAAGGTGCCCGCGCCGTCATTCCGGGCTCGATGGGTCCACAGTCATAGGTCGTGCGCGGCAAAGGAAATCCCGCGGCACTGTACTCTGCCCCGCACGGAGCCCGCCACAGGTCCTCAACCTGAAGGGCAGCTGAGGTGCATACGCGTCGATACCGTCGGTACTGCCTAGCGCCGATTCTTCGGCCCTGGCCACCACCGGGCACCGATCGAACCACACGGGTGTAATTCATCCCCACTGTGGATAGCGCCTGTGGATATAGCTTCGTCGTCCGACCCGCCGATACGCACGGCGACCGCAGAATGTTCACCCACATCCGGGATAGCTGTCTCACAACCGGGGCTACCAGGCATAACGCCCGCAAGGGCCAGTGCGACCAGCTGCTCACAAAACCCGCACTGCGCGTAGCCATTTTCAGCAGTGGTAGCGTCCGGACTATCTGTTGTGTGTGGCGAGGGGCACTAAATGGCAGGTCTTACAGTTGACGTTGCGGGCTTGAACGCGGGCGCGGCACGTAGTACGGATATCGCGGATAGGCTCGCGGAAAATCTGGAAACCGGCCACGGTCCAGGTGGACAGCCCAGCCACGCAGGAGTCTCACGGTTTGGCGCTGCGGTCATCTCCGTCCGTATCCGTCAGTCGGCCCGGATCAGCAGACACCACACGGCAATGAGCACAGCAGCGGTCCGCTATGCCGGAACCGATGACGAAGGTGCGGGTGCAGTTACCCGATCGGTATGAACTCGGCCGCTTCGCCGGAACCGGTTCTCCCCTCACGGTCTCAGATTGAGAATTGGGACACTTCTCACCTAGCGGTAGCAGCAAATCGGTGGCGCACATCTGCCAGCGAGTCCGACACACTGTTCGCACAGCACCGTTTGAATGTGGCGATGCCCGGAGGCACTGAATGGGAAGGTGAGGCCAAGGACGCCGCACTGGACCGGGCAACCGCCGACGCCGCCGTCGTCCGCAGTCACGCCAACGTCATCGTGGAGGCGGCTGACATCGCAGAGAACGGCATCGCGGACATTCACGCCGCACAACGCAAGGTCCTTGAAGCAATAACCGAGGCGGAGGACGCAGGCTTCAAGGTCGGCGACGATCTCTCGGTGCGCGACACCCGCCGTGCCGACCTCTTGAACATGTCTGCCCGCCACACGGCCGCCCGCGGGTACGAAGAAGACATCCGCTGGAACGCCGAGCGCCTGGTGGCCGCCGACACCTTCATCAGCGATCGCCTGCAGGCCAAGGCCGGTGAACTGGACGACATCAGGTTCGACGGCGAGGAGCACGGCTGAGTGCGGTGAAGCCGAAACATGGCGGCAAATACGCACAAAGCAACGACAAACGTCCGGTTGAATCGTCCCTGGTCACTCTCCTAGTTGCAGAAGCCTCCCCGCCACGGAGAACGTCTGGATTCTGGGCGGATACCAGAGTGACTTCGCCCGCAATCTGACCCGCGAGGACCTTGATTTCGCCGATCTGACTTGCGAAATCGTCGACAACACGCTGGCTGCAGCGAAAGTCGAGGCCTCTGAGATCGGCGTCGTCCACGTCGCGAATGCGTTCGGCGAGTTGTTTGCTCACCAAGCACACCTCGGCACGATGCCGGCTACCGATCACGAGGGCCTCTGGGCGATTCCGGCCTCGCGCCACGAAGCGGCTTGCGCATCGGGCAGCATCGCCACCCTCGCCGCCGTCTCGGATCTACGCTCCGGGGCCTACGAAAGCGCGCTGGTGATCGGGGTCGAGTTGGAGAAAACTGTGCCGGGCAACATCGCCGCACGTCATCTCAACGCGACGTTCTCTTGGCCATCGGTGTTCTCTCAGATCGACGGGGCAAATACCTTCGGCACGTTGAACTTCGGCGGCAGCACCGCCACGATCGTCAGTTTCGTCGTCACACGAGGTTCGGCCGCGTGACCCTGCACCCAGGAGCACGGACTTTGATGAACGAAGACTGCTCCGGGGTGGGCAATATTGGGGTCGGCCAGCCCCCGGGTTGGTCAGCGATCGAGCCGGAATCGCAGATTGTTGCGCGCAGCATGCCATTCGATGTCGAGGAGTGAGTACACCACAGTGTCCCGCCGCGAGCCGTCAGGCGCGATCTGGTGGCTGCGCAGCACCCCGTCCAGCTTGGCACCCAACCGTTCGATCGCGGCCCGGCTGGCGAAGTTGAAGAAATGGGTGCGGAATTCCACTGCTACGCAGTTCAATTCGTCGAAGGCGTGGCTGAGCATCAGCAGCTTCGTCTCGGCGTTGACCCCGGTGCGACGAACATCCCGGACGTACCAGGTATGGCCGATCTCCAGCCGGCGGTTGGGCCCGTCCACATGCAGATAGCTGGAGGAGCCGACGAGCCGGCCGTCGAGCGCCCGGACCACAAAGCTCACCCCGGCGTCGGCCGCCCGCAGCTCCAGCATGCGCTCGACCCATTGCTCGGCCCTACCGGGAGCCGGAGTCATGGTGTACCAGAACGTGCCCAACTCACCGTCGGCAGCGACAGCGTCGATCTCCGGGATATGCGCACGGGTCAGCGGTTCCAGCCGGACCCACTGCCGACCGGTCAGTTCCACCGGTTTGACGAATTCGCTCATGAGCTCATTTTCTTTCCCAGAGTGGACACCAACGCCCACACCGAACACGCCGCGGCGGCCACAGCCAGTCCGCCGCCGACATAGAGGCCGTAGCCCGCTGCGACCGGAGGTTTGACGTTGAGGAAGTAGTACCACCCGGTCATTGCGATCAGCAGTAGCGAAACCAGCAGCGCCGCAGCCGATGCCATCCGCTCGGACAACCCTCGCCCAGCCATGGCGCCGGCCACGATCAGCGTGGAGGAGAGCAACACGATCAACTGCCCTGCGCCGAAACCGTGGTGGAGCACGATGCTGCCGACCGCTCCGCCGATCGCGTTGGCCCGGCCGCCGCCGTTGGCGCTCGTTGTCAACCACGGCAACCAGGCGACCACCACCAGAATGGCGGCGCACAGGGCTACCAGCCAACCTGGACGCAGACGCACCATAGCGACGAGACTATCGGGTGTGACGTTGCTACCGGACTGGGCCCGCAAGCTCGATCTGTCGCCACACCCGGAGGGCGGCTGGTACCGGGAGACCTGGCGCAGTGACCTGAGCGTGAGCGAGGCTGCGCTGCCCCCGGGCTACAACGGCCCGCGCAGTGCGGGTACGGCGATTCTGTTCTTGCTGATGCCCGGACAGCAGTCTGCCTGGCACACGGTGCGCAGTGCCGAACTGTGGTTCCACCACCGCGGTAGTCCACTGGTGCTGGAAATCGGCGTTGAACAGGACGACGCGGCGACGCACGTGCTCGGCCCCGACATCACGGCCCGGCAGCATCCGCAATTGCTGGTGCCGCCGGGCCACTGGCAGCGGGCGCGACCGCTGGATGACGAAGCGGCGCTGGTCAGTTGCGTGGTGGTGCCGGGCTTCGACTTCGCCGACTTCGCGCTGGGCGCGATGTCCGACTGAGCACACCCAACGCGGCGGGAGAACCGTCCGGAAGACTGAGGTCAGTCCTGCAGCGAGGACAGATTGAACGTGGCACCGGTCGGGTCGGCGACGGCCCCCAATCGGCCGTACGGGGTGTCCTCGGCGGCGCGCACGACGGATCCGCCGTTCTTGACAATCAGCTCGACCGTCTTGTCGACGTCGCCGGCACCCAGGAACGCGGTCCAGGTCGACGGAACGCCTTCGGGCAGGAACGCGCCGCCGTCCATCACACCGAGCAGCTCTTGGCCATCGAACACCGCTGTGCTGTAGCGGAACTCGTCGGTGTCGGACACCGTATGGGTGGTCCACCCGAAGACCTGTCGGTAGAAGTCCAGCGCCCCGACGTAGTCACGCGTGGTGAGCTGAAAGTACAGCGGTGCGCCTGTTTCGTTGAAGGCCTGGTAGCCGGCATGCCCGGTCGGCTGCCACAGCCCGAAGAAGCCGCCACTCGGGTCGGTGATCATCGCCATCCGGCCCTTGCCAGGGATGTCCATCACCTGACCGCAGCTGCTGCCGCCGGCCACAGCGGCCGCGGCCACGGTAGCGTCGGCATCAACGGTGTGCAGGTAGGTGGTCCACACATCGGGGGTATTCCATTCCGGATTGTTCTGCATGAGTCCGGCCACCAATCGGTCTCCCAGGAAAGCACTGACGTAGCCGCCATACTCGGGCCCGCCGGTCTCATATCTCCAGCCGAAAACCGCACTGTAGAAGTCCTTGGCGCGCTCGACGTCAGAGGTGGTCAGGTCGAGCCACACGGGCGCGCCCAACGGCGCGGTCAAACGGGTAGCCATGGTGTCTCCTTCTCGGTGAGTCGGTCAAAGGTATCGACCGCCACCGGCAGGAGAACTCATCGCACGCTGCCCCTTTCAACGGCGAGCAGACATCTAGGTACGCGACACGCCGGTGTTGAGGTACCGCCGCGTCTGCTCGGCGGAGAACGTTACGGGGCGTACAGGGACTTGAACTTGTTCAGGGAGTTCTGAATATCACTGCGGAGCGCAGCCGCCACGACCACGCCGATCGGCCCGAACAGCGCCGGGCCGCCGAGATGCACGTCGAACGTCACCGTCGCCCCCTCGCCGCCGTCGACCACCGCCGGTTTGATCTTGCCGAGCAGCTTGACCTTGACCCCACCCCGGCCGTCGCCATTGAGGGTCAGAGCCTCCGGCGGTCGGTAGTGCACGAGCGTCCACTTGATGCGGTTCAGCATGCCTTTGACCTCGACGATCGAGTCGATGACCGTGCCCTTTTCCAGGGTTTCCGGCAGCTTCGACCGCCACGCCCGGTGAATGCTCAACCACTCGTCGTAGCGAGACAGATCCGAGGCATATTCCCAGGCCTTCTCCGGTGGCAGTGGAACGTCAACGGAGACAGAAAGTTTCGCCATAGATTATTGCGTCGGCTCGTCCTTGTGGATGGCATTCTTGGCGGCATCCTGCACCTTGTCCACAACGCTCGAGAATTTGCCGTCGGTCTTCTCGTCGAGCATGTCGCCTGCCTTGTCGATGGCGGTGTCCACCTTGTCGGCGTTTTGCGACAGCAGGTCTTTGGCCTTGTCCAGGAAACTCATGTGCCCACCCTATCGTCTGAGACTCGTCGGAAACGCGGGACGCATTTCGCCGCCAGTCTGCCGCGTCTCAGCTATCTCCACAAGCGCCGCCGTTCACCCAGCACAGCGCCCTGCACCCACCACAACACTTCGATGATCACCGCACCGATCAGGCCGATCCCAAGGGCAACCGAGGTCACCGCGAGATTGGAAGGATCCAGCATGAACAGACGCTGGGCCAGCGGCAGGGAAAAGATCACCACATAGGCCAGACCCGACACCACGACCAGAGCCACTCGCCACCACTCGTAGGGCCTTGCCACCACGGACAGCACCCACAGCGATGACACCAGCAACGTGATCAGGGCGGCAGTCGAGGCCTGCGTCTGTTCGGTTTCACTCGCCGCACGGCCCTGATACGCGATCAGATAGGACACAAACGTGGTGGTGCCCACCACCAGACCCGACGGCAAGGCCGCCGTCATGACGCGACGCACGAATCCCGGGTGGGCCCGCTCGGTATTCGGTGCCAGCGACAGGATGAACGCCGGGATACCAATGGTGAACCAGGCGGCGATGGTGACGTGGATCGGCTGGAACGGAAACAACAGCGGATCAGTGCCGAAGAACCGCGACGACAACCCCGCACACGCCACCAGGATGGCCAACAGCACCGAGTAGACGGTCTTGGTCAGGAACAGATTCGACACCCGCTCGATATTGCCGATCACGCGGCGACCCTCGCCGACCACATAGGGCAGCGTCGCGAACTTGTTGTCCAGCAGCACGATCTGCGCCACAGCCCGCGACGCCGGGCTGCCCGACCCCATCGCGACGCCGATGTCGGCGTCCTTGAGCGCGAGCACGTCGTTGACGCCGTCGCCGGTCATCGCGACGTTGTGTCCGCGCGACTGCAGCGCATGCACCATCGCGCGCTTCTGGTCCGGCCGCACCCGACCGAACGTGGTGTACTCCTCCAGCGTGTCGGCCAGCTCCTCGGGCTCCTCGGGCAGCCGGCGAGCATCCAGGGTTTCCCCGTGCAGCCCCAGCTTCGCGGCCACCGCACCCACCGACACCGCGTTGTCCCCGGAGATTACCTTGACCGTGACATGTTGTGAGGCAAAGTATTCCAGTGTGTCGCGAGCGTCGGGCCGCACCCGCTGCTCCAGCACCACCAGAGCCACCGGGGTGACGACGCCCGGGGCCTGCGGCGCGTCGACCGGCAGGTCGGAGGAGCCGAGCAGCAGCACCCGCAGTCCCTGCGCGCCGATCTGCTCGGCTTCTTCTGCCACCGGAGAAGCCGGATCCAGCAATACATCCGGCGCACCGATCACCCAGTTGCCGTGCTCACCGTAGGACGCGCCGCTCCATTTGGTCGCAGATTTGAACGGCGCCGTCGCGGTGGCCGTCCACCCCGGCGGCATCCGATACGCCTCGCCGATGGCGGCCATACTGGCGTTGGGCCTGGCATCGTCGGCCGCGAGCTGGGCCAGCACGTCAGGCACGTTTTGTTGTTCAAGGGTCTTCAGATCGCTGACCCGCATGCCGTTCTCGGTCAACGTGCCGGTCTTGTCGGCGCACACCACGTCCACCCGGGCCAGCCCCTCGATCGCGGGCAACTCGTTGACCAAGCACTGCCGGCGGCCCAGCCGCACCACCCCGACCGCGAACGCGATCGACGTCATCAGCACCAGCCCTTCGGGCACCATCGGCACCAGCGCCCCGACCATGCGCAGTACCGCGTCATGCCAGTCGGCCCGGGTGGTGAACAGTTGCGTGTAGATGGTCAGCAGCCCGGCAGGCACCAGAAGATAGGTGATGAACTGAAGGATCTTGTTGATGCCGTTACGCAGTTCGGATTTGACCAACGTGAACTTCGAGGCCTCTTCGGCAAGCTTGGCGGCATAGGCCTCGCGCCCGACTTTCGTGGCGCGGTAGGCCCCGGCGCCTGCCACCACGAAACTGCCGGACATCACGGCATCGCCGACGTGCTTGACGATCGGATCGGCCTCGCCGGTGAGCAACGACTCGTCGATCTCGAGACTGGACTCCTCCAGGACCTCACCGTCCACGATGATCTGGTCACCCGGACCCAGCTCGATGACGTCGTCGAGCACGACCTCACTGGGCAGCCGCGGCTCACTGCCGGATTGCCTACGCACCTTGGGTTTCGCCTGCCCGACGATGGCCAGCTTGTCCAGAGTCTGCTTAGCCCGCAGCTCCTGGATGATGCCGATAGCGCTGTTGGCGATGATCAGCAGCCCGAATGCCCCGTTGATCACCGAGCCGGTCGACAGCACGATGAGGAACAGCACACTCAGGATCGCGTTGATGCGGGTGAAGACGTTGGCCCGCACGATGTCCGAGACGCTGCGCGCGGCACGAGTCGGCACATCGTTGGTCTTGCCTTCGGCGACCCGCTGGGCGACTTCGGCATCGGTCAGCCCGGCGGATGTCATGGTCGTCACCGGTACTGAACTCTCCTCACGCAACGGGCTCATCGGCACTTTCTCTCTTCGCGCAAGCGGCTCATCGGTACTCAATTCTCTTCGCGCAAGCGGCTCATCGGTACTCAATTCTCTTCGCGCAAGCGGCTCATCGGAAAAAAGTCCCCATTCCGTCCTCGTCGTAATACTCAAGTGTCAGCTTGTCACCGGCGAACGTCGCCTTGGAAACCGTTCCCGGCGGGGCGTTCTCGGTGACGAACATGAAGGTGAAGACGTCACCATCCCAATGCCCGAGGGGTACCCACAACTTCGAACCCAGCGCCAGCATCAACTTGCCATCCACCTCGGTGACGGTGGCGGGCCCCCAATAGTCGTTGCGATACACGCCTGTGTAAGCCGAAAGAGGTTTGGCGGGAGCCGGATTGGCCGGTGGGCGCTTGCCCACCAGGGCTCCCTCGGGCGCATCCATCGGCGCGAACGCATTGGCGTAGAGCGTGCGCCAGTCCTCACGTACCTCACCGAACTGCACGAGGTCGGCGAACTCTGCGGTCAGGGTCTCCGGGATGCCAGTCGGAGTGGCATTGGTCAACGCGACGATCGCAACATCGGCAGACGGAATGATGAGGAAGTTGGTGGCCGCTCCGAGATCGAACGCTCCGGAATGGCTGAGCTGCATGCGGGCCGCCGAGGTCGAGCCGACATTGAATCCATAGCCGTAGAAACCCGACCGCATCGCCGGTTCGGTGGCCCGGGCGGACACCACCTGCGGCGTGACTGCCGGCAACAGCGCCTTGGGGTCCACGATCTGGCGTCCGTCGAAGTTGCCGTCAGCCAGCACCATCCTCAGCCAGCGGGCCACGTCGTTGAGCGATGAGCTGACCCCGCCGGCCGGGGATTGCGCGTCGGCGTCGCGCACGTACCGCGGCTCGTAGCGATCACCGATCCGGATGTGGCCGACGGCGCGGTCCGGCCGGGCGGCATAGTCGGCGAAGCGCGAACTCGTCGCGTTCATCCCCAGCGGACGGTAGAGCACGTCCTGCGACAGATCCTCCCAGCTCCTGCCTGCGCCGGTGGCGACCGCCTCGGCAGCGGCGGTGAAACCGAAGTTGGTGTAGGCGTACGAGATCCGGAACGGCTCCAAGGGCAGCATGCGCAACCGGCCGATCACCTCACGTCGGTCGTAGCCCAGGTCTTCGAGCTTGTCCCCGGCGTGGTCGGGCAGCCCGGACCGGTGCGCGAACAGATCACCGACGGTGACCAGGCCGGTGGTGGTCGGATCGGAAAGCGCAAACCACGGCAGTTTCGAGACGATCGGGGTGTCCCAGCCGATCGCCCCAGTCCCGACTTGGTGGGCGACGACCGTGGCCGACAGCGATTTGGACAGCGACGCCAGCTGGAACACCGTATCGGCGTCGACCCGATTGTCCGGACCGTCGCCGTTGCGCACGTCACGTACACCGAAGCCCTTGGCATACACGGTTTTTCCACCGTGCACCACAGCAACTGCCAACCCGGGGATACCGGACGAACGCATGAGCTCGGTGGCGATACCGTCGAGTTTGTCCACCGCTTTCGCCACAGCGTCATCGGGCAGCGGTAACGCCGGCACCAGCGGTGGCGGCAGCTCACTGAGTTGCCGCGCAGGTTCGGACGGCCCGGTGCAGCCGGTCAACAGGGCCAGCCCCAGCACAAGGCCGGCGAAGGAACGAACGGTGTTCACAGCACGCGAGTATGCCCGCAATCCTGCGGGTATTCGGGCCAATGGCGCTACAGCTGCCACCACGGGTCCAGTGTGGGCGACTGGTGATCGACCCGCTGTCCCGGCCGCGGTACGGCAACCTGGATACCCGCCGGGTCCGCGGCAGCCAGCAACCGCTGCACCGGCTCGGCCCACGGATGCGGCGCCAACCGGAACGTTGCCCAGTGGATCGGCACCAGCAGCCCGGACTCCGTGAAGTCCAGGTGAGCGCGCACCGCCTCCTCCGGGTTCATGTGGATATCCGGCCATGCCGGGTGATAGGCCCCGATCGGCAGCAGCGTCAGATTGAAGGGTCCGTGGTCCGCACCGATCTCGGCAAAACTCTTGGTGTAGCCGGTATCTCCGCCGAAGAATGCGCGGTGGCGCGGCCCGACGATCGCCCACGACGCCCACAGCGTGGTGTTGCGGCGCAACGTCCGCCCGGAGAAGTGTCGAGCCGGCGTGCACACCAGGGTCAGCTCACCGATGCGGTGGCTTTCGTTCCAATCCAGCTCGACGATGCGCGGCTCCGGGATACCCCACTTGCGCAGATGCACGCCGATCCCCAGCGGCACCACGAACGGTGCCCGCTGGGTCCGGGCCAGCCCGATGACAGTGTCGATGTCGAGATGGTCGTAGTGGTCATGGCTGATCAGCACCGCGTCGATCGCGGGCAGTTCATCCAGCGCCAGGGGCGGTTCGTGCAGCCGTTGCGGCCCGACGACCCGCGACGGTGAGCAGCGGCGACTCCAGATCGGATCGGCCAGCACCCGGTACCCGTCGACCTCGACCAGCGCACTGGAATGGCCATACCACGACACCGCGCACTCCCCCGCCGGCCCATCGACCGGTTCGGCCAGCGGGATCGGGCCGACCGGCCAGCTAGCGCCCCGGCCATATTGCTCCTCGCGTCCGCGGCGGGAGCCGAACATCTCGCTGATCAGCAGACGCCGCACCTCGCGGTCCATGCTGATGCCCGGCGACGCCGGTTCGATGTTGACGAAGACCCCGCCGGTGTACTGCGGGGACCGCTGGACCACCGGCCGGATCTCCCGCTGGCCGGCGCCCACAGCAGCTGCCGTGCCGCTCAGCGCACGCAACAACCAACCACCGGCAAGCAGCGAGGTGGACCGGACCCCGAATCGCAGCGCAGCGCGCAACACCTCAGGCCCCGGTGAAGTTCGGTGGCCGCTTCTGCATCCGCGCCACCTGCGCCTCGATGACGTCGCCGCTGGACCACGCCTTGTCGAACAGTTCCTTGTGCTCAGGCCACTGTTCTTCATAGGCACCGTCATCGTTGAGCACCCGTTTGGCATGCTGCAGGGCCAGCGGCGCAAAGCCGGCGATCTCGGCGGCCCACTTCTGCGCGTCGACGAGCGTGCCGATGCGGTTGGCCATGCCGGTCTGCAGTGCCGCTTCGGCCGTGAGCTTCTCGGCGGCCAGCAGCATGCCGCGGGCCCGGCCGTGGCCGACCAGCGAAGTCAGTCGGCGGATGCTCCAGTTATCAAGAGCCAGGCCGTATTTGGCGACGGGAAACTGGAAGTACGCGGAGGCGTCCACCACCCGCAGATCGCAGATCATGGACAGGATCACCCCGGCGCCGATCGCCGGGCCGTTGATGGCGCCGATGACCGGAACCGGCGTCTTGTCGATCGCGAGGTTCAGAGCCAGGGCCTTGTCGGGCAGCTTCTCGGCCATACCCGTCGCGTCGGTCAGATCAGCACCGGAGCTGAACACCGGGCCCTGGCCGGTCAGCACGATCGCGCGGACATCCTCGCCGGCCGCGCTTTCGACCGCTTCGCGCAGGCTGTCGACGAGTTCACAGTTCAGCGCGTTGCGCCGCTCTTGACGTTGTAACTCCAGAGTCAGGACATTGCCGTCTCGGGTGACACCAATCATGTCGCCAGCCTAACCATGTACTTCGAGGTCGCCGGTCTGCGCAGTTCTCACCGCTGACCAGCTGGCCAGTCAGGTTAGCCTTCTGCTGTGAGTCGTATCGGCGCCCTTGCGCTACGTGATGCCGTGCTGGACGAGGGTTCGTTCGTCAGCTGGGACGCGCCACCGCTGGAGGCCGCCGCCAGTGACGAGTACCGGCGCGAATTGGCGCAAGCGCAGGAGAAGACCGGCCTGGACGAGTCGGTGATCACCGGGGAGGGCACGGTGTTCGGCCGTCGCGTCGCGGTCCTGGCCTGCGAGTTCGACTTTCTGGCCGGGTCGATCGGGGTGGCCGCCGCTGAACGGATCACCGCGGCGGTCGCCCGCGCGACGGCTGAGGGGCTGCCGCTGCTGGCGTCGCCGAGCTCGGGCGGCACGCGGATGCAGGAGGGCACCGTCGCGTTCCTGCAGATGGTCAAGATCGCCGCCGCCGTCGAGCTGCACAAGCGGGCCCATCTGCCCTACATCGTCTACCTGCGCCATCCCACCACCGGCGGGGTGTTCGCGTCGTGGGGATCACTGGGTCACGTCACCGCCGCCGCGCCCGGCGCGCTGATCGGGTTCCTCGGTCCCCGGGTGTACGAGCAGCTCTACGGCGAGAAATTCCCGTCCGGCGTGCAGACCGCGGAGAACCTCTTCCAGCACGGCGTCATCGACGGCGTGGTGCCGGTGGAGGCGCTGCGCGCGGTGCTGCACCGCACCCTGACGGTGATGTGCGACTCCCCTGGGGCACCACCGCCCGAACCGCCGCCGGCGTCGCCGCCCGACGTGCCGGCCTGGGATTCGGTGACCGCGTCACGCCGACCGGACCGGCCCGGCGCCGAGTACGTGCTGAAGCACGGTGCCACGGATCGCGTGCTGCTGTCGGGTACGGGTGGCGGTTCGGGGCAGATGTTGTTGGCGCTGGCACGCTTTGGCGGACAGCCCGCCGTGGTGCTCGGCCAGCAGCGCATCGGCATGGTCGGTCCGGCGGCGCTGCGCGAGGCCCGGCGCGGCATGGCGCTGGCCGCCGGCTTGCGCCTGCCGCTGGTGTCGATGATCGACACCGCGGGCCCGGCCTTGTCGGCCGAGGCGGAGCAGGGCGGCCTCGCCGGCGAGATCGCCCGCTGCCTGGCCGAATTGGTGACGCTGGAAGTGCCGACGGTGTCGGTGCTGCTGGGCCAGGGCAGTGGCGGGCCGGCGCTGGCGATGGTGCCCGCCGACCGAGTGCTGGCCGCCGCCAACGGCTGGCTGGCCCCGCTGCCACCCGAGGGGGCCAGCGCGATCGTGTTCCGCGATACCGCACATGCCCCGGAACTGTCTGCCGCACAAGGCATCCGGTCCACGGATCTGTTACACAACGGGATCGTCGACGCCATCGTGGCCGAGCGGCCGGACGCCGCCGACGAACCGACGGAATTCACCGCACGGCTGTCGGCGACCATCGCCGGTGAACTGCACCGGCTGCGCACCATGCCCGACGCCGAGCGGATCGGCATGCGCCTGCACCGCTACCGCCGGATCGGATTGCCCGGTTGACCGTGAAAGCTCGGTCGATCAAAACGCGTTGAGTCGGTGATGTGCTGCGCCGGCCGCTGTGGCGAGTGTGTAGCTTGTCGAGGCGTTTTTGGCCTGTCGCCACCGGAACCTACACACTCGTCACAGCGCCCCGCAGGGTATATCGCGCCTGACGCCGAGGTTCGCGCTCGTAACTTGGTGGCGGGGTTTGCGCGGATGTTCCGCCCTGGCGTTACGTGAGGGCGACGCCCATCCCCTGTCCCGATGGCATCCTGGGGTGGTGGAGCCGATGCTGCAGTTCGCCGGGAACTTCTGGTGGCTGATCTTTCCGCTCGGCGGCGCGATCGGCGGTGGGATCAAAGCGGTCGCCGCCGCCAACGAACGCCGGGCCGAGCGTCGTCTGGAGCGCTACCGCATCAAGCAGCAGACCAAGATCGAGCTGGCGCGCGCCGCAGGTAGCGCCAAGATGTCGGACTCGGCCGCGCAGCGGGAACTCAAGAAGCTGCTCGAACAGCACGACTGCACCAATGCCCGGTGGCTGGACTACGAGATGGACATCGCCAAGCTGCTGGATTTCCCGCTCATGACCGATATGCGTGAGCCGCTGACCATCGCCTTTCACAAGACGCGCAGCCGCGCGGAGTGGCTGCGTCCCGACAAACTCGAGGACATGCTCGGCGACCGTGACGCCCAATTGGAGTATCGCGACGCTGTGCACGAGTACGCCTCGGCATTCGAAGTCGCCGAGGCCGAGGCAATCCGGCGGCGGCGCAGCGATTTCTCCCCAGAGGATCAGGAGCGGCTGGCGCGCGCCCAGCAGCTGCTCAGACTTGCCTCCGATGCGGCGGCCACACCCCAGGAGCGGCAGAACGCCTACAGTAAGGCGCGCCGGGAGCTCGACGGTCTGTTCGTGCTGCCGGCCACCGCCCGGGCAGCCATCGAACGTGGGATCGCCGGCGAACTCGAAGCGTGAGCGCCGTCAGGCCAGCGAGTCCACCCAGGCGCGGTGCAGTTCGGCGTAGTGGCCGTCGCGCTCGATGAGCTCGGACGGCGGCCCGTCCTCGACGATGCGTCCGTGTTCGAGCACCAGCACCCGGTCGGCGATTTGCACTGTGGACAACCGGTGGGCGATCACCAGCGCGGTGCGGTCTGCGAGCACGGTTTCCAGTGCCCGCTGCACCATCCGCTCGCTGGGGACGTCGAGTGATGACGTGGCCTCGTCGAGGATCAGCACCGCCGGATCGGCCAGGAACGCCCGGGCGAACGCCACCAGTTGCCGTTGCCCCGCCGAGAGCCTGCCGCCGCGCTTGGCGACGTCGGTGTCATACCCGTCGGCCAGTGCGTCGATGAACCGGTCCGCGCCCACCGCGATCGCAGCTGCCCGCACCTCGTCATCGGTGGCATCGGGGCGGCCGAACCGGATGTTGTCGGCCACGGTGCCCTCGAACATGAAGTTCTCCTGGGTGACCATCACGATGTGCCGGCGTAGTTCGGACTGCGACAGGTCACGCAGGTCCACACCGTCGAGTGTCACTGCTCCCGAGGTCGGATCGTAGAACCGCGCGATCAGTTTGGCGATCGTCGTCTTGCCGGCACCGGTGGTGCCCACCAGAGCCACCGTCTGCCCGGCAGGCACCCGGACATTCAGCCCCGGCAGCACCGTCCGGCCGAGGGCATAGCCGAATGTCACATCGCGGAACTCGATGTTGCCCTTGATGTTCGACAGCTTCACCGGATGTTGCGGGTCGGCGATGCCGGGACGCTCGGTCAGTACACCGGCCAACTTCTCCAGCGCCGACGAGGCCGACTGGAAGGTGTTGAAGAACTGCGAGATCTCCTGCATCGGCTCGAAGAACATCCGCAGGTACAGCAGGAACGCCGCGAGCGTGCCGACCGTCATATCGTCGTGCAGCACCCGGGAACCGCCGTAGAGCAGCACCACGCCCGTGGTGATGTTGCCGACGAGTTTGACGCCAGGCATGAAGATCGCCAGCAGCTTGAACGTCTTCTCGTTGATCGCGCGATATCCGTCGGCGATGTCGGAGAAGATCTCCTGGTTGCGCGGCTCACGGCGATAGGCCTGTACCGCCTTGATGCCCGTCATGGTCTCGACGAACTGCACGATCACCAGTGCGGCGCTTTCCCGCACCAGCCGGTAGGTCTTGGCCGACTCGTTGCGGAACCACCACACCAGCGCCACCAGAATCGGGAAGGCCGCCAGGCACATCAGACCCAGCCGCCAGTCCAGCGCCACCAGCAGAATCGCCGTTCCGAACAGCGTCAGCACCGCGGTGATCAGGCTGTCGAAACCGGTCTCCAGCATGTCCTGGATGGCCTCGACATCATTGGTCGAGCGACTGACCACGCGGCCCGACGTGTAGCGGTCGTGGAACGCGACATCGAGACGCTGGAAATGCCGGAACACGCGACGGCGCAATTCCAGTAGCACCTTCTGCCCGATGCGGCCGGAGCGGCGCAGGAAGAACATCCGGCTGACCGCCTGCACCACCACTACCGCGCACAGGGTGCCGACGATGACCATCAGCTCATGCGCCGAACCGCCGTCGACGATGGGCGGGATGCCGCGGTCGATACCACGTTGCACGAGCAGCGGGACAGCAAGACGCGCAACGTTTTCCACGATAACGACGAGTGCCAGCACGGCGACGGCCCACCGGTAGGGCCGCAGCAGTGAGCCGAGCAATGCCCTGGCCTCGCGGCGGCGCGGGACGCTCTCGTCGATGGGCAGGTCGTCGTCGGCGTCGTCCCTGACGCGCCCGCGCCAGCCGTCGGTCTCGACCGCAGTCATCGACTCCCACCTCCGATCGTCGCGGGCTCGTCGTCGGCGGCCAGCAGGTAGCGATACTGCGGCACCTCGGCGAGCAGTTCGGCGTGCGTGCCGACGTGCGTGATGGTGCCGTTCTGCAGCAGCGCGACCTTGTCCGCCAGCAGCACGGTCGACGCCCGGTGTGCAACCACAATGCCGGTGACGTCCCGCAGGATGCGGCCCAGCGCCTCGGTCACCGCGGCCTCGGTGTGCACGTCGAGCGCCGACAGCGTGTCGTCGAGCACCAGGATCTTGGGACCGGCCAGGATCGCGCGGGCCAGCGAAAGCCGTTGCCGCTGACCACCGGACAGGGTCATGCCCTGCTCGCCGATGCGGGTGTCGAGACCGAACGGCAGATCGTAGACGAACTGCGCGGCCGCGACGTCGATGGCCTGCGCGAGTTCCTCGTTCGTCGCCCGAGGATGCCCCAGCCGCAGGTTCTCGGCCACCGACATGGAGAACAGCGTCGGATCTTCGAACGCGGTGGCCACCGTCGCGCGCAGTGCGGGCAGGCTCAGCTCCCGAATGTCCTTGCCGTCGATAAGGATCTGTCCCTCGGTGACGTCGTAGAGCCGGGAGAACAGCGCGGCCAGCACCGACTTGCCCGAACCGGT
The DNA here is from genome assembly GCF_000373905.1 of Mycobacterium sp. 155. Lineage (NCBI taxonomy): Bacteria > Bacillati > Actinomycetota > Actinomycetes > Mycobacteriales > Mycobacteriaceae > Mycobacterium > Mycobacterium sp. 155. The sequence goes on from NZ_KB892705.1 coordinate 2,994,550, forward strand.
CGAACCGACCAGCGCCACCGTCTCACCCGGCTCGACGGTCAAGTCGACATGGCGCAGCACCCACGCGTCGCTGTCGGGGAACCGAAAACCGACGTCACGCAGCTCGAGCCGGCCACCGTGCGGTGCCACGTCGTGCGGGCCATCGGTGATCTCCCGTGGCGCATCGAAGATCTCGGCGATCCGGTTGGCTGCGGTGAACGATTCCTGGGTCATCGACAGCAAGAACCCCAGCGACGCGATGGGCCACACCAGCGACAGCATCATCGTGATGAACGCGACCAGTGTGCCCATGGTGACGTAGCCGTGACCGGCAGCGTACGCACCGAGCCCCAGCACGACGATGAGCGTCAGGTTGGGGATAACCTCAAGCAGGGTCCAGAATTTCGCCGATACCGTCACCCGGTCGACCTGGGTATCGTGCAGCCGGCTGGCCTGCTCGTCGAACCGGTCGTACGCGTAGTCCTCGCGGCCGAACGACTTCACGACGCGCATACCCAACGCCGACTCCTCGACATGCGTTGCGACATGGCCGGTCTGGTCTTGAGCAAGCCTCGACAGCCGGGTGTACTCGCGTTCGAAATGGAGAACGGTGGCCGCGATCGGCACGATCGACACCAGTACCACGACACCCAGCGGCCAGTACATGGCCAGCAGAATCGCGGTGACCACGACGATCTGCAGCGCGTTGAGGATCAGGAACACCAGCCCGAACGACAGGAACCTGCGGATGGTCGACAGATCGTTCATCACCCGCGACAACAGCTGCCCGGACTGCCAGCGACCGTGGAAACTCATCGGCAGCACCTGCAGCCGCGCGTAGAGATCCTTGCGGATATCGGCCTCGATGCCCATGGTGGCCCGCGCCACGAGCCAGCGGCGGATGAACCACAACACGGCCTCGGAGACACCGACACCCAGTGCGGCCGCGCCCAGTAGCCACAGGCCGTGCTGATCCTGGTGACGCACCGGGCCGTCGATCACGGCCTTGGTCATCAGTGGGATCGCCACCGTGGTACCCAGGCTGACCACCGCGACCACGAGCATCCCGATCCAGCGTGTGCGATATGGCAGGAGATACGGCAGCAATCGCCACAGATCCGAGCTGCCGCGAATCCGCGCCGGTCGGTCAGCGATCGCCGGCGCGGAACGAAGAGCATCTGCTACGGATTCAGCCACTAGTCCCCAATTTTCCCATCTGTTGCAATCGATTTATCGCACGCTGCTGAGCGGCCGATCAGATGAAGAACATCACCGTTCCCACACTCATGACCCTCACCGTAAAACCTCAACAATTGAGGCTCTTGTGACGTATCTGTGGGTGGTTGATTGCGCCTGAATGGCCGGACGCCGTTCTCGGTCTAGGTTTTTGGCTTGTCGAAGGTCAAAAACTCATAGAACGGAGAACGGCGTGCGGAATGCCAGCTTATGGCGTGCGGTGTTGTGCGTCCAGAACACGGTGATCGACGACGTCGAGTTCGATGAGGCAGCGCAGGTGGTTGTGGCCCATGTGCGGCCCCGTCGAGCAGCCCGGGGGCGGTGCGGAACCTGCGGTGCGCGGGCCCGCTGGTACGACCGCGGTCAGGGCCGGCGGCGCTGGCGCGCCCTGGACATGGGCACCATCGAGGTGTTCCTGGAAGCCGATATTCCGCGAGTCGACTGTGCTACCCACGGGCCGACGGTGTGTCAGGTCCCGTGGGCTCGGCACGGCGCCGGGCACACCCGCGCATTCGATCAGCAGGTGGCCTGGTTGGCTACCCACTGCTCCAAACGAGCGATCACCGAGCTGATGCGGATCGCTTGGCGCACCGTCGGATCGATCATCGCGCGGGTGTGGGCCGATACCGCCGCCGGGATCGACGCATTCGCCGACCTGACCCGGATCGGGATCGATGAGATCTCCTACAAACGCCACCACAAGTACCTGACCATCGTGGTCGACCATGACAGCGGCCGGCTGGTGTGGGCCAACACCGGCCGCGATCGGGCGACCGTGCGCGCCTTCTTCGATTCCCTGGAAGCCTCCGGTGCAGGTCGGTGCGCTCGGATCACCCATGTCAGCGCCGACGGGGCCGAATGGATCGCCGACGTGGTCGCCGATCGCTGCCCCGGCGCGATCCGCTGCGCTGACCCGTTTCATGTTGTCGGCTGGGCCAACGAGGCACTCGATGAGGTGCGTCGCCAGGCGTGGAACGCTGCCCGACGAGCAGGTCACACCCAGCGCCACGGGTGGGTCGCTGGCCGGCGTGTCACCGTGGCCACCGGAGAAGCGAAAGCCTTGAAGCGCACCAGGTTTGCGCTGTGGAAGAACCCGGAGAACCTGAGCGAGCGGCAACAGGCGAAACTGGAATGGATCGCCAAGACCGACCCTCGGCTCTACCGTGCCTACCTGCTCAAAGAAGCCCTACGCACGATCTTCAAACTGTCCGTGGACGAGGCCGCCGAAGCACTCGACAAATGGGTCTCCTGGGCGCGGCGCTGCCGCATCGAAGCATTCGTCTTGCTGCAACAACGCATCACCCGCCACCGCAGGCAGATCCTGGCCTCCATCGAACACGGACTATCCAACGGGCTCATCGAATCGGCCAACACCAAGATCCGACTCCTCACCCGCATAGCCTTCGGCTTCGCCACCCCCGAACCCCTGATCGCCCTAGCCATGCTCACCCTCGGAGGACACCGACCAGCCCTACCCGGCCGTCAATGACCCACAGATACGTCACAAGAGCCACAATTGATGAGGTCAACGACTTCCCGGACGCGGCTCAGATGAAACCGAAATACCCGATCACCCCGGCCGCGGCGACCACGACAAGAGGATTGATCTTGGTGAGCAGGAACACTGCGGTGCACACCGCCGTGATGCTGTAGGCCCGCCAGTCGTGGTCGGCGGCCCGGCTCATAACCAGCGACGTGGCCAGGATCAGCCCAACCGTCAAGGGCGCGAAGCCCTTCTCGACGGCCCGGCGCAGCTTGGATCGCTCGGCCTTCTGCCAGAACAGCGTGACGACGTAGACGAACGTGGCGGCGGGAAGCACCATCGCCGCCATCGAGAGGACGCCGCCGATGATCGCGCCGGGAATCCCGGCTGCCTGCAGGCCGGCCCCGTAGCCGACCATCGACACGATCAGGATGCTCGGCCCCGGCGCGGTCTGGGAAATCGAGAAGAGGTCCGCGAACTGGCCGTTGGTGAGCCAGTGCCTGCCGTTGACGGCGTGCATGTGCATCTCCGGCAGAACCACGTTGCCGCCGCCGATGGACAGCAACGACAGCATGCCGAACAGCCCGATCAGCTGCGCATACGTAGCCAACGCGTGGGTATTCACGCCACGGCCCTCATGCGCGATCCGCAGCCGGCTGCTCGCTGGCGCCCCGCGGCCACGCCCAGATCAAGCTGATCGGCGCCAGGATCGCCAGTGTCCCGAGCAGTGGGAAGCGCAGCGCCCCGTTGAGTACGAATGCTCCGGCGAACAACAGCACAGGCACCACGCCCGTGAGGCACTTCTGCCCGGTCTTGATCACCATGGTCAGCGTCAGGGCGACCGCGGCCGCCGACGCCCCGTGCAGCACTCCCTTGACCGCGGGCACCTCCTTGAACCGGAAGTACGCGAACGACAGCGCCAGCACGATCACCAGCGGCACGGCGCACAATCCGAGCACCGCGGCCGCGGCACCGGCCATGCCGCGCATCTTGGTGCCGGCGAATACCGCCATGTTGACCTGGTTGGCCCCGGGCAGGATGCGGCACATCGTCATCGCCGACAGGAACTCGGCCTCGCCGAGCCACCCCTTCTCCACCACCAGCACCTCGCGCGACCAGGCCGACAGCCCGCCACCGAACGAGGCCAGCGCGATGTGGTTGAACGTCCATGCCAGGTCGAACAGTGAAACGCGCTGCACTGGAGGGTCGAGCTGCTCACTCATGGACCAGATCCGGGTCGTGCGGGAAATCGTCCTCGTGATGCCGCGACGGGTCGAGCGGGTCCGGCGGTTCGTAATGGTGCGAGGTTTCCCAGTCGGCGTCGAACACCTGGCCCAATTCCTTGATGGCGGCCGGATCCTCGACCGTGATGCCCAATTCACGACGCAGGTCGAAGGCGCTGCGGTCGATGTTCATCGAACCGACCAGAGCCTGTTTGTCATCGACGATGACGAGCTTGGCGTGCACCCGCAGATTCTTCTGTTTGCGTACCTTCACCCCGAATCGACGCAGGGTCCGCAGCGAGGCGAAGGTGTCGAGGATGTCCCAGTCGCTGATCCCGTGCCGGCCGCCGCACAGCACATGGACGTGGACCCCGCGGCCCACCGCTGCAGCGATGTGGTCGAGGATCACGGCGTCGACGTACTTGGGATGCTGGATCCGCAACCGGTGCTCGGCGGTGTCGATGAGTTTCGCCATGTGATAGCGCGAATTCGAGTTGCTCCACAGCAGCCCGCGATAGACCGTCGGCTCCCAGTCGGCGTGGGACCAGTCCGCGTCGAAAACCTCGACGATCTGGGCCACCTGCGCACTGTCGGTGGTGATGACGCCGTAGTCGCGGGTGAGCGTGAAGTACTTCTCGCACAAGTTGAAAGTGGCCACCAACGCGGATTGCCCGTCCACCACGATCGACTTCTCGTGTGTCACATAGAACGTCGGATTGGACCACTGCACGCTCACCCCGGCACGCGAGAATTGTTCGAACGTCTCGTCATTGACCCGATCCCCGCCGGAACGTTGCGGGTTGAGCATCACCCGTACCGCGACCCCGGCCCGGTGCCGTTCGATCACCGCGGCCACCAACGACGGCTCTGTGAAAGTGAACTGCTTGACGAGCAGCGACTTCTCCGCCGAGGCGATGAAGTCCCGAACCGGTTGCACACCATCGTCGGGTTGAACGATGATCCGCGGCGACACAGGCAGCATAAGGGCCGGATGCTAGCACCGAATGATTTCGAGGAGACGTGCCTGCGGCAATCGGGCGTGGTCATCGGGCAAGATGTCGGGCATGGACAGTGCTGCCGGCGGTGTGGGTTCTCCCCGAGTGCTCGTGGTGGACGACGACCCCGACGTTCTTGCCTCACTGGAACGCGGGTTGCGGCTGTCCGGGTTCGAAGTGTCGACAGCAGTCGACGGCGCCGAAGCGCTGCGCAGCGCCACCGAAACCCGGCCGGACGCCATCGTGCTCGACATCAACATGCCAGTGCTCGACGGTGTCAGCGTGGTGACCGCGCTGCGCGCGATGGACAACGACGTTCCGGTGTGCGTGCTTTCGGCGCGCAGCAGCGTCGACGACCGGGTGGCCGGGCTGGAGGCGGGTGCGGACGACTATCTCGTGAAACCGTTCGTGCTGGCCGAGTTGGTGGCACGGGTCAAGGCCCTGCTGCGCCGGCGCGGCTCGTCGGCAACGTTCTCGTCGGAGACCATCCAGGTGGGTCCGCTGGAAGTGGACATCCCGGGCCGGCGCGCACGGGTCAACGGGATCGACGTGGATCTGACCAAGCGCGAATTCGACCTGCTGGCCGTGCTGGCCGAACACAAGACCGCGGTCCTGTCACGGGCCCAGTTGCTCGAGCTCGTCTGGGGTTACGACTTTGCCGCCGACACCAACGTCGTCGACGTGTTCATCGGATATCTGCGCCGCAAGCTGGAGGCCGGCGGCGCACCCCGCTTGTTGCACACCGTGCGCGGTGTGGGCTTCGTCCTGAGGACCCAGTAACGCCATGACGAGCGCTTGCGCGAGGAATCAACGACCCATGACGAGCGCTTGCGCGAGGAATCAACGACCCATGACGAGCGCTTGCGCGAGGAATCAACGACCCATGACGAGCGCTTGCGCGAGGAATCAACGGCCATGAGCCCACTCACCCGGATCTTCCGCCGCACCCCTTCGCTGCGGACCCGGGTGGCGTTCGCGACGGCGATCGGCGCTGCCATCGTCGTCGTCATCGTCGGCACCATCGTGTGGGTCGGCATCACCAACGACCGCAAGGAGCGGCTGGACCGCCGCCTCGATGAGGCGGCCGGGTTCGCCGTTCCGTTCCTGCCGCGCGGTCTGCACGAGATCCCGCGCTCCCCCAACGAACAGGACGCCGTCATCACCGTCCGGCAAGCCGGCGACGTCACGTCCAATTCGACGGTGGTGCTGCCCGAGCTGCCCGCCGGATACGCCGACACCTACATCGACGGTGTGCGTTGGCGCGTGCGCACGGTACAGATTCCCGCACCCGGACCGATGTGGGTGGCCGTCGGGGCCACCTACGATGCCACCATCGCCGACACCAACAACCTGCACCGTCGGGTGATCGTGATCTGCGTGTTCGCCATCGGCGCGGCGACCGTGCTGGGTTGGGTGCTGACCGCTTTCGCGGTGCGTCCGCTCAAACGCCTCGCCCAGCAGACCCGTCAGATCGACGCCGGCGACGAGGCACCCGACGTCGAGGTCCGCGGGGCCACCGAGGCCGTCGAGATCGCCGACGCCGTCAACGGCATGCTCCAACGCATCTGGTCCGAGCAGGACCGCACCAAGGCCGCGCTGGCCTCGGCTCGCGACTTCGCCGCGGTGTCGGCACACGAGTTGCGCACGCCGCTCACCGCGATGCGAACCAATCTGGAGGTGCTGGCCACCCTCGACCTGCCCGACGAGCAGCGCGAGGAAGTCGTCAACGACGTCATCCGCACCCAGTCGCGGATCGAAGCGACGCTGGGCGCGCTGGAACGGCTCGCCCAGGGAGAGCTGACCACGACCGACGACCACGTCACCGTCGACATCACCGAGCTGCTGGACCGAGCCGCTCACGACGCCAGGCGGATATACCCGGATCTCGATGTGTCCCAAGCCCCCACACCCACGGTCATCATCGTCGGACTGCCGACGGGGCTGCGTCTTGCGGTGGACAACGCCATCGCCAACGCCGTCAAGCACGGTGGGGCGACCCGCGTGCAACTGTCGGCCGTGAGCTCACGCGCCGGGGTGGAGATCGCCATCGACGACGACGGTGTCGGCGTGCCCGAGGAGGAACGGACGGTGGTGTTCGACCGGTTCTCGCGGGGCTCGACGGCGTCCCGCTTGGGTTCGGGCCTCGGCCTGGCACTGGTGGCCCAGCAGGCCGAGTTACACGGCGGGACAGCCAGTTTGGAATCGAGTCCGCTGGGTGGTGCCCGGCTGATACTGCGCCTGCCGGGGCCTCACTAGCCTGGCACCACCCCGGCCTCGTCAGCGAACAGCGAGCAAATCGATGACGAAGATCAGCGTCTTACCTGACAGCCTGTGCCCGGAACCGGCAGGGCCGTACGCCTGCGCGGGCGGGATCACCAGTTTGCGACGTCCACCGACCCGCATGCCCGGGATGCCGTCCTGCCAGCCCTGGATCAGTCCGCGCAGCGGGAACTCGATCGACTCGCCACGATTCCACGAGCTGTCGAATTCCTCACCGGTGTCGTACTCGACGCCGAGATAGTGCACCTCGACGTTTCCACCGGGTACCGCCTCGGCACCGTCGCCGACCACCACGTCGGTGATCACAAGTTCGGCGGGAGCCGGGCCGTCCGGAAATTCGATCTCAGGTTTTGTACTCACCGGACCAACCGTAGTCGGGCAGACTGACCCGGTGGCCAAAGACCAGGACATCCTCGCCGAAGTTCACCGACTCGTCGCCGAGGAGCAGGAGCTGCGGGCCAGACTGCAGCGCAGGGAAATCGACGAAACCGACGAGCGTCAGCGGCTGCATACGCTGGAGGTCGCCCTCGACCAGTGCTGGGACCTGCTGCGGCAACGCAGGGCACTGCGCGAGACCGGACACGACCCGCGGGAGGCCCAGGTACGTCCGGCCGACGAGGTCGAGGGCTACCGGGGCTGAGCAGGCGAGTCGATGACCGAGAACCCATTCGATGCCGTCATCGTCGGCGGCGGGCACAACGGCCTGGTGGCCGCCGCGTACCTGGCCCGTGCGGGACGTCGGGTACAGGTGCTCGAACGCCTGGACCACGTAGGTGGAGCAGCGGTGTCCGCACACGCCTTCGACGGCGTGGATGCTCGGTTGTCGCGTTATTCGTATCTGGTCAGCCTGCTGCCGCGGCGCATCGTCGACGATCTCGGCGCCCGAATCCGGCTGGCGCGGCGCACCTACGCGTCCTACACCCCTGATCCCGGTACCGGCGGACGGACAGGCCTGCTCATCGGGCCCCATTCGTCGTTCGCCGCCATCGGGGCCGAGGCCGACGCTGCCGGTTTCGAAGAGTTCTACCGCCGCGCGGCGCTGATCACCAAGAAGATCTGGCCGACGCTGTTACAGCCGCTGCAGACGCGGGAACAGCTGCGCAGCCAGATACTGGCCGGCCAGGACAGCGATGCCGCGGCTGTTTGGGAGGCACTGATCGACCGGCCGATCGGCGCGGCGATCACCGAAGCGGTCGACAACGATCTGGTCCGCGGGGTGCTCGCCACCGACGCCCTGATCGGCACCTTCGCCGACCTGGACGATCCCACGCTCGTCCAGAACGTCTGCTTCCTCTATCACCTGGCGGGCGGCGGCACTGGCGACTGGGATGTCCCGATCGGCGGTATGGGTGCGGTCACCGGCGCGCTGGCCGCCGCCGCGGAGGGATTCGGCGCCGAAATCGTCACCGGCGCCGACGTTTACTCGGTCACGCCGGACGGCGAGGTGCGCTACCGCAAGGACGGGGCAGCGCGCCGGGTCGGGGCCGACGTGGTGCTGGCCAACGTGACGCCCACTGTGCTGGCCGGGCTACTCGGCGAACCGACGCCCGAGACCGCGCCGGGCGCGCAGGTGAAGGTCAATCTGATGCTGCACCGACTGCCTCGGTTGCGCGACGAGAACGTGACGCCGCAGCAGGCTTTCGGCGGCACGTTCCACATCAACGAGACGTACAGCCAGCTCGGGAATGCCTATCGCGCAGCGGCCGAAGGCTCGGTGCCCGATCCCCTGCCCTGTGAAATCTACTGTCATTCGCTCACCGATCCGACGATCCTGTCCGAGCGACTGCGCGCCGCGGGCGCCCAGACGTTGACGGTGTTCGGCCTGCACACGCCACACGCGCTGGCAGCTGGTGACCCCGACCGCATGCGCGACAGGTTGACCTCTGCCGTTCTCAATTCACTGAATTCCGTTCTGGCCGAACCGATTCAGGATGTCCTCATGGAGGATTCGGCAGGCCGGTTGTGCATCGAGGCGAAGACCACCGCCGACCTGGACGCAACGCTGGGCATGACGGCGGGCAACATCTTCCACGGCGCGCTGCGCTGGCCGTTCGCCGAGGACGACGAGCCACTGGACACCCCGGCACGCCGCTGGGGCGTCGCGACCGCCCATGATCGGATCTTGTTGTGCGGCTCCGGATCCCACCGAGGTGGTGCGGTCTCGGGCATCGGCGGGCACAACGCGGCGATGGCCGTGTTGGAGGCCTGACGCGGCAGTGTCAGCTCGGCGAGATCTTGGCGAGGATGGCGCGCAAGGTGTCGAGTTCGTCGGCGTCGAGCCGGGTCAGCACGTCTGGCGCCGGGTCGTCCACCGCGTCGATCTGGTCCACCACGGCCCGGCCGGCCTCGGTCAGCGACACCGTCTTGCAGCGTCGGTTGGCCGGATCGACCGTGCGGACCACCAGGCCGCGCTCTTCGAGATCGTTGACCGCCACCGTGGCCGCCGGCGCATCGACAGTGGCGGCGTGGGCCAGCTGTTTGACCGTCATCGGTTGCCGGACCAGCCGGCGCAGGATACGGATCCGGCTGAACGGCAGGCCGCTGCGCTCGATCACCGCGCGCTTCCAGCTGTCTCGGTTGTCGAACACCAGGGCCGTCAACGCACGCCATACCTCGTCGGCGGTCGCCTGCATTCCCGGCAGCTGGACCTGCTCATCCGACATGAACTACCTCCGACGGTCGGTGGTGCTCGCCGATCAACGGCGCCAGCTTTTCGGCGGACCGCAGCGCACGTCCCGAGGTCGACACGATACCGAGCACAATGATCACCAAACCCAGTGCGGCACAGACATACCACAACGGCCTGGCGGCGACAGCGAAGTCGCCGCCGACGGCCGCCAGGGCGCTACCCGCCACCGAACCGCACAGCGCCACGCCGATGCTGACGCCGACCTGCCGGCTCGTCGAGGCCACTGCCGAAGCGGCACCGGCCCTATCCAGCGGCATACCGCTGACCGCGGTGGTGGTGATGGGCGCGTTGACCATCGAGAAACCGACGCCGAAGACCGCGAAGATCACCAGCAGTTGCCATACCGGGGTGTGGGCGCTCAGCCGAGCCAGCATCAGCGTCGCCGCGGTGATCATCGTTCCGGACACCAACAGGGACGGCTGGCTGCCGAACCTGCCCACCAGACGCCCCGACACCGGCGAAAAGATCAGTGCGCCAACAGCGACCGGCAGATAGATCAGACCGGTGTGCATGGCCGAATAGCCGCGTTCCTCTTGCAGATACAGCGACATCATGAACAGGAACGCACCGTAGGCGGCGAACGCGCACACGGCGACCAGGGTGGCCGATGCGAACGGGATGCTGCGGAAGAAGCGCAGGTCGATGAACGGGTCGCGGCGCCGCGACTCGTAGCGCAGGAAGCCGGCGAAGGCGACCAGGGCGACGACACCGACGGCGAGCGTGCGGGGATTGGTCCAGCCCAAGCCCGGACCCTCGATGAGCAGGAAGACGACGCCGAACAGGAACGCGACACCGAGCGCCTGACCGATCGGGTCGACGTCGCGCATCGTCGCGGATTTGGATTCCGGCACGAAGATCGCGGTCAGCAAGATCGCCAGGGCGCAGATGGGCAGGTTGATCCAGAACACCGAACGCCAGTCGACGTATTCGATCAGTGCTCCACCGACGATGGGGCCCAACGCCATCGAGATGCCGACCACGCCGCCCCACACGCCGATGGCGCGAGCACGTTCGACGCGACCGGTGAACACCTGCGTGATGATCGACATGGCCACCGGGTTGAGCATCGAGCCGCCGATGGCCTGCAGGAGACGGGCCGCGATGAGCAGCTCGATGTTGGGCGCCAGGCTGCACAGCAGGGACGCCAGCGCGAAGACGGTCAAACCGAGCTGGAAGGTGCGACGACGGCCGAACCGGTCGGCTGTCGCGCCGGACAGCAGCAGCAATGAAGCCAGCACCAGGGTGTAGACGTCGATCACCCATTGCAGTTGTGAGGGCGAGGCGCCGAAAGCAGACCGGATGCTCGGAATCGCAACGTTGACGATGGTGGCGTCCATCGACACGATCAGCAGGCTCAGGCAGCAGGAGATCAAGATGATCGCCTTGCGCCGAGCGCCGAGGACACCGATGGCTGTATTCACACAACTATTGTGAAACTACAATTGTCTCGCGGCAAGTCCGATGTCCGAGACAATCGTCACCGTGAACATTGCGCGAGCAGACGCCAAGGTCCCCGAAACCGGCGTTTTGGGGGACCTTGGCGTCTGCTCGGCGAAAGAAGTCAGCGGGTGCCGATGTCGATGTAGTCACGCTCGGTGTAGCCCGTGTAGACCTGGCGCGGACGGCCGATCTTGTTCGGCTCGCTGTGCATCTCCCGCCAGTGTGCGATCCAGCCCGGCAGTCGGCCCAGCGCGAACAGCACCGTGAACATGCGGGTCGGGAAGCCCATGGCCCGGTAGATGACGCCGGTGTAGAAGTCGACGTTCGGGTAGAGCTTGCGCTCGATGAAGAAATCGTCGGTCAGCGCGACCTCTTCGAGCGACTTCGCGATGTCGAGCAGCTCGTCGTCGCCGCCGAGCTTGCCGAGGATCTTGTCAGCCTGCTCTTTGACGATGCGGGCACGCGGGTCGTAGTTCTTGTAGACGCGGTGCCCGAAGCCCATCAGCTTCACGCCGTCGTCGCGGTTCTTGACCTTCTTGACGAAGTCGCGAACGTCGCTGTGCTCTGTGCGGATCTTCTCCAACATCTCCAGCACGGCCTGGTTGGCGCCACCGTGCAGCGGACCCCACAGCGCATTGATACCGCCGGAGATCGACGTGAACAGGTTGGCCTGCGACGAACCCACGAGCCGCACCGTCGACGTAGAACAGTTCTGCTCGTGATCGGCATGGAGGATCAGCAGCATGTCGAGCGCCCGGACCAGCTCGGGATCGACCTCGTACGGTTCGGCCGGGAATCCGAACGTCATGCGCAGGAAGTTCTCCACCAGGCTCAGCGAATTGTCCGGGTACAGGAACGGCTGGCCCTCGGACTTCTTGTACGCGTAGGCGGCAATGGTCGGCAGTTTCGCCAGCAGCCGGATCGTGGACAGCTCGACCTGCCTCTTGTCGAGCGGATCCAGCGAATCCTGGTAGTAGGCGCTCAGCGCGTTGACGGCGCTGGAGAGCACCGGCATCGGATGCGCATTGCGGGGGAACCCGTCGAAGAACCGTTTGAGATCCTCGTGCAGCAAAGTATGCCGCTGGATCCGGTTGGTGAACTGCTCCAGCTGCTCGGCGGTTGGCAGCTCACCATAGATCAGTAGGTAGCTGACCTCGATGAAGTTCGACTTCTCCGCCAGCTGCTCGATCGGGATACCCCGGTAACGCAGGATGCCTGCGTCACCGTCGATGTAGGTGATGGCTGATTTGGTGGAGGCGGTGTTGACGAAGCCACCGTCGAAGGTGGTGTACCCGGTCTCGGACAGCAACGGCCCCAACGCAATGCCGTCCGAGCCCTCGGTGGCGTGAACGATTTCCAGGTCAAGCTCGCCACCGGGGTACTTGAGGGTGGCGTGCTCCTGCTCACCCGACGGGTTTTCGGCCACGGGATTCCCTTCGTCCTATTTGGGAAGTCGTTGCGAACCTTACGACTGCTCTACCAAAAGGTAGTCGCATTCAGTCGGCGTTGCCCGCGTGGGGCTGCCAACTCCTCACGCCTGGCGGCGCACGCTCTGCCGTCACCTCAAGAAACTCGGCAGCCGTCGCCGGCCGTTCACACTTTGTCGGGATCTCGCAGGTCGGCGGGCGCCGAAACGGGGGCGACCCGGTAACGCACGAACACCGGTACCGCCAGCGCAGCGACGAGGACACCGATGACGACGAGCAATCCACCGCCCGCCGCGGCCACCGTCGTGCCTACCATCGCCGCGACCGCGCCGTGTGCCGCGTCGGCCAATCGCGGACCACCGGCGACCACGACGGTGAACACGCCCTGAAGCCGCCCGCGCACATCGTCGGCGGCCGCCTGCTGCAGGATCGTCGACCGGAACGCCGCCGACACCATGTCGGCAGCGCCGCCAACCGCCAAGAAAGCCAAAGCAATCCACAACAGCGTGCCGGCCCGGCCGTGGGCCATCCCACCGGCCACTCCGAATCCGATCATCGCCACCCCCCACACCACGATCGACACCACGACGGCCAGGCCCTGCCTGCGGATCCGCGGCAGCCAGCCCGAGAACACACCACCGAACACCGCCCCGGCGGACATCGCCGCAGCGAGCAGCGCCATCACGGTGCCGCCCTCCACCGGGCCGCCGAAGCTCTGATGGGCCATCTGCGGGAACAACGCCCGGGGCATCCCGAAGATCATCGCGATGAGATCGACGACGAACGACATCAGCACCACCCGGTGCCCCGCCAGATACCGGAAGCCGTCCAGCACCGCAGCGAACCCCCACCTCGCTGAGCCCGCCTCGGTGCTGGTGGCCGGGATCGGGGCCAGCCGGAATGTCGCCCAGATCGGTACCAGACAGGTCAGGGCGTCGATGAGATAGAGCGTGGACAGATCCATCCAGTTGAGCAGCAGACCGGCCAGCAGCGGACCGACGATCGCACCGAACTGGAAGACCGTCATGTTCAGCGAGTTCGCGGCCGGCAACTGGTCGTCGGGCAGCATCCGCGGGATCGCCGCCGATCTGGTCGGGCTGTTGATCGCGAAGAATGCCTGCTGCACCGATAGCAGACCGAGCACCACCCACACGTTGTTCAGTGCCAGCGCCGCTTGCACCCACAACAGCAACGACGCCGCGGCCAGCCCGATCGAGGCGATGATCAGCAGCAGCCTGCGGTCCATCGCGTCGGCCCAGGCCCCACCCCACAGACCGAAGACCACAAGTGGCACCAACGCGAACAAGCCGGCCAACCCGACGTAGGCCGAATTCTGGGTGAGTACATAGAGCTGCACCGGTACCGCGAAGATCGTCAGGTTGGCGCCGATGACGGTCGGTATGCCGGCCACCCACAAGCGCCGGAAGTCGGGGTGGCGCAGCGGGGTGGTGTCGGCGAAGAAGCGTCTCACGGTTTACGGCTGGAGCCGGTCGGCCCGACCGCCGTGTACGCGGATGCGGTTGTGTACCCGATTTTCCCGGCCCTGCCAGAACTCGACGACCTCAGGGCTGATCAGGTAGCCGCCCCAGTTCGGCGGGACCGGAACGGCGTCGAGTTCGGCGAACCGCTCGGTGACCTCGGCCAGCTGGTCCATGAGCGCAGCGCGTGAACCGATGGGAAGGGACTGGTGCGACGCCCAGGCGCCGAGCTGCGATCCTCGGGGCCGTTTCGACCAGTACTCGGCAGTCGTCTCGGCCGACACCTTGGTCACGGGGCCGCGTATATGCACCTGCCGGCCGAGGCCGAACCACGGGAAGGTGGCCGACGCATACGGGTTGGCAGCCAGCTGCACGCCCTTGGCGGAGCCGTAGTTGGTGAAGAAGGTGATACCGGATTCGTCCACGCCCTTGCACAACACCGTGCGGGTCACAGGCCTTCCCCGCTCGTCGACAGTGCCGACCACCATGGCGTTCGGCTCGGCCAGCCCGGCCCGCTGGGCATCCCCCAGCCAGGTGCGCAGGAGCGTCAGCCAGCCCGTCGCGGGATCGTCGCCGAGCCAATGGGCGTCGAGATCGCCGCAGCCGTCCTTCTCCACATACTCGACACGCATCGCCGCCAGATCATGATTGTCCGGTGTAGCCACCGCGCTCACGCTACGCCCGCCCTAGTGCGAGAATCGGGCCATGGCAGCCGTATCGGAAGAGTTCGTCACCGGCCTGGAAGGCGTCGTCGCCTTCACCACCGAGATCGCCGAACCGGATAAAGACGGTGGTGCACTGCGCTACCGCGGTGTCGACATCGAGGAGCTGGTCGACCGGCGGGTCACCTTCGGCAACGTGTGGGGGCTGCTGGTCGATGGCCGGTTCGGTACGGGCCTACCGCCCGCGGAGCCGTTCCCCCTGCCGATCCACAGTGGCGATGTCCGGGTCGACGTCCAGGCCGGGCTGGCGATGCTGGCCCCGATCTGGGGATACGCACCGCTGCTCGACATCGACGATCAGATCGCCCGCGAACAGTTGGCGCGCGCCTCGGTGATGGCGCTGTCCTACGTCGCGCAATCCGCCCGGGGCATCTACCAACCCGCGGTGCCGCAGCGACTCATCGATGAATGCCCCACTGTCACAGCACGTTTCATGACGCGCTGGCAGGGCGATCCGGACCCGCGCCACGTCGAGGCAATCGATGCGTACTGGGTGACCGCAGCGGAGCACGGCATGAACGCCTCGACGTTCACCGCCCGCGTGATCGCCTCGACGGGGGCCGACGTGGCCGCGGCGCTGTCCGGCGCGGTCGGCGCGATGAGCGGCCCACTGCACGGCGGCGCACCGGCCCGCGTACTGCCGATGATCGACGAGGTCGAGCGCACCGGCGATGCGCGGGCCGTGGTCAAGTCGGTCCTGGACAGTGGCGGCAAGCTGATGGGCTTCGGCCACCGGGTGTACCGCGCCGAGGATCCGCGGGCCCGGGTGCTACGAGCCACCGCCAAGCGTCTGCAGGCGCCCCGGTTCGAGGTGGCCGCCGCACTCGAGCAGGCCGCGCTGGCCGAGTTGCGCGAACGTCGGCCCGATCGGGCCATCGAGACCAACGTCGAGTTCTGGGCCGCGGTGATCCTGGACTTCGCCCGCGTGCCCCCGAAGATGATGCCCGCAATGTTCACCTGCGGCCGCACAGCGGGCTGGTGTGCGCACATCCTCGAACAGAAACGTCTCGGCAAACTGGTTCGGCCATCCGCTATCTACGTCGGCCCCGATCCGCGCAGCGTGCAGGACGTCCCCGGCTGGGACGAATTGCCCGTCGCGCGAGCAGCCTCGGTGTGACCTCGGACGTCTTCGCTTCGGCGGCACAGGCTTTCACGCAGTTGGTGCAGTCGCTCCCAGCCACCGCATTGGACGGACCCGGCCTGGACGAATGGGATATGCGGGCCTTGATCGGCCACACCTCGCGGTCGTTGATTACGGTCAGCACGTACCTGCACGCTCCCGCCACCCACGAGGATGTGTCCAGCGCGGTCGAGTACTACGTGAAGATCCGCGACTATATGTCCGGCAGCGGCGCCGCGGCCATCGTGGAGCGCGGCAGGCAGGCGGGTCGCGACCTGGGTGTCGATCCGGTCGCCACGGTCGAGCAGCTGGTGGCTCGCGCGCTCGATGACCGCGTTGACTCATCAAAAATGTCCGTTTCGTTGATTCGTTGCCTCATGTGACAGTGCCCGGTTGCGGCGTGTCGTTGCGGTGGTGGGGTGGGGGTGGGTTAGCGCCGGGGGATGGGGTTGACGTTGACGGAGCGCACGGCGGTGACCAGGGCGATCGCGGTGCGGTATGTGCAGGCGAGTCGGGACGAGAAGTCCCGGATTCTCGATGAGTTGTGTGCCACGACGGGCTGGCATCGCGATCATGCCCGCAAGGCGTTGCGGGGTGCGCTGCGGCCGCGGGTGGTGCGGGCGCGGCGGCCCCGGCCCCCGACCTATGGCCCGGAAGTCATTGAGGCCCTGGTGTTGTGCTGGAAGGTGGTGGGGATGCCGGCCGGTAAGCGGTTGGCGGAGGTCTTGGGTGAGTTGGTGGTGGTACTGCGCCGGTGCGGGGAGTTGGTCATCGACGATGCCACGGCAGGGTTGTTGGCGGGGATGTCGGCGGCCACCATTGATCGTCGACTGGCTCCGGAACGGAAGAAACACCAGCTTAAGGGTCGTTGCCGGACGAAACCGGGCACGTTGCTCAAGAGTCAGATCCCGGTGCGCACTTGGGCGGCGTGGGACGATGCGGTGCCGGGGTTCGTCGAGATCGATCTGGTCAGCCATGACGGTGGGGTGGTCACCGGGGTGCATGCCTACACGTTGACGGTCACCGACATCGCCACCGGTTGGACCGAGACCCGCAGCGTGTTGGGCAAAGGCGAGAAACGGGTGATGGTCGCGTTGAGTGAGATCGCGGCGGGGATGCCGTTCCCGATCCGGGGGGTGGATTCGGACAATGGGTCGGAGTTCATCAACTTCACCCTGTTGGAGTGGTGCCGAACGCGGCATATCACCTTCACTCGGTCGCGGGTGGGCAACAAGAACGATGGTTGTCACGTCGAGCAGAAGAACTGGACCACGGTGCGGGTCCTGGTGGGCTATCACCGCTACGACACGGCCGCAGAGGTGGTGTTACTCAACAAGATCTGGGTATTGCAGTCGTTGTTGGGCAACTATTTCTCCCCGCAGCAGAAACTCAAGTCGAAGGTCCGTCGGGGTTCCAAGGTGACCAAGAGGTATCACAAGGCCGCCACCCCGTACCGTCGGGCCCAGGCCCATGCGGTGGTCACCGCCGAGGAGGTCAAACACCTGGCCGAGATCTACGCCGGGCTCAATCCCGCCGCCCTGCAACGTCACATTCAAGCGTTGTGCGCTGAGCTGCTCACGGTGACCACCAGCAAAGCCGGTCCCCGACCGATCGCCCGCCTGGGGCGGGCACCGGTGGCTGAGGCAACGAATATTTCCACCCCCAACGCCTGAACCCGGACACCACCAATTGAGGCAACGATCACCGCCGGGCATTGTCCAATTGAGGCAACGAATCCCCCCGCGGGCATATTGACATGAGGCAACAGGATGACCTCAACGGCGTCGGCGATCCGCTGATCGCCGTGATCGGCGGCCTGGGCATCCGGTTGAGCGCCTACCTACAGACCCGGGTCTTCGAGCTGACTGTGCACAGCCTCGACATCGCGGCCGCGGCCGGGATCACGGCAGACCTGCCGCCCGAGGCGCTGGAGGCGGCTGCCGTGTTGGCCGCTCGGATCTCGGTGGCACTCGGGCAGGGTGAAACGGTGTTGCGGGCACTCACGGGCCGGGCCCCACTGCCGTGTCCCTTCTCTGTCACCTGAATGTCAGACCCCCGTGCTTGCATGGGAGGTATCGCGATGAGATCTGTCCGCCCGGCAGGTCTGCATCGAGGTCCGCTCACAACGAGACAGGAGTCCGCACCATGGCCATCGAAGTAACCCCCGCAGTAATCCCGCATCTCGTCGTCGACGACGCCGCTGCTGCTATCGACTTCTACGTCAAGGCATTTGGCGCTACTGAGCTGGGCCGGATACCTGGTCCCGACGGCAAGCTCGTCCATGCCGCTCTCACCGTCAACGGCTCGACCCTGATGCTCAATGATGATTTCCCGGAATTCAACAATGGAAAATCGACGACGCCGAAGGCACTCGGCGGCACACCCGTCACCATTCACCTGACCGTCACCGACGTCGAGGCGCGCTTCGCTCAGGCTGTCGAGGCCGGCGCCGAGGTAGTTATGCCGCTGGCGGACCAGTTCTGGGGCGACCGCTACGGCATGGTGCGTGACCCGTTCGGGCACCAGTGGTCGTTGGGTCAGCCGGTGCGCGAGGTGAGCCCGGAGGAGATCGCGGCAGCGATGCAGAGCATGCAGTAGCTTGTGCGTCACGCTGGAGCGCTGCTCGACGACGAGAGCCGCTCCAGCGTGACACGGGTACCGGCCCAGGCACCGGTGTCAGCTCAGTGTGCGTACAGGGATGCGGTGAGGCGCTGACGCAGAGTGCGTTTCGGTGCTGTCGCGGCGGCCGCCAGCATGGCCTCGACCGTGGTGAACTTGTCGCGCGGACGCTCGTCGCCACCGCGTGCGATCTCAGCCGCATCGATGGCGCGCCACCCCGCGGCATCGATCGCGTCGGGCTGACGATCATGTACGAGCCTGTCCAGGTCCGCCGGCTTATGCGCCGGATCGGTCAGCGCGCCGACGTTGTAGTCGGCAACCAGGCGGTGCACGGTCTCCGATGCACACGACTTGTTGGTACCGATGAACCCGGTGGGCCCACGCTTGATCCAGCCCGCCACATAGGCGCCGCGTACCGGTTCACCCGTCACCGGGTCGACCACTCGGCCCCCGTCGTTGGGCACGACTGCGGCGCGGTCGTCGAACGGCAACCCGTCAATGGCCTTGCCGCGGTAGCCGATCGAGGTGAGCACGAGCCCGGCGTCGATAGTGCACGACTGGTCGGTGCCGGTCAGACCGAACTCGATACCGGTGGTCTTGTCCTCGCCCACCACGCGCTGCGGGGTCAGCTGGTAGGCCAACCGGATTCGCGGCCGCGTGATCGGGGCAGACGCGTCACCGAGCTTGGCCAGGATCTCCAGCTTGGCGCGGGTGAGTGCATCGGGCCCACCGCGCACGTAAGGAGCAGAAGCCGGCTCGGGCACGTGAGGAGCAGGATCAGCCAGGTCACGCATCACCAGATCGTGATCGGCCGCGCTCAGTACCACCTCGCAGGTGGTGGTCAGCCCGATCAGCTCGGGCAGGGTGAACGCCGAGGACACCGGGCCGCGTCGAGCCGCGATCACCACCTCCTGCACCCGCGAACTGCGCAGAGCAGCCAGCGCGTGATCGGAGATGTCGGTGCGCGCCAACACGTCCGGGTCGGTCGTCAGGATCCGGGCGACGTCGAATGCGACATTGCCGTTGCCGATGATCACGACCCGCTCGTGGCTCAGATCCACCGGAAGATCGGTGAAGTCGGGATGACCATTGATCCAGGCCACCATCTCGGTGGCGGTTCCCGTACCCGGCCGGCCCATGCCGTCGATGTCCAGGCGCCGGTCGTTAGGGGCACCCACGGCGTACAGCACGGCGTGATGATGCTCCAGCAGCTCGGCGTGGGTCAGGTGCTTGCCCACCTCGACATTGAGGAAGAACCGCAGGTTGCGGTGCTTGCCGATGGTGTCGAACAGCCGAGTCACCCGCTTGGTGCTCTGGTGGTCGGGGGCGACGCCGGCGCGCACCAGACCATAGGGCGTCGGGAGCTTCTCGAAGACGTTGACTCGCACGCCTTTTTGCGTCAACAGCTCGTCGGCGGCGTACATCGCAGCGGGCCCCGAACCCACGATCGCCACGGTCAGCGGGCGCCCGGTGAGCCGGTCGATCTTGGGTGCGTCGAGCACCGGTGCCAGTTTTGACGTCGGCGGCAGCTTGCCGTCCCTCTTGGGGTAGAACGCCGCGTTGAGCTCGATGAAGGGCAGCTGCTTGTCGGTCAGCCGGGTGTCGGGCCCGATGGCGCCGACCGGGCACGCGCTGACGCACGCACCGCAGTCGACACACGCATCGGGATCGATGTAGAGCATCTCGGCGGTCGCGAAGCCCGGCTCATCCGGTGACGGATGGATGCAGTTGACCGGGCACGCATAGACACAGGACCCGTCGCTGCAACACGACTGGGTGATCACATGAGGCACAGCGAGGCTTTCGTCAGCTACGCGACGGCGACGAGGTGCTCGCGCTGCGGCTCGCTGCGATAACGGCTCGGCGGCCCGTCGATCTTGCAGATCTTCCACATGAGCTTGGCGATCGGGTTCATCAGTCCGGTGTCGGTGCACAGCATCCGCACGTCACTGAACATGTCGCGCAGCATCTTGCGGGATTCGGGCGCGCCGAAGAACAGGTCCTTGCGCACCGAGCGTGGAATGTCGAATTCCTTCCAGAACGCCCGCGGCGGAACAATGATCGCCGAGCACAGGATGCGCATGGTCAGCGGCACGAACAGCGATAGCAGCCAGCGCTGACGACGGTGCAGGTGCGGTACCCGCTTGTGCAGGTACTGGTGCGCGAACGAGATATGGCGGGCTTCCTCTGCGACGTGGATCGCCATCACCCGCTCCATGATCGGATGCAGTTCTTTACCTTCACGCAGCACGTTCTTCTGCGTGTGGTCGATGGGTTCCTCGCCGGCGAGCACACCGAAGAAGAACGGGATGGGCAGCGGCCCCGCAGCCAGCGGGATCAACGGCTGCAGCCACTTCAGGAGCATCGGCATACCCGGTACGTCCTTGCCGATGTGGTTGACCATCTCCTGGAACATCAGGGTGTGGTTGCACTCCTCCACGGACTCGTGCAAGCAGTACCGGTACTCCGGCGAGCCGTTGGGCACCCAGAATGAGTACTGCATCAGACCGCGGATCAGGATGTTCTCGAAGTGCAGGCCGACCTTGGCCACGTTGGCCTGGCGCCACATGCCGATCTCAATCTGACGCTGCAGCGGCTGCGCCCGGTACCACGGGTGACCACCGATCGGATCGGTCGCCGGAAGCACCCAGCGGGGATCATTCGGAGTTACAGCAAACTCCGGCGAATCCCACTCGATGTCGAGGTAGGGATTGAAGTTGCGCCGCACCGACCCCTCGGACAGTGTGGTGAGCATGTCGACGTACTCGGCGTCGTCGGTGACGTCCATATTCTTACGCCAGCGTCTGACCATCTTGGTGCGAGCCATGTTGCAGACCTCTCCCTCTCCCATGAGGTTTACATCTATGCGCCTTGTGTACAACGGTACCGCAGGTATCGACTAAATGTCTACGCCGAATTTCAAAATTTGCCGAGAAGGTGGATGACGTGGTCAAACTGAAGACGCAAGACGAGATCGAGGCCATGTCCGCCGCGGGAGCCGTCGTCGCAGAAGGGTTGCGGGCGGTGATCGCGCAGGCCACCCCCGGATGTACGACAGCCGATCTGAACCGGATCGCCGCCGACGTCCTGGCCGGTCACGGCGCCACGTCGCCCTTCCTGAACTACCACCCCCGCTGGGCCCCGAGCCCCTTCCCCGCGGTGCTGTGCGTGAGCGTGAACGACGCCGTCGTCCACGGCGTACCCGACGACACCGTGCTGGCCGACGGCGACCTGGTGTCGGTGGACTTCGGGGCAATCTTGAACGGCTGGTGCGGTGACGCTGCCCGCAGCTTCGTCGTCGGCACGCCCCGGCCTGCCGATACCGCGTTGATCAAGGCCACCGATGCGGCGCTCGCGGCAGGTATCGCAGCGGCCCGGCCCGGCAACACTCTCGGTGATGTTGGACACGCCATCGCGACCGTGGCGCGCCAGGCGGGCTACGGCCTGCTGGCCGATCACGGTGGTCACGGCGTCGGCCGCACAATGCACGAGGCGCCACACGTCCCCAACGAAGGGCGCCGCGGCAAGGGCCTCAAAATACGATCCGGCCTGGTGATCGCCATCGAACCGATGCTTATCGCCGACGGCACCGACGACTACCTGCACGACTCCGACGGCTGGACGCTGCGCACCGCGACCGGCGTGCGCGCCGCCCATAGCGAGCACACCGTCGCGGTCACCCCGGATGGAGCGCAGATTCTGACGCTCTAAGCTTGTCGGGTGGCTGAACTCTCGATTCCCGCCGACCTGAAACCCCGTGACGGCCGCTTCGGCTGTGGACCGTCCAAGGTGCGTCCTGAACAGCTGACCGCCCTGGCCTCGGCCGGCGACCTGTTCGGCACCAGCCATCGGCAGGCGCCGGTGAAGAACCTCGTCGGCCGGGTGCGCGACGGGCTGCGTCAGCTGTTCTCGCTACCCGACGGCTACGAGGTCATTCTCGGCAACGGTGGCTCGACGGCGTTCTGGGACGCTGCGGCCTTCGGCCTGATCGACAAGCGGTCACTGCATCTGACCTACGGCGAATTCAGCTCGAAGTTCGCCTCGTGCGTCGCCAAGAACCCCTTCGTCGGCGACCCGATCGTCATCAAGGCCGAACCGGGCACCGCCCCGGAACCGACCTCGGACCCCTCGGTCGATGTCGTCGCCTGGGCGCACAACGAGACCTCGACGGGTGTCGCGGTACCCGTCCAGCGCCCTGCCGGCGACGCTCTCGTGGTCATCGACGCCACGTCCGCGGCCGGTGGCCTGCCGGTGACCATCACCGACGCCGACGCGTACTACTTCGCGCCGCAGAAGAACTTCGCCAGCGACGGCGGGCTGTGGATCGCGGTGCTCTCCCCCGCCGCACTGGCCCGCATCGACGCGATCGCCGCGTCGAACCGGTGGGTGCCCGACTTCCTGTCGCTGCCCATCGCCGTGGACAACAGCCTCAAGAACCAGACCTACAACACCCCGGCCATCGCCACGCTGATACTGCTGGCCGAGCAGATCGACTGGCTGCTGAGCAATGGCGGACTGGACTGGGCCGTCAAGCGCACCGCCGATTCCTCGCAGCGGCTGTACTCGTGGGCCGAGAGCGCGTCGTTCGCGACACCGTTCGTCACCGATCCCGCGCTGCGCTCCCAGGTGGTCGGCACCATCGACTTCGGCGAAGCCGTGGACGCTGCCGCGGTGGCGAAGACGTTGCGCGCCAACGGGATTGTCGACACCGAGCCGTACCGCAAGCTGGGCCGCAACCAGTTGCGCGTCGGCATGTTCCCCGCGGTCGATCCTGAAGACGTCAGCGCACTGACGCGCTGCGTGGACTGGGTCGTCGAACGACTCTGAGGCCGGCGCCTACCGCGTGTCAGCACGGTTACGGGCTGATAACGCAGTAGGGTGCGCCAAGGAGGTCGGTAATGCGAGAACTCAGAGTCGTCGGACTCGACGTCGACGGCAAGCGCATAGTCTGCGAAACCGACGACTCCTCGGAGTTGTTCAGTGTGCGGGTGGATGACCGACTGCGCGCCGCGGCGCGTGGCGACCGGGTTGCCTCGAATCAAACCCAGATGGATCTAGAGGTGCACAGCGTGCTGCGTCCCAAGGAGATTCAAGCAAAGATCCGTGCCGGCGCATCGGTCGAGCAGCTGGCGGCAGCCGCCGGTGTACCGATCGAGCGCGTGGAACGGTTTGCCCACCCGGTGCTGCTGGAACGGGCCCGTGCAGCCGAACTGGCCACCGCGGCACATCCGGTGCTCGCCGACGGTCCCGCGGTGCTGACACTGTTGGAAACAGTGACCACATCGCTGGTGGCTCGCGGGCTCGACCCGGACGCCACGAGTTGGGATGCCTGGCGCAACGAGGACAGCCGGTGGACCGTACAGCTCTCGTGGAAGGCGGGGCGCTCGGACAACGTCGCACACTTCCGGTTCCTCCCGGGAGCCCACGGCGGAACCGTCACCGCATCCGATGACACCGCCCAAGAATTGATCAACCCGGACTTCAACCGGTCCCTGCGTCCCGTGGCGATGCTGCCGCAACTCGATTTTGAGGCGCCTGAATCCACGCCCGCGGCTGCCGCCCAGCCCCCTCTGCCCGAGCCGGTCACCGAGCCCGAGCAGCCCAAGCCCGCCCGCTCCCGCAAGGCCCGCCCGGCTGTGCCGGCCTGGGAGGATGTGCTGCTGGGTGTGCGTTCGTCCGGTGGACAGCGTTGACGGTTGACCGGTTGACCTGAAGCGTTCTCGAGGTCATCACGCCGGCAGCCTCACTGCGACAGCACTGTCGCCAACAGCACCACCCAGCCGATGGCCACCCCCGCTCCCGCCCCGAGGACGAACCAGCGCCACACGGGCCGGTGCCGCCAACCCCACACCGTCGGCGCGAGACCACCGACCGCCACCATGTTCAGGCCGATCGCCAGCAGGGGATGCACCCGGGTCAGGCCCAGGCCGAGAACCACGATGGCCGCCGCAAGCACCGCGGCTACGAAACCGGCCACGGTCAGCCCAGTTCCCCAAGGCGTCGAATCGTCGGTCACCGTCTCAATCTACGTGGGTCCCAGCAGTCGGGCCCGTTCGTAGAACGCCAAGGCCGCCGCGGTGGCCACATTGAGCGAATCAGTGCCGCGCGACATGGGGATCCGGACCCGCACATCGCTGGCCCGCATGGTGTGCTCGGTCAAACCCGGCCCCTCGGCGCCGACCAGTATCGCCACCCGCTCAGTTTGCAGGTCCGGCATCACCTCGGGCAGCGTCGCCGCAGCCACATCCGGGGTCATGGCAAGCACGCGGAAACCGTTGTCCTGCAATAGTTTCAGATCAGCCGGCCAGGATTGCGCGCGGGCGAACGGCACCAGCAGCGCGTGCCCCATCGACACCCGCACCGCACGACGATAGAGCGGATCGGCACATCCTGCCCCGAACACCACCGCATCTACGGCCAACCCGGCAGCGTTGCGGAAGATCGACCCCAGGTTCTCGTGGTCGTTGACGCCCTCGAGCACCACCACGGTGCGGGCGCCGGAGATCACCTGGGCCACTGGCAATTCCGGCGGCCGTGACGCCGACGCCAGCACGCCGCGGTTGAGATGGAAGCCGACCGCGGCGGCCATCACTTCGGCGCTGGCCCGGTAGAACGGGACCGACGCACCGGTGAGGTCCTCGGCCAGTTCGCCCAGCCGCCGATCGGTGCCGAGCAATGCCCGCGGAACGAACCGCGAGGCCAGCATGCGTTGCACCACCAGCACGCCCTCGGCAATCACCAAACCCTTGCCGCTGGGCAGATCCGGCCGGCGATCCACGCTGTTGAGGTCGCGGAAATCGTCTATCCGTGGATCGGCCGGATCCTCGATATCGATGACCTGCAACGCGCTCACGCGGCGAATAGTAGTGCCGGGATCGGCGCATCCGGTATTCGAGTACGTTGGTCAGCGATGACCGACGAGCCGCAACCGCCGCCATTGCCTGCCTGGCTCCTGGAGCCGTGGCCGGTGATCGTGGTGATCGCGACGGGGTGGCTGATCGCGACGGTCCTGGCTTTCACGCTGCCGGCTCTGCACAGTTGGCGACCGCTGTCGCTGGCGGGCCTCGCGATCGGTGTCTTCGGTACCTCAATTTTCCTGTGGCAACGGCACGCCGTGCGTCGCGGTGCGCGCGGTGCCCAACGTGGACTGACCTGAGGAGAACCATGGCTGCGCCGCTGCTACAAGCCCAGATCGACATCGATGCACCGGTTGACACCGTGTGGAAGCTCATCTCCGATCTGCGCCGGATGCCACAGTGGAGCCCGCAATGCCGGTTGATGAAACTGCGCGGGCCGCTGCGTCCCGGTGCCCGCACCTTCAACCTGAACAAGCGCAAGTTCACCTACTGGCCAACAACCAGCACCATCACCGAGGTCATCCCGCAGCAGAAGCTGGCCTTCAAGGTCGACGCCAACAACACGGTCTGGTCCTACGAACTTCAGCCCACCGAATCGGGCACCCGGGTCATCGAGAGCCGCCACGCCGAGAACGGCGTGAAGGCGATCTCCAACGCACTGATCAACACCTTCATGGGCGGAGTTCCGAGCTTCGAGAACGAACTCGTCGACGGCATGAACGCGTCACTGGCCCGTATCAAGGCGGCCGCCGAACGCTAGTCGGCGAGGTCGAGCACTCCGTCGTCGTACGGCTCGTACAGCGGGGAACCGGTTCCCGGCGGTTGCGGGGTGTCCGAATGGGCCCCGCAGCCGAAGCCGGCCTCCACGACGTGGCCGTCAGCCGCCAGTTCGTTGGCACACACTCCGAACATCACGCCCAGGGCGCCACCGAGCGGAAGGTAGAAGCCGCAGTCGCGACATACCCGACGGGTCGCGCGGGCCATCGCCGAACCCGGGCCGTACTCACCGTCGTGCCAGCGCTGCGCGGCTTCGGCCCGCCCCAGGGGGCTGAGTATCTGGCGGCGGCCGAGCCCCAGCTCCACCACGGTGTCGTCAATCAGCGGGTCACCGGAGGCCATGAAGCCGGGTGTCAGCCGCGGATCTTCCGGCGGCGGGGCCAGCAGGTCGCCCGGTCCCAGATCGCCCGGCCGGATGCGGTCCTGCCAGGGCACCCATTGCGGCGCGAGGAGGGCCGTCGGTCCCGGCACCAAGACCAGCTCACTGATGGTGGTGTGGTCTGCGCCCGGATAGGCCGCTACCACGACCGCCCACTGCCAGCCCCGGTAGCCGGTCAGGTTGGCCAGGAAACGATGGGTCGCCGAACTGGGGTCCTCGAACGTGGCGCCGAGATACTCGCCGACCGTCTCCGCGCCGCTGAACTCCGCCAGCGCCGCGCGTGCTTGTTCTACGGCGCCCATCAGCAACGCCTCGAGACCCGGCGTCGACGCAGCACCGGTGTCCGGTGCGGCTTCGGGCGCCGGCTCGGATATCACGGCCTGCTCAGAACTCTCGGCCTGCTCGACGGGCTCGGTCATGCTTTCCATCGCCATCCATAGTGCCTGACCGGTTCGGTCGAAAGCCACACCGGTCGCCAGTGCGCCCCGCCGGGCCCGGATAGGCAAGAATCGAGAGGTGACTTACTACCCGCCGCGGCCGCCAGCCGATCGTGGCGCGGAACACCCCGGTATGGCCAACTACCCGAGCGACGAGACGCCGCGACGTCGCCACCGGCCGTCGGGACCGAGCTCCAACCGGTGGTTGCCGCCGCTGGACGAGGAGCCCGCCGACACCTATCGCTCCGACCCAGAGTCAGGCGTCGGGTCGGCCTCCGCCGAAAAGGTGACCGTGACTCGTGCGGCAGCCGCGCGCAGCCGCGAGATGGGTTCGCGGATGTACGGTTTCGTGCATCGCGCAGCCACCGCCGACGGCGCCGACAAGTCCGGGCTGACCGCGCTGACCTGGCCGGTGGTGGCCAACTTCGCCGTCGACGCCGCCATGGCCGTCGCCTTGGCCAACACACTGTTCTTCGCCGCCGCCACCGGTGAATCCAAGAGCAAGGTCGCGTTGTACTTGCTGATCACCATCGCCCCGTTCGCCGTGATAGCACCGCTGATCGGGCCCGCGCTCGACCGGTTGCAGCACGGCCGCCGGCTGGCGCTGGCCGCGTCGTTCGCGCTGCGCACTGTGCTGATCGTGGTGCTCATCGCCAACTACGACGGGGATTCGGGCAGTTACCCGTCCTGGGTGCTCTACCCGTGTGCGCTGGGGATGATGGTGTTGTCCAAATCGTTCTCGGTGCTCCGCAGCGCCGTCACGCCCCGCGTGCTACCGCCGACGATCGACCTGGTCCGCGTCAACTCCCGGCTGACCACCTTCGGTCTGCTGGGTGGCACCGTGGTCGGCGGCGCGATCGCCGCGGGCGCCGAGTACGGGCTCCGTGTGATGCATCTGCCCGGTGCGCTCTATGTCGTCGCCGCTGTCTCGGCAGCCGGGGCGGTGCTGTCGATGCGGATCCCCAAGTGGGTCGAGGTCACCGAGGGCGAGGTGCCGACGACGCTGAGCTACCACGGTGACTCGGCAGGCGGCCCGGGCGAGCTGCGACGTCCCCGCAAGACCAAGACCGCGAGTCAGCCCATGGGCCGCAACACCATCACCGCGCTGTGGGGCAACTGCACGATCAAGGTCATGGTCGGTTTCCTTTTTCTGTACCCCGCGTTCGTGGCCAAATCGCACGACGCGACCGGCTGGCAACAGCTGCTGATGCTCGGTTTGATCGGAGCCGCCGCAGGCATCGGCAACTTCGCCGGCAACATCGCGGCGGCCCAACTCAAACTCGGCCGGCCGGCCCAACTGGTCGTGCGTGCGGCCGTCGCCGTCACCGCTGCCGCGCTGGCCGCCGCACTGGCCGGAAACCTGCTGGTCGCGGCGGGTGCCACGCTGGTGACCTCCGCTGCCAGTGCGATCGCCAAGGCGTCGCTGGACGCATCGCTGCAAGATGATCTGCCCGAGGAGTCACGCGCCTCGGCGTTCGGCCGCTCGGAGTCGGTACTGCAGCTGGCCTGGGTGGCCGGCGGCGCGACGGGCGTGCTGATCTACACGGACCTCACCGTCGGGTTCACTACGATCACCGCCGTGCTGATACTCCTGCTGGCGCAGACCATCGTGAGCTATCGCGGCGAGTCACTGATCCCCGGCCTAGGCGGTAACCGCCCGGTGCTGGCCCGACAAGAAGGCGGAGGCCCCGCGATGGCCAGCACGACGGATACGCAGAGATGAAGCGTTTTCTGACCGTCCTGGCGGTGATCGTCGTACTCGCGACGGCAGGCACGGCCGTGGCGGTATGGCGACTCAGCCGCGGACACGACGAGCTGCCGAAGATCAGTGCCTACACCAACGGCCACCTGACCCGGGTCGGGCCGTTCCGGTACTGCCCCGTGCTCAACCTGAACGACTGCACGCAGTCGGGCAACCAGGGCGAGCTGCGAGTCAACAAGGAACACCCGGTGCAGCTGTCGGTGCCCTCGGCGATCGCCCGCGCGCCCTGGCGGCTACTGCGGGTCTACGAGAACCCGATCGACACCACGTTGTCGATCTACCGGCCGAACACCACTCTGGCCGTGACGATTCCGACGGTCGACCCGCAACGCGGCCGGCTGACCGGCATCGCCGTGCAGCTGCTCACCCTGGTGCAGGATCAAAACGGCCAGGTGTTCGACCTGCCCCACGCCGAATGGTCGGTGCGCACGAACTGGCCCGACAAGGCTCAGCCGGCACCGTGACCGGCGGGTTCCTGAATTGCTCCTCACGTGCGCGGGTCTTGAATTGCTCCTCACGTGCGCGGGTCTTGAATTGCTCCTCACGTGCGCGGGTCTTGAATTGCTCCTCACGTGCGCGGTACCCGCTCGGATTCACGCGTCGGTCCAGGTGGGGTGCCGTCACCAAAAGGCCTGCCGCCCAGTGATTCCCGGCCGTGCGGGGTAAGCCAGTTGGAAAGCTCCGGCCCCTTCGGCACAATCCGGGTCGGATTGATGTCGGCATGCACGATGTAGTAGTGCTGCTTGATCTGGACGAAGTCGATGGTATCGCCGAAACCCGGGGTCTGGAACAGGTCACGGGCATAGGCCCACAGCACCGGAAGCTCCGTGAGCTTGGACCGATTGCACTTGAAATGACCGTGATACACCGGGTCGAACCGGGCCAGCGTGGTGAACAGTCGCACGTCGGCCTCGGTGATGGTGTCGCCCACCAGATATCGCTGCGTAGCCAACCGCTCGGAAAGCCAGTCGAGCGCAGTGAACAACCGGTCGTAGGCGGCGTCGTACGCCTCTTGTGAGCCGGCGAAACCGCACCGGTACACGCCGTTGTTGACCTCGGTGTAGATGCGCCTGGCCACAGTGTCGATCTCGGCTCGCAACGGTTCGGGGTACAGCTGCGGAGCACCCTCGCGGTGGAATTCCGTCCACTCGGTCGAGAAGTCCAGCGTCATCTGAGCGAAGTCGTTCGTCACCACGGCACCCGTCGGCACGTCGACCACGGCGGGAACCGTAATACCCTTGGGGTAGCCGGGATCGCGCGCGAAATAGGCGTCCTGCAGTCGCGGAATCTTCAACACCGGGTCGAGGCCGTCGGGATCGAGGTCGAAGGTCCAGCTGCGGGCATCGTGCGTCGGTCCACAGAAGCCGATCGACAACGCGTCTTCGAGCCCCAGGAGCCGACGCACGATGATCGCCCGGTTGGCCCACGGACATGCCCGGGCCACCACCAGCCGGTACCGACCCGCCTCGACGGGATAACCGTCGAGAGCGTCGCGCGTGATCCGAGTGGTGATGTAGTTGGTGTCGCGGTTGAATTCGCCTCCGGACGAAGACTTGTCGGCGACGTAGGAGCCCTGAGCCATGGCTTCAGTCTCCCCCGCCGCAACGCGTCAGGCGTCGAGTTCCCGTGCGACGGCCTTGACCACCTCGGACACGCGCCGCGCGACCTTGCGGTCGGGGTAGCGGCCCTTGCGCAGCTCCGGCTGCACGGTGTCTTCCAGCAACGTGATCATGTCCGAGACCATGCCGTGCAGCTCGTCGGGGGTGTGCTTGTGCTCGGGACGCTCCGCCTCCCGGCGCGTCTTGCTCAGGCTCGGTGGCGGATCAATCAGCTTGAGGCTCAATGCCTGCGGACCACGACGGCCTGCGGCCACCCCGAACTCGACGCGCTGGCCGGCCTTGAGCGCCTCGACACCCGAAGGCAGCGCCGAAGACCGGACATAGACGTCCTCGCCGTCCTCCTGGGACAAAAACCCGAAGCCCTTTTCGGCGTCGTACCACTTAACCCTGCCGGTCGGCACTGGACTCACCTGCTCGTCGTTGGTAGCTCTAAACAGACATAGAAATTTCGCGTCCCGGTTTGCGCCGGAACGCGATGTGCAGATCCTACTCGGGCGCTGATTGCTCCTGACGTCCGCGACCTAGTTGCTCCTCACGTCCGCGACCTGATTACCGCGTTACGTCCCCCACCCCCATTACTCGGTAGGCTTGGACCACCGCTCGAGGAGAAAAATGCGTCCCATATGCGAGTGATACTGAACATCATCTGGTTGGTCTTCGGCGGCCTGTACCTGGCGCTGGGATACCTGCTGGCAGCGCTGATCTGCTTCATCCTGATCGTCACCATCCCGTTCGGGTTCGCCTCGCTGCGCATCGCCTCCTACGCGCTGTGGCCGTTCGGCCGCACCATCGTCGACAAACCAGGCACCCGGCCGGGCGCGCTGATCGGCAACATCATCTGGATCCTGTTGTGCGGTATCTGGCTGGCCATCGGCCACCTGGTCACCGCGGTCGCCATGGCGATCACCATCATCGGCATCCCGCTGGCGCTGGCCAACCTCAAGCTGATCCCGGTGTCCCTCATGCCGCTGGGTAAGGAGATCGTCCCGGTGGGCCCGGCCAGGGCCCCCGTATGACCATCACCGCACTCGGATTGCCCGCCGTGAACCCTCGCGGGGAAGCCGCTGTCAATCCGCCTCCGACAACCGGCCCGCTCATCGACAGCTACGGCCGTGTCGCGACGGACCTCCGCGTCTCACTCACCGACCGGTGCAATCTGCGCTGCACGTATTGCATGCCCGCCGAGGGTCTGGACTGGCTTCCCGGCCAGGCCCTGTTGACCGCCGGCGAACTGGCCCGGCTGCTGCGCATCGCGGTGACACGACTGGGCGTCACCAGTATCCGCTTCACCGGCGGTGAACCCCTGGTGTCCCGGCACCTCGAAGACGCGGTGGCTGCGGCCGCCGGGCTGACACCCCGCCCGGAGATCACCCTGACCACCAACGG
This sequence comes from Mycobacterium sp. 155, assembly GCF_000373905.1. Taxonomy (NCBI): domain Bacteria; kingdom Bacillati; phylum Actinomycetota; class Actinomycetes; order Mycobacteriales; family Mycobacteriaceae; genus Mycobacterium; species Mycobacterium sp. 155. Next base: position 3,026,458 of record NZ_KB892705.1, read on the forward strand.
CATTGGGTTGCAGCACCGTGCCGCCGGGTTACGCCGAGCCGGGCTGGACCGCATCAACGTCTCGCTCGACAGCGTCGATGCCGCACATTTCGCCCGGATCACCCGGCGCGACCGACTGGTCGACGTCCTAGCGGGCCTGGCCGCCGCAAAGGCCGCCGGGCTCGAGCCGGTGAAGGTCAACGCGGTGCTCGATCCGGTGACCGGGCTCGACGACGCGGTCGGCCTGCTGCGGTATTGCCTCGAACGTGGCTATCAGCTGCGCATCATCGAACAGATGCCACTGGACGCCGGGCACACCTGGAAGCGCGATCAGGTGATCGACGCCGGCCGGATCTTGCAGACCTTGCATCAGCACTTCGTGTTGCGACCCGATCGCCGGCCGCGGGGCTCGGCCCCCGCCGAACTGTGGCAGGTCGAGCCGGATGGCACACACCCGGGTGGCTCGGTCGGCGTCATCGCCTCGGTGTCGCACGCGTTCTGCTCGGCCTGCGATCGCACCCGACTGACCGCCGACGGCCAGATTCGCAGCTGCCTGTTCTCCACCGAGGAGACCGATCTGCGCGGCCTGCTGCGGAGCGGGGCGGACGATGCTGCGATCGATGCCGCATGGCGCGCAGCCATGTGGGCCAAGCCTGCCGGGCACGGCATCAACGACCCAAGCTTTGTGCAACCGGCGCGTCCCATGAGCGCGATCGGAGGCTAACCATGGCAGCGACGGTCGACGTGACGGTCCGGTATTTCGCCGCTGCAGCGGCCGCTGCGGGCGTCGAGACCGAAACGTTAGGTCTCGAATCGGGAACGACGATCGAGGAGCTCGTCGCGCGGCTCGGCGACGGCAACGATGAACTCGCACGAGTGCTGAAACGGTGCTCCTACCTGTGCGACGGCGTCGCAGTGCACGACAAGACGCGCGCCGTCACAGCGCCGCAGACGCTTGACGTGTTACCACCATTCGCCGGTGGCTAACGTGATTTGCGTCACATAACAAAATGGTCACAAGCTGGCTACGAGTCGCGTTACCAACGCCACGACCTGCGCAAACGCATCAGTAACCTGCACCTTTAATGTTTTTTTAAGTTTTGCCGGGCCTAAAAACGCCCAACCCAACAAAAGGTGACTTGCTTGCGACGAACCGTTACCGTTCATTCCCAAGTCATCAACCGACCCTCACCGGATGACCTGCCATCCCCGATTGCGCCGAGCTCCATCCATCGGGCGGGTGGTCAACGACGAACAACTGGATGGAGGCGGGGGACCCACCGGTCCACCGAGCTACAAGGACCCGGAGCCGCTTGCGGCCCCTTGGGGTGAAGCTGTCGTCGTTTCGACGTCGACGGCCGGGCTACCTCTCCAGCCCGAACCCGACAGCTGACCTCGTGGGCGCATACGAGAGGATCTCACGCTCATGAGTGGACGGCACCGTAAGCCCACCACGGCTTCATCAGCCAAGAATGTCGCCAAGATCGCCGTGGCCGGTGCCGCGCTTGCTGGCGGCAGCCTCGCACTGGCAAGCCAGGCGACGGCAGCGACCGACGGCGAATGGGACACCGTGGCCCGCTGCGAATCGGGTGGCAACTGGGCCATCAACACCGGAAACGGCTACCAGGGCGGGTTGCAGTTCTCGCCGGGCACCTGGTCGGGCCACGGCGGCGGCCAGTACGCCCCGGCCGCGAACATGGCCACCAAGGAGCAGCAGATCGCTGTCGCCGAGCGCGTTCTGGCCAGCCAGGGCAAGGGTGCTTGGCCCGTGTGCGGCCGCGGACTGTCGGGCGCGACCCCGCGCAACGTGGTAAACCAGCCGCAGCCGATGGACAACCCGGCCGTCGAGGCTGATCACCCCGCACCCGACGCCCCTGCCGTCGAGACTGTGGCGTTCGATGCCGCCGCGGCCCCGGCACCTGACGCCCCGCCGCCGGCACCGCAGGATCTCCCCCCGGCACCGCAGGATCTCCCCCCGGCACCGCAGGATCTGCCCCCGGCACCGCAGGATCTGCCCCCGGCACCGGATGCTCCGGCCCCCGATGCTCCGGCCCCGGCCGACGTGCCGCCGCCTGCGCCGGTCACCGACGCTGCGCTGCAGGCTCCGGCCCCCGAAGCGCCGGCTCCCGAAGCCCCGGCCGATGCGCCCGCTCCCGTGGACGCTCAGCCCGTCTCCTACGTGGAGCAGATCCAGCAGGCCATCGAGAAGCAAGGCCTGCACGGCAACGTCATCATCGGCTGAGTCCGCTCAGGCGGAGTTGACCCACTCGTCGGTGCCGTCAGCGAAGTGCTGGTGTTTCCACACCGGTAGCCGTTCCTTGACGGTGTCCACAAGGCGGGCACAGGTTTCGAACGCCGCCCTGCGATGGTCCGCTGCTACAGCGGCCACCAGGGCGGCGTCTCCTATGTTCAGGGTCCCGATGCGGTGACTCACCGCAATGGCCTGGACTCCAACACTCTCCGAGGCGATCTCGGCGGCAACCGCCTCCAGCGTCTGCAGGGCGGTCGGATGGGCGGAGTACTCCAGTCGCAACACCGACCGGCCACCGTCATGGTCGCGAACCACGCCCGAGAATCCCACGACGGCGCCTGCGGCCTCGTGAGCCACCAGCGCTTCGTATTCCGGCAGAGCGATGGGGTCCTCGGTGAGCTCCACCCGGACGACGACAGCGCTCACTGGCCGTGATCCCGGCCGCTCAGCTGATCCAACGCATGCTCCAGCACGTGATCGAGCACGCCCAGGCCGTCCTTCACCCCGCCCGTCGATCCCGGCAGGTTCACGATCAGCGTGCGCCCGGCCACGCCGCAGACGCCGCGCGACAGCACCGACGTGGGCACCTTGTGGCCTCCCGAGCGCCGGATGGCGTCGGCCAGGCCGGGCACCTGATAGTCCAGCACCGCCATGGTGGCTTCCGGAGTGCGGTCGGTGGGCGAGATGCCGGTGCCGCCAGAAGTGATGATCAGGTCGACGTGTTCGGCCAAAGCGGATCGCAGCGCTGCGTTGACGGCGGCACCATCGGGAACCACCATTTGTTCGGTCACGTCATAGCCACGGTGTGACAGCCAACCGACGATCATGGGACCGGTGCGATCGTCGTAGATGCCGGCCGATGCGCGCGTCGACGCGATGACCACCCGGGCCGAACGGGTTACACCGGTGGAGTGTCTGGAGTCCATAGACCCGTTTTACCGCCCTCTTTGCGCAGTACCCGGATCTGGTCGAGACGAGCCGCCGGATCGACGGCCTTGATCATGTCGTAGAGCGTCAGCGCGGCCACGCTGACGGCGGTCAGCGCTTCCATCTCGACGCCCGTGCGATCGGTACTGCGCACGGTCGCGGTGACGTCGACGCGATCGGTTCCGATGTCGAAATCGACGTCGACACCGGTCAGCGCTAACTGATGACACAGCGGAATCAGATCAGAGGTCCGCTTGGCGGCCATGATGCCGGCAACGCGTGCCGTGGCCAGCGCGTCACCCTTGGGCAACCCTCGCGAGGAGATCAATGCGACCACCTCGACGGTGGTCAGCACAGTGCCCGCAGCAACGGCCGTACGCCTGGTGACGTCCTTGGTGGTGACGTCGACCATGTGCGCCGCCCCGGAGTCGTCGAGGTGCGACAGCCCCACCGTTACCGGTTGACGACGGTGACCGACTGGATGAACGGCAGGGTGTCTGCCGGTACAGGGAAGGTCACGTCACCGAACGGAGACAGTGCTCCGGTACGGTCGGTTGCCAGTTCACTGACGGCGTGATCGTCGCCGTCACTGAGGACCGGCCAGCCGTTGTCGACGTACTGTTTCTTGTTGTTGTCAGCCACGCCCCACATTGTGGCAGGCCAGGCATCCGGTGGCGAGACCGACATGTCCCGGCTGGGCCCGGAGCGCAGCGGCCGGGGATGTCCTGAGCGGGCTGCTTTACGCTGGTCGGGAAATGACCGCGAAGACTCCTTCGGAGGACACGAGCGCCGCGACCCGGGCGACCGCCGGGATCCCACTCGGTGCCTGGCTGGCCGATCTCCCCGACGAGGGACTTCTGCGGGTGCTGCAGTTGCGGCCGGACTTGACCCAACCGCCGCCGGCCAGTCTGTCGGCGCTGGCTGCGCGGGCCTTGTCACGACAGTCGGTCAAGGCCGCCACCGACGGACTGGACTTCCTGCACCTGGCGGTGCTGGATGCGTTGCTGGTCCTGCACGCCGACACCTACGCCGTTACGGTCACCGAACTCAACACGCGGCTGGGTGAGCGGGCCGACGCCGACGCAGTCGCCACCGCATTGGACAACCTGCGCGAGCGGGCCGTGGTGTGGGGAACCGACGAGGTGCGGGTGGCCCCGGAGACTGCCGGGTCGCTGCCGTGGTACCCGGGCCAGGCCGTGCTGGAGCCGTCCGACCGCAGCGCCGACGAGATCGCGGCGCAGTTGGCCGATCTCGACGATGCCCAGGCTGACCTGCTGGCCCGGTTAGTGGAGGGCTCGCCGATCGGCCGCACCCGCGATGCCGCCGCAGGGACTCCACCGGACCGGCCGGTGCCGCGGCTTCTGGAGGCCGGACTGCTGCGCCGGGTCGATGACGAAACCGTGATTCTGCCGCGGCTGGTTGGCCAGTCGCTGCGCGGCGAGGTCCCGGGTCCGGTGGAATTGGCGGTGCCCACGCTCGATGCAACGATCACGACGACCGCCGAAGTGGACGCCGTGGCCGCGGGTGCCGCGCTCGACCTGTTGCGCGAGATCGAGCTATTGGTCGAAACCCTTGGCGCCACACCGGTTGTTGAGCTGCGCAACGGCGGTCTCGGGGTGCGTGACGTCAGACGTCTGGCCAAGACGACCGGGATCGACGAGCCGAGGCTGGGCCTCATCCTGGAACTGGCCGCGACAGCCGGGCTGATCGCTGTCGGCATGCCCGACCCCGATCCGGGCGACGACACAGGACCGTATTGGGCGCCGACAGTGGCCGCCGACCGTTTCGTGGAGTCGCCGACGGCCGCGCGCTGGCAGCTGATCGCCTCGACCTGGCTCGACCTGCAGGCCCGCCCGGCGCTCATCGGCACCCGCGGACCCGACGGCAAACCCTTTGCGGCACTGTCAGATTCACTGTTCTCCACGGCCGCTCCACTGGATCGCCGGTTGCTGTTGACGGTGCTGGTCGAACTTCCTCCGGGGTCTGGTGTCGACGCGGCCGAGGCTTCGCGGGCGATGATCTGGCATCGACCTCGCTGGTCGGCACGTCTGCAGCCGGGCACTGTGGCGAACCTGCTGGACGAGGCACACGCGGTGGGCCTGGCGGGCCGCGGCGCGATCAGCACGCCGGGTCGCGGCCTGCTGGCCGACAATCCGCCCGAGGACATTCTGGCGACGATGGCCAAGGTGCTACCCAAGCCGCTCGACCATTTTCTGCTGCAGGCCGATCTCACGGTGATCGTGCCGGGGCCACTGGAACGCGAGCTGGCCGAGCAGTTGGCCGTGGTGGCCACCGTCGAATCGGCAGGCGCGGCCATGGTGTACCGCATCAGCGAAGCCTCGGTGCGGCACGCGCTGGACTCCGGCCGTACTGCCACCGAACTGCACACACTGTTCGAGAAGCACTCCAAAACCCCAGTACCACAAGGCTTGACGTACCTCATCGACGACGTCGCACGCCGGCACGGGCAGCTGCGGGTCGGCATGGCGTCGTCGTTCGTGCGGTGCGAGGATGCCGTCCTGCTGGCGCAGGCGGTGACCTCGGCGGCCACCGAACGCCTCGAGCTGCGGCTGCTGGCCCCGACGGTCGCGGTGTCACAGGCCCCGATCGCCGACGTGCTGGTCGGGCTGCGGGAGGCCGGCTTCGCCCCAGCTGCCGAGGACTCGTCGGGCAGCATCGTCGACATCAGGGCGCGCGGCGCCCGCGTCGCCGTCCCGACCCGGCGTCGGGTGTACCGGCCCGCGACACCTCCGACCGCACAGACGCTTTCGGCGATCATCGCGGTGCTGCGCAAGGTGTCCAGCGGACCGTTCGCGAATGTTCGACTGGATCCGGCGATGGCCATCACTCAGCTGCAGGACGCCGCAATCGCCCAAACCTCGGTGGTGATCGGTTATGTGGACCCGGCAGGCGTTGCCACCCAGCGGGTGGTGGCGCCGATCAATGTCCGTGGCGGCCAGCTCACCGCCTACGATCCCGCCGCGGGGCGCGTGCGGGAGTTCGCGATTCACCGCGTCACCTCAGTGGTATCGGCCGACGGCGACTAGGCCGCGACTAGGCCCACAGCAGATCCGTGCTGGCCGCACGACTGAGCGGCAGGCGATACAACTACTTGTTGCTGCGGCCAGGCGTCAACCACGAGAATGCGAGAGCGAGGATCGCGGTTGCAAAGAATCCGAGGATCGTCGTTCCGACCCAGGCTGGGAACTTCTCTATCAGACCGATAAACCATGAGTTTACAGTCCCTCTAACTGAGAACGGTCGTGTCATGTTGACTCGCCAGACAGCCTCGGAGTTTGTGACTTGATCCGGCATAGGATCCAAACTATTGAAATTGGTTCGAACTTCGCCGTCTCGAGGCTTCTTGGGATCAGCCGTAAAGGCACCATATGAAAATGCCAGAGCGTCGCTGAATTTACCCATACCTGACGTAAGGTTGTAGTCAATTGCCAGCCCAGGGAGGTACTGTAGCTCAAAGTTGTATGCATCAATACCTGCCGGCGTTGTGTTCAGGTTCTGCGTATCGCATGTAACCGACCAGACGGCCAATGCCCTCTGAGTGCTTTCTTCCAGCATTTGTAGCGGCTTCAATTGAAATATCGCATAATTCGCATCCGGCTTGAGACGTGTTGTCGACCACTGCAACCTCTTGGCCCAATCTGGAAACATCCTGCTTGCATACGGAAAGCAGTTGTGAGCGTCTTTTGGCAGGAACACGCCAACTTGTGGTAACCCCTCTGCTGGCGCCCCGAAGACGACATCTTTGACATCGATATAAGCGGCTGCGGTAAATGAAATGGTCCAGGACAGATCGTTGTGCACATAGAACTTGAATTCAGGCCCAAGGGCGCGTGTTATACCGTCAAACTGGTTGGGTGAGGCGATGGCAAGACCCACCGCCGCGCTGGGATCTGCGAGCCTGAACGGACGGTCCTCTGCTCCATGGCGTGACACAGCCCAAATTGTGAGGAATGGCAGGCAGGCGATGATCACTACCCATGCAAGATGCCGTGGCTTCATTGACGCGAAGCGTATCTGAGCCATAAGCATTGCGTCGGAGCGCCACACACTAGCTGCCGGGGCGGACACTGTTCGCAGCCGGATGCCAGATTTATGACGGCACAGTCACCCGGGGGCGAACAATTTCTCGATTCTTTTCGTGGTCAGGTCGGGGGCTGGTATCCAGCTGGAATCTGTTGTTTCGTGGCGTCAATGGCCGCCTTCTTCTCGGCTGACGGCTTAGCGAGCGGCGCCCCTCCTGGGTCCTTGAGTTCAGCAACCTTCGCTGCATCCGTACATGCGTCGACACGTGGCTTCAGTGCAGAGCGTTCGGTCTCAAGTTGGGCTTTCTCGGCGTTGTAGGCATCGACGGCGGCGTGGTCGTATGTGTTGACGCTGCCAGCCGGGGCATTATGGTCGTCTGCGCGTTGCGACCACGCGTCGAATTGAGCCGCGACTTCGGGACACAAATCGGCAAATGCAACCGCCCGAGCTACCGGGAGGACCGCCCCCAATTGATCGCCGGCAACCACACCAGGCTCACCGCCAGCAGCATGCTCATCAACTTGCGGACCACAGCCGCCCTCACCGATTGGCCAACACCCGTGCTTACGCACCCAAGCGCGCCAATCAGGGGGCATCGGGCGTCAATTTCGCGGCGGTGGATGAGCTGTCCTGTGCCTGGACGCCGACGCCAATCTGGTCGAACGGCTGCTGGCGGTGGATTCGACCAGCGTGCGTGTCCATCAGCACTCCGCTGTGACGGGGCGTGACCAGAGCTACTAGCCACGACTAACCCGACGAACAGCCTCGACACAGCTCATCCACAGAACTGTTCACGACCATGTCTCTCGTGACGACCCTGTTGAGCGAGGCCGTTCAGGCGCCGGCGAGACGCGGCGTGTCGCTGCTGCACGGCTGGCTGCCGCCGACGGTATGGGCAGTGGCCGCCATCGTGTTGGTGCTGGCGATCGGTTGGCGAAACCGACGGTGGCGGCTGATCTGGCTGCCGGCGGCGATCGTGATCGGTCTCATCCTGGCCGGGTGGACCCACTGGTACATCGACACCGAGGGACTGGCCGGCGATCCCGCACCGGACTCGCTGTGGATTTGGGTGGGTCTGACCGGTCTGGCGATCGCGGTCGCGGTGTTCGGTTGGCGGGGCAACCGCTGGTGGCGCCGAGGGGCGTCCGTGGTCGCGGTGCCGCTGTGCCTGCTGAGCGCGGGGCTGGCCCTGAACCTCTGGGTCGGCTATTTCCCGACGGTCCCGGCGGCTTGGAACGAACTGACCGCCGGGCCGTTGCCCGACGAAACCGACCTCGCGACTGTTCAGGGGATGCGGGGCAAGGGTGCACCTGAGCACGGGGCACTCGTCCCGGTGGACATTCCTGCCGACGCGTCGGGGTTCAAACACCGCACCGAGTTGGTGTACCTGCCGCCGGCCTGGTTCGCCGCCAATGCCCCGAAGTTTCCGGTCGTGATGATGATCGCGGGTGAGTTCAACACCCCGTCCGACTGGCCGCGCACAGGCAACGCGATCGCCACGATCGACAACTTCGCCGCCGCGCACGGCGGCAACGCCCCGGTGTTCGTGTTCGTCGACGTCGGCGGTTCCTTCAACAACGACACCGAATGCGTCAACGGTCCGCGCGGCAACGTGGCGGATCACCTCATCAAAGACGTGCCCCCATATCTCACCGGCACGTTCGATGTGCAGAAGGCCGGTTGGGGTGTCGTCGGCTGGTCGATGGGCGGCACCTGCGCGGTGGATCTGACCGTGATGCATCCCGAGCTGTTCAGCTCCTTCGTCGACATCGCCGGGGACATGGGCCCCAATGCGGGCACCAAAGATCAGACCATCGCCAGGGTCTACGGCGGCGACGCCTCGCAGTGGCCGATCTACGACCCCACGACCGTGATCAACAAGCACGGGCCGTACCAAGGTGTTTCGGGCTGGTTCGCGATCTCCTCGGATGCGCCGCAACAACGGAGGGGCGGATGGGGCAATCCTGACGCGGTCGGCCTGGGCGGGCAGGACGCCGCAGGCAATCCGGGTGATCAGACCGACGCCGCCAATTCGCTGTGCCGGTTGGGCCGGGACAACGGCATCACCTGCGCTGTTGTCGCCAGCCCGGGCAAGCACGACTGGCCGTTCGCAATGGACGTGTTCAAGGCCTCACTGCCGTGGCTGGCGGGCCAGGTCGGCACGCCGGGCGTTGCCGAGGTGCCGCTGCCCGGAGGCGTTACGGGAGGGGCACCGGCAGGGATCCCGCTGCAGGCCGCGCACCACTGAACTCCGGTGTTGTCGGCGCGTTCGGAATAATGGTCAGAATGACTTGCAAGCGAGGAGCCGCGCATGAGTGACGGCCCGCTGATCGTGCAGTCCGACAAAACGGTGCTGTTGGAGATCGACCATGCCCAGGCCGGCGCGGCGCGCGCAGCCATCGCTCCGTTCGCCGAGCTGGAGCGCGCGCCCGAACACGTACACACCTACCGCATCACGCCGCTGGCGCTGTGGAACGCCCGCGCGGCCGGCCACGACGCCGAGCAGGTGGTCGACGCGCTGGTCTCGTTTTCCCGTTACGCCGTCCCCCAGCCGCTGCTGGTCGACATCGTCGACACCATGTCCCGCTACGGGCGGCTGCAGCTGGTCAAGCATCCGGCGCACGGGTTGACCCTGGTGAGCCTCGACCGGGCGGTGCTCGAGGAGGTGCTGCGCAACAAGAAGATCGCGCCCATGCTGGGTGCCCGCATCGACGATGACATCGTGATCGTGCACGCCAGTGAACGCGGCCGGGTCAAGCAGATGCTGCTCAAGATCGGCTGGCCCGCCGAGGACCTGGCCGGCTATGTCGACGGCGAGGCGCACCCGATCGCGCTAAAGCAGGACGGCTGGGAACTGCGCGACTACCAGGAGATGGCCACCGACTCGTTCTGGGCCGGCGGCTCGGGCGTCGTGGTGCTGCCGTGTGGCGCGGGTAAGACGCTGGTCGGTGCCGCGGCGATGGCCAAGGCCGGCGCGACGACGCTGATCCTGGTCACCAACACCGTGGCGGGCCGGCAGTGGAAGCGGGAGCTGGTCGCCCGCACCTCGCTGACCGAGGACGAGATTGGCGAGTACTCCGGAGAGAAGAAGGAGATCCGCCCGGTCACCATCGCGACATACCAGGTGATCACGCGGCGCAGCAAAGGTGAGTACAAGAACCTGGAGATCTTCGACAGCCGCGACTGGGGTCTGATCATCTACGACGAGGTCCACCTGTTGCCGGCCCCGGTGTTCCGGATGACCGCTGACCTGCAGTCTCGACGCCGTTTGGGATTGACCGCGACACTGATCCGCGAGGACGGCCGGGAGGGCGACGTGTTCTCGCTGATCGGGCCCAAGCGCTACGACGCGCCGTGGAAGGACATCGAAGCCCAGGGCTGGATCGCCCCGGCCGAGTGCATCGAGGTCCGGGTGACGATGACTGACAACGAGCGGATGATCTACGCGACCGCCGAGCCCGACGAACGCTACAAACTGTGCTCCACTGCGCACACCAAGATCGCGGTCGTGCGCTCGATCCTGGAACGTCACTCCGGCGAACAGACACTGGTCATCGGCGCGTACCTCGACCAGCTGGAGGAACTCGGGCAGGAGCTCGATGCGCCGGTGATCCAGGGGTCGACGAAGAACTCCGAACGTGAGGCGTTGTTCGACGCGTTCCGCCGCGGCGAGATCTCCACCCTGGTGGTGAGCAAGGTGGCGAACTTCTCCATCGATCTGCCGGAAGCGTCTGTGGCCGTTCAGGTTTCGGGAACCTTCGGATCGCGCCAGGAGGAGGCGCAGCGGCTGGGCCGACTGCTGCGGCCGAAGGCCGACGGCGGTGGTGCGGTGTTCTACTCCGTGGTTTCGCGCGATTCCCTGGACGCAGAATACGCCGCGCACCGACAGCGGTTCCTCGCCGAACAGGGCTACGGGTACATCATCAAAGACGCCGACGATCTGCTGGGGCCGACGATATAGCGGCGCGTTCAGCCCGGCGAGCAGACGCCACGGTCCCAAAATCTCGGCGCGTCGGGGACTTTCGTGTCTCAGTGTCATTGTGAGGGTGCTGTGTTGCGGTGTGTCGAGGTGACAGACCCCGCGTGCGGTGGTTGGTTCCGGATCATCTGGTGTCTGGCTCATTTCGCGTCTGCCGCCCCTTTTTTGGGGGGTTGGCGTTGAGCAGTAGTGCCGGCACCAGATGAGAAGGACCGGACGGCGCGACTTGATAGGAGCGTGGCATCGCCCCGACTGAGAAGTGTCCGCCGCCCGGCCCAACCTCAATACACCCCCTCTTCATGACTGAAGGAGGCAACCACCATGGTTGTTGTTGGAGCCGATGTACACAAGCGCAGCCACACCTTTGTCGCGGTCAACGAGGTTGGACGCAAGCTCGGCGAGAAGACCGTCAAGGCCACCACCGCCGGGCACCACACGGCCATCACGTGGGCGCGCGAGCAGTTCGGCACCGAGCTGATCTGGGGCATCGAGGACTGCCGCAACATGTCCGCGCGCCTGGAACGTGACCTGCTGGGCGCCGGGCAAAAAGTGGTCCGGGTGCCCACCAAGCTGATGGCCCAGACCCGCAAGTCCGCGCGGGTGAGGGGCAAGTCCGATCCGATCGATGCGCTCGCGGTGGCCCGGGCGGTGCTGCGGGAACCCGACCTGCCGGTGGCGTCTCATGACGAGACGTCGCGGGAGTTCAAACTGTTGACCGATCGCCGTGATGTCCTTGTAGCACAACGTACCTCGGCGATCAACCGGTTGCTCTGGCATGCCCATGACCTCGATCCCGAGCGGGCCGCCGCGGTGGGCTCACTCAGTGCCGTCAAGCAGCAGCAGACGCTCATGGCCTGGCTGACGGAGCTGCCGGGTCTGGTCGCCGAAATTGCCCGCGCAGAGCTGACCGACATCATCCGACTCACCAGCGAGATCAACGCCTTAGCCAAGCGTTTGGCGGCCAGCGCGCACCGGTCCGCCCCGGCGCTGCTGGAGATCCCCGGCTGCGCGGAGCTGACTGCGGCCAAGATCGTCGGCGAAGCCGCCGGCGTCACCCGGTTCACCAGTGAGGCGGCGTTCGCCTGTCACGCCGGAGTCGCGCCCATCCCGGCGTGGTCGGGGGCCAGCGCCGGGCAGATGCGGCTCAGCCGCGCCGGTAACCGTCAACTCAACACTGCCCTCCACCGCATCGCCGTCACCCAGATCCGCATGACCGGCAGCGCCGGGCAGATCTACTACCACAAGCTGGTCGATGCCGGGAAAACCAAAGCCGCCGCCCGGCGCTGCGTCAAACGCCGCATCGCCCGCCGCGTCTACCAAGCCCTCCGCCGCGACGCCGGCCACCCCGACCACCAAACCCCCAGTCAGCCGCCACAATCAGCAGCGGCTTGACATAGGAGCTATTGCTCGGCGAGCTTGGTCAGACGTCACGCATGCGGGCCGACCGCTTTCACGACCGTCAGCAGCACGACGGAGTCCTCGAGCGCATGCAAGCTGTGCCTGCTGCGCGGAACAACAATGTGATCACCTGGCGACCCTTCCCAGCTCGCCTCGGCATTCGCCAACGACACCCGGCCCTCGATCACCTGCAGAGTGGCCTCACCCGGGCTCTCATGCTCATCCAGAGAACTGCCCTCGGTGAGGGCGATGAGCGTCTGGCGCAATGTGTGCTCATGGCCGCCGTACACGGTGTGTGCACTGCGGCCGCTGTTTGCCGATCGAGCCGCAGTCAGCTGCTGACGGGCGAGCGCGGTGAGTGAGATCTTCTCCATAACCGGATCGTGCCACTCGGGTCCGACGGATTCCGGCGGTCGCCCGGTTAACGCCGAAATCGTGACCTGACCGCCCGCGCGGGTACGGTCAGAACTTCCCGGCGAGGAACTCCGACGATAGGAGACGCACCATGGCCACGCACCGCGCAGTCCACGTCGATACCGCAGGGGCTCCTCTGCGATTGGCCGATGTCGAAACCACGTCCCCACCGCCCGGTCACGTACGCATCGACGTGCGGGCCTGCGGGGTATGCGGTACCGACCGGGAGTTCGTCAACGGCTCGTTCCCGTTCATGACGTGGCCGCTGACGCCCGGCCACGAGATCGCCGGCACCGTCGCCGAATTAGGTAGCGGTGTCGAGGAATTCGGTATCGGCGATGGGGTCGCCGTCGGCTGGTTCGGCGGCAACTGCAACCACTGTGCACAGTGCCGCAGGGGCCAGTTCATGCACTGTCTGAACGGGCAGGTCCCCAGCTGGCACTATCCGGGTGGCTACGCCCAGTCGGTGACCGTGCCGGCCACCGCGCTCGCCCGGATCCCCGCTGGACTCTCGTTCACCGAGGCGGCGCCGATGGGGTGTGCCGGGGTCACCACCTTCCAGGCGCTGCGGACCAGTGCAGCCGTCGCCGGAGACCGGGTTGCCGTCTTGGGAGTGGGCGGGCTGGGTCATCTCGGCATTCAGTTCTCGCGCGCCATGGGGTTCGAGACTGTCGCGATCGCCCGGGGTGCAGACAAGGCTGCCGACGCCGAGCGCTTCGGTGCGCACCACTACATCGACTCCACTGCCGGCGATGTCAGCGAGGCGCTGCAGCGGCTCGGCGGGGTCACCGTGGTGCTGGCCACCGCCGCGAACTCGGATGCGATCGGCCAGACGGTCGGCGGCCTGGCGCCGGGCGGCGAATTGATCGTGATCGGGGTGTCCGGCAATCCCCTTCCGATCAGCCCCGTTCAACTCATCACCCCGGCGCTCAGTGTCATCGGACACCCGTCGGGCACCGCCTCGCAGATCGAGGACACCATGCACTTCGCGGTGCTCAACAACATCCGTGCGCAGGTGCAGGAATGCCCGCTCGAAGACGCCGCGAGCGCGTATGCGGCAATGGCCGAGGGACGAGCCCGCTACCGCGGTGTTCTCACCATTTGAAAACGATATGCGGCGCAACGCCACCTCCCGGCCACCGCCTGCGATCCAAATTGCAATAGCGTTGTCCCACAATGGTTTCTATGCCAGCTACCACGTCTCACGGGTGGCCTCGTCGGTGGGCACCGGCAGCCAATACTGTTCCGTAGAAATGCCCACCAGGTCGAGTCACTGGCCTTGTGGGATGAACAGTCCGAAGCGCGTGGCTGACGAATGCCGCTGCGTGGCAGCATTTCCCAAATGTTGATCTAGGCTCTCAAGATGGCCCTTTCCAAAGACGAACGTGAACAGTTTCTGACCGAGCCACACATCGCCGCTCTGTCTGTGTACGCCGGCGACAAGCGCGGCCCACTGACGGTGCCGATCTGGTACCAGTACGCACCCGGCGGTGAGCCCTGGCTGCTGACGGGCTCAGGGTCCCGCAAGCATCGGCTCATCGAAGCAGCGGGGCATCTGTCGCTGATGGTCGAGCGAGTCGAGCCAACGGTGCGCTACGTCGCTGTCGACGGTGCGGTGAGCCGTATCGAGCCCGGTACCGAAGAACAGCTCGCCGAGTTAGCCAAGCGCTACCTGGCTCCGGAAAGGGTCGAGCCGTATCTGGAATACGCCCGTCGCGAGCACGGTGAGAGCGTCGTGATACACCTGAAGCCCGAGCACTGGCTGTCGGCCGACCTCGGACGGCTGTGACGCCGCACCCACCTTGGCAGCCATCGATCGACGCGGCAGGGTGGAGGCATGGCTTCCCGACAACGCCTGTTCCGCGCGTTCTACCGACTTGGCTTCACGCCGTGGGACGGCCACCCGATTGCGCAGGGCTTGCTCGAGCTGATCGAAGGTGACGATCCGCTGCCACCGGGCAAAGCCCTCGACGTCGGCTGCGGCACGGGCGACAACTCGATCTACCTGGCGCAGCAGGGCTGGCGGGTAACCGGCGTCGACTTCGTCGCGACGGCCGTCGACAAGGCACGGACGAAGGCGGCGAAACAGGGTGTCGACGTGCGGTTCCTGCAAGCCGACGCGACGCAGTTGAGCACCGCGGCCGTGGACCGCGATTTCACGTTGATCGTCGACAGCGGCTGCCTGCACGGGATGAGCACCGAGGACCGCGATGCCTACGCCCAGCAGATCACCGCTGTGGCGGCACCGGATGCACTGTTGTCCATCGTGGCGTTTGTCCCGGGCGCAACGTTCGGGGTTCCCGGCATCGTCGAAGCAGAGGTCAAGCACCGGTTCGCCGACGCCTGGGCCCTGGTGTCCAGCGGCAGCGAACCCGCGATGGACCACAACGGGAAAGACCCGGCCCGGCACTATCTGTTCAAGCGGCGGAGCTGACTCACATGGCCAGCGCAGCCATGGCACCGTCGACGGTGGCACGCCGCAGCCGCTCGTAAGGAACGTCCGGGAATTGCAGGCAGCAATCCTGCAGACCGCCGAAGGCGATGACCGCGCGGGTGGACTGCTCGAGCGTGGGACGCCGGCCAAAGACCAGCGCACCCAGCCTCGCCCGCCAGGCCAGCAGTTGGTCGATCAGTCCCAGGTCGGCCAACATGGTCAGCTCGGAGACGATCAGCACAAGATCAGCGCGGTGCCGGTAATGGAAGTCGAAGTAGCCCTCGAGAAGCTCCCGCGCTGCGGCCCGCTCCGCTGGCCGCTTGCACTCCTGCTCTGCGATAAAGGCCTCACCCTCATCGATCAGGGGTTGCACGATGCTGCGGACCAGGTCTTCACGTGACCGGAAGTGGTAGTACAGCGCGGGTTTGGTGAGGCCGAGCCGATCGGCGATGTCCTGCAAGCTGGTGCGCAGAACGCCCTTCTCGGCGAACAGTTCACGTGCCGCCGCCTGGATGCGTTGCCGGGTATCCGAAGCGGGCTTTTCCACGTAGCTACCCTAACTTACTTAACGATCGGTAAGCTCACGAAATGAGCACTTACCGATCGTTAAGTAGGGGGGCATCATGAAAGTACTCATCTCCGGTGCCAGCATCGCCGGACCAGTGCTCGCCTACTGGCTGTCTCGGCATGGATTCGACGTCACCGTGGTGGAACGCTCGCCCGCGTTGCGTAAGACCGGCGGCCACGCCGTCGACCTGTTCCGGCCTGCGATGGAGATCTCCGAACGCATGGGGGTACTCCGTGAGATCGAGGCCGCAGCCACCGGCACCACCCGGTTGACCATCCATCGGCCCGGGACGTCACGTCCCGCAGAAATCGACTACATCAAGCTCATCGGTGCGATGTCCGACCGGCACGTCGAGATCATGCGCGACGACCTCAGCGAGATCTACTTCCGAGCCGGGCAGAGCGGCGTCGAATACCTCTTCGGGGACCACATCACCGAGATCTCACCCGACGGCGATGTGACGTTCGAACACAATCGGTCCCGACGCTTCGACGTGGTCGTGGGCGCAGACGGATTGCACTCCGGCGTCCGTCGGCTGACATTCGGCGAGCATGTCGCCGAGCGCTTCCTCGGCGGATATCTGTCGGTCGTCTCTGTGCCGAAAAGCTCTGCCCGCCATAATGAAATGACCGGTTACTACGAACCGGGTCGGGTGGCGATGGTGTATACCGCCAACCATCTCGACGACGCCCGGGCGGTGTTCATCTTCCGCCCCGACAATCCGCTGGACTATGACCACCGCGACATTGGGCGCCAACAGGCCCAATTGCGCACCGCCTACGCCGGGGCACCCGACGAAGTGCAGCGCTGGCTCGACGAGATACCGCGGTCGCCGACGTTTTACTTCGACGCCATCACACAGCTTGAAATGGCCACGTGGTCGCACGGCCGGGTGACTCTGGTCGGAGACGCAGGCTATTGCCCGGGCCCCGCCGTCGGCGGAAGTACCAGTCTCGCGGTGTATGGCGCCTACCTGTTGGCAGCCGAAATGATAAAGGCCGGTGACGACTATCGCGCCGCATTCGCCGCCTACGAACGCGCGCTGCAGGCACCGGTTCAGGGCAGCCGGAAGCTGGCCCGGGTCAACGCACGAACCATTGTCCCCAGAAGCCGTTGGGGTGTAAGCACATTGGTGGTCGCCGGCCAGCTGATCTCATTGCTGCCGTCGAGCCTGACGAAATCACTGGCCCGGCTCAACGACAAGGGCGTGCGGCTCTACGACACCATGCCGCTGCCGGCGTGGCCGGCCTCGCTGACCGGGTGAGCGCACCCGGTTGAGATTGCACACAGGGTCGTGAAATCGCGAAATCAACAGCCTTGAGCGCAATCTGGATGCCCACGCACGCAAAAGCCCCCGCCGGGCGCCGGGGGCTTTTGACATTTCGTGCTTAGGACTCGAGCGAGGCCGGCGGCAGGAAGCGATCACCGTAGCGGGCGGCCAACTCCTTGGCCCGGGCCACGAAGGCTTCCTTGCCGACACCGCCCGGACCCTCGTACCCGACGATGAATTGGTGTGAACCGCCGGTGTAGGGCGGGTAGCCGATGCCGAAGATCGAGCCGATGTTGGCGTCAGCCGTCGACGTCAAAACCCCTTCGTCCAGGCACTTCTGGGTCTCCAGCGCCTCGGCGAACAGCATGCGGTCGATCATGTCCTGCAGCGGGATGGTCGAGGACCCGGAGTTGAAGGTCTCCCGCAGGCCCGGCCAGAGACCGGTGCGCTTGCCGTCGACGTACTCGTAGAAGCCGGCACCCTTCAGCCGCGACGGGCGGCCGAGCTCGATCATCTTCTCCACCACCGCCTCGGCCGGATGCGGCTCATAGGTGCCACCGGCATCCTCGACACCCTTGCGTGTAGCGGCAGCGATCTTGTGCATGAGCTCCAGGTTGAGCTCATCCGAAAGCTGCAGTGGCGCAGCCGGATAGCCGGCCTGCGACCCAGCCTGCTCGATCGATGCCGGCTCGACGCCCTCGCCCAGCATGGCCAGCGCCTCGTTGACGAAGGTGCCGATCACGCGCGAGGTGAAGAAGCCGCGACTGTCGTTGACCACGATCGGCGTCTTCTTGATGGCCAGCGTGTAGTCGAATACCCGGGCCAGTGCCTCGTCAGAAGTCTTCTCGCCCTTGATGATCTCGACCAGCGGCATCTTGTCGACCGGCGAGAAGAAGTGGATCCCGATGAAGTCCTCCTGGCGCTTCACCCCGGCCGCCAGACCGGTGATCGGCAGCGTGGAGGTGTTGGAGCCGAGGACCGCGTTGGGTTCGACGATGTCCTCGATCTCACCGAACACCTTGTGCTTGAGTTCCTGGTTCTCGAACACGGCCTCGATCACGAAGTCGACGCCCTTGAGATCCTGCGGATCGGCGGTCGGGGTGATCTTGGAAAGCAATGCAGCAGAACGTTCTTCGGTGGTCTTACCCCGCTGGAGCGCCTTGGCCTCCAGGCCCTCGGAGTACGCCTTGCCCTTCTGCGCGGCCTCGAGAGTGACGTCCTTGAGGACGACGTCGTAGCCGGCCTTGGCCGACACGTAGGCGATACCGGCGCCCATCATGCCCGCGCCGAGAACGCCGATCTTCTTGATCTCCTGCTTGGCGATGCCGTCGGGACGCGAACCGCCCCCGTTGATGTGCTGCAGATCCAGGAAGAACGCCTGGATCATGTTCTTGGCGGTCTGGCCGGTGACCAGCTGGGTGAAGTAGCGGCTCTCGATCCGCAAGGCGGTGTCGAAGTCGACCTGCGCACCTTCGACCGCGGCGTCGAGGATTGCGCGCGGCGCCGGCATCGGCGCACCCTTGAGCTGCTTACGCAGCAGCGCCGGGAACGACGGCAGGATCGCGGCGAGCGCCGGGGTGGACGGCGTGCCGCCGGGGATCTTGTAGCCCTTGACGTCCCATGGCTGCGTGCCGGCGTCGGGGTTGGCTTTGATCCAGGCCTTGGCGCGCGGCACAAGTTCGTCGACGGAACCGACCAGTTCGTCGACCAGGCCGGTCTCCTTCGCCCTGGTCGGATTGAACCGGGTGCCCTGGCTCAGCACCTCCATGAATGCCTTTTGGATACCGAACATTCGCACCGTGCGAGTCACGCCGCCACCGCCGGGCAACAGGCCAAGAGTGACTTCGGGCAGGCCGATCTGGCTGCCCTTGACGTCGGCGGCGATGCGGTGGTTACACGCCAGCGCGATCTCCAGCCCGCCGCCCAGCGCCGCGCCGTTGATCGCGGCAACGACGGGCTTCGGCAGGGTCTCCAGCTTGCGCAGGTCGGCCTTGATGTCCTCGACCATCTCGAAGGCTTCGGCAGCATTGTCGGGGCCGATGTTCATCATGCCCTTGAGGTCACCGCCGGCGAAGAAGGTCTTCTTCGCACTGGTGATCACCACACCGGTGATCGAATCCTGTTCCGCCACAAGCCTTTCTACGGCATTGTGCATGGATTCCTTGTAGTGCTCGTTCATCACGTTGGCCGAACCGGTCGGGTCGTCCAGCGTCAGGGTGACGATGCCGTCGGCATCCTTGTCCCACTGAATGGTGTTCTCTGCCATGGTCATATCTCCTAGACGCGCTCGATGATGGTGGCCACACCCATGCCGCCGCCGATACACAGCGTGATCAGGGCACGCCGAGCGCCGCGACGCTCCAGTTCGTCGACCATGGTTCCGGTGATCATGGCGCCCGTGGCGCCCAGCGGGTGGCCCATCGCGATGGCGCCACCGTTGACGTTGAGCTTCTCGTCGGGAATGCCCAGATCCTTCTGGAACTTCAGCACCACCGACGCGAACGCCTCGTTGAGCTCGAACAAGTCGATGTCGTCGACCGTCAGGCCGGCACGGTCAAGCACCTTGCGGGTGGCCGGGGTCGGGCCGGTGAGCATGATGACGGGATCGGCACCGCTGGTTGCGGTGGCCACGACGCGCGCCCGCGGGGTCAGATTCTGAGCGCTCCCCGCACTTTCGCTACCGATCAACAGCAGGGCGGCACCGTCGACGATGCCCGAGCTGTTACCGCCGGTGTGCACGTGGTTGATCTTCTCGACCCAGTGGTACTTCTGCAGCGCCACGTCGTCGAAACCGCCCATCGCACCCAGGCCCTCGAATGCCGACTTCAGCTTGCCCAAGTCAGCCACGGTGGTGCCGGGACGCATGTGCTCGTCGTGGTCGAGGATGACCAATCCGTTCTGGTCCTTGACCGGGACGACGGACTTGGCGAAGTAGCCGCCGGACCATGCGGCCGCGGCGCGCTCCTGCGAGCGTGCCGCGTAGGCGTCGACGTCGTCGCGCGAGAAGCCCTCGATGGTGGCGATCAGATCGGCGCCGATGCCCTGCGGCACGAAACCGACGCGATAGTTGGTCTCCGGGTCCATCGCCCATGCGCCGCCGTCGGAGCCCATCGGAACCCGGCTCATCGATTCGACGCCACCGGCCAGCACCAGGTCGTCCCAGCCGGAGCGAACCTTCTGGGCAGCCAGGTTGACGGCTTCCAGGCCCGACGCGCAGAAGCGGTTGAGCTGGAACCCACCGGTGGTCTCCGGCAGCTTGGCCACCAAAGCCGCGGTGCGGGCGATGTCGCCGCCCTGGTCGCCGACCGGGGACACCACACCCAGGATGACGTCGCTGATCAACGTCTCGTCCAGGTCGGGGTAACGGCTGCGGATTTCGTCGATCAGACCGACCACCAGGTTGACGGGCTTGACCTCGTTGAGAGCGCCATTGCGCTGTTTCCCACGCGGCGTACGGATCGCCTCGTAGATGAAGGCTTCTTCGGACATGTGTCTGCTCCCTGCCTTGTGCAGTCCAGGTTCAGGTTTTGGTTGTGGATCCGCCGCACGGATACAGACGGACCTCTGTCCGCAGCGTAACAGGATTACAAACCAACCTGTTGGTCGGGAGATTTAGACCACACGAAACGGTGGCATCGCATCACCGAGCGTGCGTCCAGACCGCGGATTCGCCGGGTTTCACGGTCTCACCGCACACTGGACCTCACCGCACACTGGACATCGAACAGCCCCTACGCTCAACGACCATGACTGTCGAGCGGCTGCGGCCCTATGCCGTCACCATTTTCGCCGAGATGTCGGCGCTGGCCACCGAGCTTGGCGCAGTGAACCTCGGCCAGGGCTTTCCCGACGAGGACGGCCCGGCCGCGATTCTCAAGGTCGCGCAGGACGCCATCGCCGAGGGCATCAACCAATACCCGCCCGGCCTCGGCATCCCCGCGTTGCGGCAGGCGATCGCCGGACAGCGACAGCGCCACTACGGCACTGTCTACGATCCTGACACCGAGGTGCTGGTGACTGTCGGCGCGACCGAGGCCATCGCGGCCTCGGTGATCGGCCTGATCGAACCCGGCTCCGAGGTGCTGGTCATCGAGCCGTTCTACGACTCCTACTCCCCCGTGATCGCGATGGCCGGTTGTGTGCGCCGCAACGTCCCGCTGGTCGCAGACGGACGCGGGTTCGCCATCGACATAGAAGGACTCCGTCGGGCTGTCACTCCACGAACCCGGGCGCTGATCCTCAACTCACCGCACAATCCGACGGGCTCGGTGGCCTCTGACGCCGAGCTGCGGGCCATCGCCGCGCTGGCGGTCCAGCATGACCTGCTGGTGATCAGCGACGAGGTGTACGAACAGCTGGTCTACTCATCGCCCAGCGGGCACCGGCATCTGCCGATCGCCAACTATCCCGGGATGGCCGAACGCACCGTCACCATCTCCAGTGCGGCCAAGATGTTCAATGTCACCGGATGGAAGATCGGATGGGCTTGCGGCGGTGCTGATCTCATCGCAGGCGTGCGCGCCGCCAAGCAGTACCTGACCTATGTCGGTGGGGCACCGTTTCAGCCCGCGGTCGCCCACGCGCTGAATCACGAGGACGCCTGGGTGGCCGATCTGCGCGACGCGTATCAGGCCAAACGGGACCGGCTGAGTTCGGCCCTGGCCGAGATCGGGTTCGAGGTGCACGACAGCCCGGGCACGTACTTCCTGTGCGCCGACCCGCGGCCACTGGGCTACGACGAAAGCAGCGCGTTCTGCGCCGAGCTACCGCACCGGTCCGGTGTAGCGGCCATTCCGATGGCGGCGTTCTGCAACCCCACCGGAGCCGGGCTGCCGGCGACATCCGGTCAAGCCCCGCACGCCGACCTGTGGAATCACCTGGTGCGCTTCGCGTTCTGCAAACGCAACGACACCCTTGACGAGGCGATCCGCCGCCTGCAGGTGCTCAAGCCGTGAACCGCTAGCGGTCTGCGGCCACCATTTTCTAACTGCCGGTTTCCGCCGATCCGCGGGCGACGATCACGGGCACCTGCACCGATTCGACCACGGCCGCGCTCACCGAACCGAGCATCATGCCGACGAATCCGCCCCTGCCCCGGCACCCCACTACGACCAGTTGCGCCCCTTCGGACTGCTCCACCAACTGCTGTGCGGGCCGGTCGCGCATCAGCTCGCGCCGCACCACCACGTCGGGATAGCGCTCGCACCAGCCGGCCAGCTGTTCGGAGACCGCACGATCCTCGCGGGGTTTGAGATCGGTCCATTTGACGTCCGGAAACTCGTAGTCCACGTCGTTCCACGTGTGCACCACGACAAGTTCGACTCCACGCCGCGACGCCTCGTCGAAGGCAATCTCGGTGGCCAGTTCCGACGCGGGTGACCCGTCGACGCCGACCACGATCGGTGCGTCGTCTCGGGGCTTCTGACCGTCGCGGATCACGACGACGGGGCAGTGCGCATGCCGAATCAGGCTCGAGCTGACCGAGCCGAGCACACGCCGGCTCCATTTGCCGAGACCTCGGCTGCCGATAACCAGCAGATCGGCATGCCGCGCACGGTCGACGAGCGTACCGACCGAGTTGCCGGAAACGATCTCGCTGCTTATGTGCAACGGTTCACCACCAGCGGTGACCTTGTTCGCGACGTCCCGCGCCGCAGCCACGATCTCCTGTCCGCGCTTTTCCTGCCCGGTCCAGTAATCGTCGGGCAAGCCCATGTCGAGCCAGGCCGGCGCGGCCGCCATCGGCAGCACATGGATGAACGTCAGTGGGACACGGCGCAGGGCAGCGTCGCGCGCGGCCCACGCCACGGCCGCATCGGACGACGAGGATCCATCGACCCCGACCACGATGCCATGCCGAACCGGTGCTTCGGACATCTGAATCTCCTTTGCTCGTAAAGGCTTTACAACTGATCGGCGGCGCGACAGATCAGCACCGGCACCGAGCTGTGATGCAGCATGTTGAGGCTGGTAGACCCGAG
This sequence comes from Mycobacterium sp. 155, assembly GCF_000373905.1. Taxonomy (NCBI): domain Bacteria; kingdom Bacillati; phylum Actinomycetota; class Actinomycetes; order Mycobacteriales; family Mycobacteriaceae; genus Mycobacterium; species Mycobacterium sp. 155. Next base: position 3,049,703 of record NZ_KB892705.1, read on the forward strand.
CACAGTGCCGGCCACCGCATTGCGGCCCCTGGTTCCCACCGCGATGAGCTGAGCGTCGGCGGCATGCTGAAACACTGCCTTGGCCGGAGACACCGCTTCGACAAAGCACTTCGCGTCGACCGACGGGTGCGTCCTGTTCGCGATGTCGACAGTTTCGGCCAAGGAAACCAGTTCGGCGGCTTCGAGGCCTTCCCAGTCGATCAGGAACGGGATCGTGACCCCCGCTTCGGCGGGCGGTGTCAGCGACAGCGAGCGCACCGCCGTGATGTCGGCCCCGAACCTGTCCGCGAACTCGAACGCCGCACCCAACGCCGCGACCGCGGAGTGGCTGTCATCTACTCCCACGACGACCGGGCTCTCATCCGGTGCGACCCGATCCCCTCGAAACGCCACCATGGGGCACGCTGCCCGCGTCGCCACAGCCAGTGAGACGGAGCCGAGCAGCAGCGCTGCGGCCGGCGTAACCGGCTTGCCGCCCAACACCACCAGGCGTGCTCCACGACTGGCTGCGACGAGCGCCTCGTCGGCAGGCTCGTCCACCGAAGCCGTCGTGATCGCGAGCACCGGCCGGTCCGATCGAACGGCGTCGGCAGCGGCCTTGAGGTAGAGGTCGGCGCAATCTCGCTGGTACGACATCATGGCCGCGGTGATCGCGGCAACGCTCAAGCTCAGGTTGCGGCCGATGGTCGGCAGCGCATACACGATCTGCAGTGGCGCGCCGTACCGGTCGGCGACTGCGCCCGCCCACCGAGCGGCGTTGATCGCCGAGTCACTGCCATCGATTCCAACGACGACGGGTCCATCCGAGGAAACCATGCCCCCATACTCGCCGCGGCCCTGCGACCGTGGCAGGGCCGAAGGTCCCTATAGCGGGCTCAATCCCAGCCGATGTTCTCGATCGCCGTGGTGACCTTGGGCGGTGTTCCCGGCGGGCCCGCGGGCGTACGGGAGAACCGGGGTGCCGGTGCAGCTTGGTCGACGCCATCGATCGACACCAGCGTCGAGCGGGCTCGCAGATGTCCGTTGTTCGCAGCCTCACCCCAAGTCAGCACGGGCGTCACGCAGGCATCGGAGCCCGCGAAGATCTCGGTCCATTCGTCGCGGGTCTTGGTGGCGAAGCGTTCGGTGAAGATCGCCCGCATCTCGTCGTAGCGGGCCAGCTCGAACTGTCCGGGAATGTCGTCTGCGGCCAGCCCGAGCCCGGCCACCAACTGAGCGAAGAACTGCGGCTCGATCGATCCGACCGCCATGTATCCACCGTCGGAGGTCTCGTAAGTCCGGTAGTACGGCGCGCCACCGTCGAGCAGGAACGATTCTCGCTGATCGCGCAGTGAGCCCGTGGCCCGCATGGTCCACATCATCTGGGCGAGCATGCTGACACCGTCGACCATCGCGGCGTCGATCACCTGGCCCCTACCTGAGCGTTCCCGCTCGTACAGCGCGGTGACGATGCCGATGAGCACCAGCATCGAACCGCCGCCGAAGTCGGCGACCAGGTTCAGCGGTGCCACCGGTGGCCTGTCCCGGTAGCCGATCGCACTCAGCACGCCTGTCTGCGACAGGTAGTTGATGTCGTGTCCGGCCGTCTGCGCCAATGGACCGTCTTGGCCCCAGCCCGTGATGCGCGCGAAAATCAGCCTCGGGTTGACGGCCTGGCACTCCTGCGGCCCGATCCCAAGCCGCTCGCAGGTGCCCGGACGGAAACAGTCCAGCAGCACATCGGCTTTCGCGGCCAGGTCCAGCAGCTTGTCGGGTTGCGCTTTCACGTCGAGATCCACGATGCGCTTACCGCGGTGGAGCAGGTCCACGTCCTCGGCGGGCATGGTCAACCCGCCCGGGCGGCGCACCCGCACCACGTCGGCGCCCAGATCGGCCAGCATCATCGCGGCGTGCGGCCCGGGGCCGATACCACCGAGTTCGACGACTCTCACTCCATCCAAGGGGCCTGTGTTGGTCATGCGAGGCACACTAACGCCATGACCGAAAACGCCTACACGGTCGGCGACTATCTGTTGGACCGGCTGGCCGAGCTCGGGGTGACCGAGATCTTCGGTGTGCCCGGCGACTACCAGCTGGAGTTCCTCGACCATGTCCTTGCCCATCCCGATGTGCGCTGGGTCGGTGGCGCGAACGAACTCAACGCCGGGTACGCCGCCGACGGGTATGGCCGGTTGCGCGGGATGGCGGCACTGGTGACGACGTTCGGCGTGGGTGAGCTGTCGGCGGCCAACGCCGTGGCGGGCAGCTTTGCCGAACATGTTCCCGTGGTGCACATCGTGGGTGCGCCGTCCAAGGACACCCAGGGGGCCCGGCGCATCGTGCACCACACGCTCGGTGACGGCGATTTCGAGCATTTCCTGCGGATCAGCCGTGAAATCACCTGTGCCCAAGCAAATCTGGCGCCAGCGACGGCGACCCGCGAGATCGACCGCGTGCTCTCGGAGGTGCGTGAGCAGAAGCGACCGGGCTACCTGCTGATCGCCACCGATGTGGCCCGCTTCCCCACCGAACCACCGGCCGCTCCCCTGCCGCGCTACACCGGCGGCACCAGCCCGCGGGCGCTGGCACTGTTCACCGCGGCCGCGGCCGAACTCATCGGCGATCACCGGGTCTCGGTGCTGGCCGACTTCCTGGTGCACCGGTTGGGTTGTGTCAGAGAACTCAACGCACTGCTGGACGCGGACGTCGTGCCGCATGCCACCCTGATGTGGGGCAAGAGTCTGGTGGACGAGAGCTCGCCGAATTACGTCGGCATCTATGCCGGTGCGGCCAGCGAGGATTCGGTGCGCGAGGTGATCGAGGGCGCGCCCGTGCTGGTGACGGCGGGGGTGCTCTTCACCGACATGGTCAGCGGATTTTTCAGTCAGCGCATCGACCCGGCTCGCACCATCGACATCGGTGCCAACCAGAGCGTGATCGCCGGCCAGGTGTATGCGCCGTTGGACATGGCCGCCGCCCTCGAGGCCATCGCCGCGATACTGTCCGAACGCGGGATCACGTCACCGGAACTGCCTCCGCCGCCCTCGCCCACCCCGGCCGCGGTGCCGGCCCGCGAAGCATCTCTCACCCAGGAGGCATTGTGGGACAGGCTTTCTCAAGCCCTTACTCCGGGCAACGTGGTACTCGCCGATCAGGGGACGTCGTTCTACGGGATGGCCGGGCACCGGTTGCCGTCCGGAGTCACGTTCATCGGCCAGCCGCTGTGGGGGTCGATCGGCTACACCCTGCCCGCCGCGCTCGGGGCCGGGCTGGCCGACCGCAACCGGCGCACGGTGCTACTGATCGGTGACGGCGCGGCCCAGCTGACCGTGCAGGAACTCGGGGCCTTCAGCCGGGAGGACCTGGCCCCAGTCGTGGTGGTAGTCAACAACGATGGCTACACGGTGGAACGCGCGATCCACGGCGTGACCGCACCATACAACGACATCGCCGTGTGGCGCTGGGCCGATCTACCCGCCGCGCTGGGAGTGGCTGACGCACTGACCTTCCGCGTGGCTACCTGCGGTGAGCTCGACGATGCGCTCAGCGCGGCGGCCGGCACCCGTGACCGCATGGTGTTCATCGAGGCCCTGGTGCCCCGGCTGGACATTCCGCCGTTGCTGGCCGAGCTCGCGCAGTCGGCATCGGCAGCAAATTCGCGCGGGGCGTCCTAACGGCCGATGTCACATCCTGCGGCGCGTCGCGGTGTCCAGACGGGCGCAGCAGCGGCGCGCCCGCTGGCGATTACCCCTGGCGGAACCGTTGGGCCAGTTGCTCGTCGGCCTCCCACCACAGTTTCGGCGGCGCAGGTTCTTCGGCGGCGGCAGGCTCGTACGCGTCGTCGGCGGCGACCGCGCTCTCGGATTCGGCCCGGTCCAACTCGGCATCTACCTCGGCGGCGCGCGCCTTCTCGTCGGCCGACAATGCGCGCATCAGCACAATCAAGAACGGCACCCCCAGGACATCGCCGAGGATCCACAGGACACCTGCGCCGATCACTTGGTCCATCCGTAGGCTCGGGCCCCAATCCCGTTGCAGCGCGGTATAGTACGCCGGTGCGATCAAGGGCCCCAGCCACAGCACGATGCCCAGGACGCCGTCGCCGATCGACTCCACCACGCTGATCAGCAGCGAGATCAGCTGCGAGTAACGTCTGGGTACCGGATCGGCCTGCAGGCGGGCGTAGAAGTAGCCGAACCCGATGGTCGTCAATAAGATTCGAGTCGCAGCGGCCACGACGGGCTGCTGCAGCGCGGCTGTGTACCACGGCGTCAGGTACAGCAGCCACGGCGTGCCCAACATGGCGATCGACGTGGTAGCCGGGTGCAGCAGGACCCGGGCGAGCCGGCCGGCAAGCAGCCGGTCGAGCCGGCCCTGTCCTGCGGGGCTCAGGGCGCCGCGCAGCACGGTGACAGGGGTCGCCGACGCCAAGAAGAACGGCACCACCAGCAGCAGGAGCACCACCTGCAGCGCCCGCACCCAAAACAGCACGTATGCGTAGACCCCGATCATGCTGACCGTGGCCAGCAGCCAGAGCACCATGGAAACGCCGAAACACCACACGGGCCGGCCACGCAGACCTCTACGTCGCACGCACCAGCCGTAGCCGGCGACCAGCGCCAGCACCACGACCACCGACACCGCGTCGAATTGCCACGACGTCAGGACAGCCTGCAATGTCAGAGGTCCGACCTCGGTTCGCATGGGCGACAGTATGCGACCGGTACCTGTCAGTCTGCCGTGCGTCGACTGTCAGGCGGCGTTGATCCGGAGATGAAGGGTGATGCCGTCGGATGCGCCGCTACCGCCTCGCCTGAGTCCGGGCCCGCAACCGGGACTGCGCGAAGCCGATCACGTCGTAGTAGTGGGTGGGCGCGATCCGGGCCAGCGCGTCGAACACGTACGCGTCCGGCCCCACCAGGATGCGCGCCTTGCCGGCCTCGACACCTCGATGGATGATCTCGGCGGCCTTGTCCGGCTGGGTCAGGGTGATCGCGGAGAACTCGTCGGCTATCTGAGACTGGTTGCGGCCCCGGCCTTCCGGGTCTTTGCGGAAGCGGGCATTACGCACGATATTGGTGTCGATGCCGCCCGGGTGCACGTTGACGGCCGTCACCCCGGTGCCCCGCAGTTCCTGCCGCAACGCGTCGGTGAACCCGCGGACAGCGAATTTCGCTGAGCAGTATGCACTTTGGCTCGGCATTCCGACCAACCCGAAGACACTTGAGGTGTTGACGATCACGCCTTCGTCCTGCTCGACCAGAATCGGCAGGAACGCCCGCGTCCCATTGACCACGCCGTGAAAGTTGATGTCCCACAACCACTGGTCATCCTCCGGCACGGCGTCGAGCACAGTCGAGGCGACCGCGACGCCGGCGTTGTTGAATACTGCGCCGAGTGGTTGCGGGGCCCAGTCGGCCACCTCATCGGCGAACGCTCGTTGATCGTCCGCGTCCCGCACGTCGAGCACGCGGGTCAGCACCGGGCCAGACAGGCTTGCCTCCGTCTCCTTGAGGCTCAGCTCATCGACGTCGGCGATCGCCACCGGACAGGAATGCACTGAAAGGCGTTGGGCCAGGGCCCTCCCGATGCCGGAGGCGGCTCCGGTGATGACGACCGTGCGGCCGCTGATGGTTCGACGCTTGCTCACAGGTGCTCCTTGGTGTGCTTCGTGATGAGGTCTGCCAGCTGGTTCCAAGCGCCGCGCGGCAGGTCGTGTCCCATACCGACGATGGTTTCCAGGTGCGCGCCCCGGATCGCTCTGGCGGTCGCCGCGCCGCCGGTGGGGTGCACCATCCGGTCACGGTCACCGTGGATCACCAGTGTCGGAACGTCGATCTGCGCCAGTTCGGCGGTCCGGTCACCGGAGGCGAAGATGCCCGCCAGTTGGCGTGGTGTCCCCGCAGTCGACGGGTCGCGATCCCAGTCGGCGCCGGCCTTTTCCCGCACCCATTCCTCGTCGAACGGGAATCCATGCGAGCCGATGTGCCGGAATATCCCGACTGCGTTATCCACCGCCTCGGCGCGGGTGCGCGGCGGCCGGGTGGTGACCATGCGCCGCCACGTCGACAACGCGGGCCTGCCGATCCGCGGCGCACCGGTGGTGGACATGATCGACGTCAGCGTCCGCACGCGGCCCGGGTAGTGCGCGGTGACGGTCTGGGCGATCATTCCGCCCATCGACACTCCGACCAGATGGGCGTCCGCGAAGCCCAGTGCATCCAACAAGCCCACGGTGTCGCGGGCCATGTCGCCGAGGTGGTATTGCCGAGAATCGTTGCCGCCCCTCATGATTGCCACGGGGCGCGGTGGGCGGAAGGGCATGTGGGTGGACCGGCCGACGTCGCGGTTGTCGAACCGGGTGACGTGGCAGCCTCGCGCGACGAGCTCGGAAACCAGACCGTTCGGCCAGGAGTGCAGCTGCTGCCCCAGCCCGGAGATCAATACCAGGGGCGGGTCGGCCGGATCCCCGAACTGCTCGTAGCACAACGCGATTCCGCCACCCACGTCGACGATGTGCTGCTCTGTCATGCCGAAACCTCCTCGGTACTGCAAGGTACCGGCCACGGTACGCGCCGGTACCGGCACGCGCAAGAATTGCGGGTAGAGCCCCCGGGCAGCGTCAGCGGCGCACCGTCGGACTGTGACCCACGCCGGACCGCGGCGCCACCGGCCTCATGCCGGGCGGGTTGTTCTGCAGGAAACTCAGGCACGTCCCGAGATGTCCGGACACACAGGGCACGCCGTTGAGCGTGGGCACCGGTCCGCCCGAACGCACTTCGATGCTGTCGGTGTCGGACGGCTGAGCCATAGCAGCCGGGGCACCGGCGAGCGCGAGAGCCCAGCAGGCCACTAACCCCCGAAACAACCAGGCACGGTCAACCATCGTCGTCACACTTCATCGGCCCTTTCGCCCCGTATTTGCAGCGTAGTCGCCTCGCGCCAACCGATCACCGGCATCGGACTCAGCACGTTGCTGCCGGTGACGAGTACCGGGTGAAAGCCGCCGCCGCATAGGGTGATCCTGTGAGCTGGCAGCACTTCGAGCCGTTCCTCGTCGCGTTGGCCATCGGCCTGCTGCTCGGCTTCGAACGGGAACGCAGCCACACCCGCAAACTGCCGGCTGGCTCACGCTCCTTCGCACTGCTGTCGCTGGTCGGAGCCATCGCTGCCAGCATCGACACATGGGCCGTGGTGGCCGGCTCGGCCGGGGTCGCGGCATTGCTGGCGGTCGCCTACTTCCGTACCAGCACGGACGACCCGGGAACCACCACCGAGATCGCCGGGCTCGTCGCCTATCTGCTCGGCGCCCTTGCCTACACCCGCCCCGCCGAGGCCGTGGCACTCGCCGTGGTCGTTGCCGGGCTACTGGTATCGAAGACCCGCATCCACCGCTTCGTCCGCGAGATCGTCAGTGAGGTCGAACTCGAGGACGCGATCAAGTTCTTCGTCGTGGCATTCGTGATCCTGCCGCTGCTGCCTGACCGAGCGCTCGGACCGTACGGCGTGCTCAACCCGGCGAAGATCTGGCTGCTCGTCGTCCTGCTCACCGGTATCGGCTGGGTCGGCTACATCGGCGTGCGGGCACTGGGTCCGCAACGCGGGCTGCTGGTCACCGGTATGGCCGGCGGTTTCGTCTCGGCAAGTGCGACGACCGCGTCGATGGGCCGGCTCAGCCGAACAGCGGCCGGGCTGCGCGCGCCGCTGGCCAGCGCGCTCGTCGCGAGCCTCGCCACCTTCGTGCAGCTTCTGATGGTGATCGGCGTGGTCGACATCGACGTGCTGCGGCGCTTGTGGCCCCCGGTCCTCGCCGGCGCACTCGTGCTGGTGGGGGTCGCCTGGTTCGTCTATCGCGGCGCCCGCCAGCCGGATGACGGGACCGAGGAGTGCGACGATGCTCCGGTTCGGCCCGCAAGTCGCCCGTTCGTGCTGCGTCCCGCGCTGGTGCTGGCCGCGGTGCTGACCCTGGCTTTGCTCGTCAGCCGGTGGGCGGCCGACATGCTCGGCCCCAACGGGCTCGTGCTCACCGCGTTCGCCGCGGGTCTGGCCGATGCTCACGCCGGGGCGGTCGCCGCTGCCAGCCTGGCCGCCAACGGCGACGTCACGGTCGATGCCGCACTCGTCGCCATCGCGGCGGCGCTGGGCTCTAATCTGCTGGTCAAGACAGCACTGGCCTTCACCACGGGTGGTCACCGCTTCGGGCTGGCGTTCCTGGCCGCAATCGCCGCTCCCACAGTGGTATTCGGCGCTGCGCTGACATTGACTGTGGCCCTGGGATGAGGCCCGTCGGCATCGAACGCCATGCGCCGAAACTGACGCCAGGGTCGCTACCGAACGTCGGCAACGACCCTGGCGTCATTCTCGGCGCGACCAGTCTGCCTTCCTCCTTCAACGGCAGGTGTTCGACCGGGCCGAACGCTCCGCGATTAAAGTCCGTGAAGTGTTCGATGACCTCTGGACTGCCGCGACCCGGCATACCTTCCTGGACGCCGTGCGCGACGGCAGCATCTCCGACGCGGCATTCGACCGTTGGCTTGCCCAGGACGCGTTGTTTGTCGCCGATCTGCTGACCTTTCAGGCCCGACTGTTGGCGCGGGCACCTCGGCCGGCACAGACGGTTCTGGCGGGCGGGTGCGCAGCGTTGGTTGCCGAACTGGACTGGTTCGACGAACAGGCCGCGCAGCGCCAGATCGAACTGCCGGCCGCGCCGCTGCCGGCGACATTGGCCTACCGGGAACTGCTGCAACGGCTCGACAACGAGCCCTACGACGCGGCTGTCACCGCGCTATGGGCCATCGAGCGGGTCTACCTGCTGGCGTGGAGATCCGCGGCATCGCCGACCTCGCGGTTCGAGGAGTTCGTCGCGCACTGGACTGTGCCGGAATTCGCCAGCTATGTCGATGGCCTCGCCGCAATCGCGGTGGACGGGTACGACATATTGGTGGCCGAGGTGCTCCACCTCGAAGTGCAGTTCTGGGATATGGCGTGGGAGGCGCCATAACGCCCCGTCAGCTCTTGGCCGGTTTGGTCGCCGCCTTCTCCAGCTCGCGCTCCAGGGTGAGCGAGAGGAACGTGATCGGCCCCTTGTCCGCGAACTTGTCGCTGACGTTCCCGGCGATACCGCCCTGGACGGCAAGGTCGCTCATCAAGTCGAGTTTGAGCTGCGGGCTGCCCTCGGAGAAGTCGAGGTCGGCCAGGTCCGCCCAAACGACGTTGGGGCGAGTGGTCGACTCGTAGACGTACCGCTTGTTGGTCAGGTCCAGAACCACCTGCCAAATGGTCTGCGAAGCTTCTGGCTTACCGGGATCCGGGATGCGGAAGGGCTGGGCGGCGTTGCGGATCACCGAGAACATGCTGGCGATCGCTTCCACCTGACTCGACGGTTTGGGCAGCCGGGCCACGTAATAGCTGGCCCGAGCGAAGCGGTCGGCGGCCTGCGTGTCGCCGGGTAGCGGCCGATCCCCGCCCAGACCCTGGAAGGACTTGACCAGCTCCAGCTGCTGGTCGAACGTCGGTGAATTGGTCATCACCCGGTAGTCCTTGGAGTGGTAGACCTTCGGCTGCCCGTCGATGTACTCGATGATCGCCGAGTCGCCGGTGGCGTCATCGAGAGCCAGATGCAAGCCCGGGCGAGCACCGCCGGTGGGATCGTCCATCTGCACCACCTGCACATCCGTCTCGGCGATCCAGGCGACGGCGTCGGCCACGGTGGCGAAGTTGTCCAGGAAGTATTGCAGCCACATCGACTGGCTGAGCTGGGTGCGGTTGGGATCCGGCTCGCCGTAGCTGGACTCCGCCAGCCACAGGATGTGGCCGGCCAGGCCCGACTCGTTCATCCCGTCCGTGGTGACGATGTCGTAGGCGGTGGCTATCACGCTGCCGTACTTCGAGGTCCAGGTCAGCTTGCCCGACGCTCCGTCGTCGCGGGAGACGCCGCGCGGCTGTTTCCAGAGGTTGGTCATCAGGTCCTTGTGGAAGTCCATGTTCCTGCCGACCAGGACCGCATCGCCCGCATCGGGCCAGATGACTCGTGTACACATTCGAGCGAGCCTAGCTGTCGGGCCCCGCCGATCCCGGGTATGCGCCGAACTCCGACATTCCCCGGGACTTTTAGCCCCTAATCCATGGGAATGTTTGACCCGATCGAGGGGGTAGCAAATTCCAGGGACAAACCGGACAGGGTCGCAGCGGAATCTCTGGAGCCCGAAACCGTCGGGCGACGAACAATGCCCGCTGCTCGTTTCGCTTGTTTTAAGTAGTGACACGCAAAACCCCAGCGTGTCATTTCCGTCCGACCCCTCCGCGGCCGTGTTTTCATGCAAGGTATCGGCGCCTCAGCGGAGCGGGTGCCGCACGCTTTCCTGGATCCCCAAGGATGGAACTCATGCACGAGATGCAACCGGCCGTTCAGAGACTCGTCGACCTGGTCAAAGCGAATGGCTGGCAGGACAAGTTCGAAGAGGCCATCGCCACGGTGGCGAGCTACAACGTGCCGGATCTCGCCTATCTGACCGACTTCGATTCATACATCGACTGGCTCAACGGCCTGGCGGTCTGGGCGCCCGACACCCTCGGCACCCAGCGCGTCACCTACGAGAAGGTCACCCAGTTCTATTTCGTCCTCGACCAGGAGCCGCTCAAGTCGCTGCAGAGCAAGGTCCAGCCGGGCAACGAGGGAAAGCCTCTAACGCCGTTGTCGCAGTGGATCATCGACTTCGACAATGCCTGGGGTTCCTACCTCGACACGCCGCCGTCGGTGGTGCACGTCGAGGATTTCAAGGCCAACCCGCTGTTCCAATGGGACGAGTTCGAGGCTCCGCCCAGCGGTTACTTCACCTTCAACCAGTTCTTCGCGCGTCACATGAAGCCCGGCCAGCGCCCGATCGCCTCGATCGCCGACGACAGCGTCATCACCTCGCCCGCCGACTGCACCTTCGTCGACTACTGGGAGGTCGACAACGACTCCAACATCCTGGTGGAGAGCAAGGGCCTGCAGTGGTCGATCCAAGAACTGCTGAAGGACAGTGAGTACGCCGACGAGTTCGCCGGTGGCATCTTCACGCACTCGTTCCTGAACACCAACGACTACCACCGCTGGCACACCCCGGTCGCGGGCACCGTGCTCGAATCGCGCATCGTCGCCGGTCAGGTGTCGCTGGACATCGAAGCCACACCCGGTCCCGTCGTCGACGGCAAGCAGACGCACGAGCTCAGCATCCTGGACGGCACCGGCTACCAGTTCGTGCAGACCCGCGGCCTGATCGTCATCGATTCGCCGATCGGTCTGGTCGCCTGCCTGCCGATGGGCATGTGGCCGGTCTCGTCGGTGGTCATCACCGCGGACAAGGGCGTCACGGTCCACAAGGGCGAAGAGCTCGGTTACTTCGCCTTCGGCGGCTCGGATTTCGTCATGGTCTTCCAGCGCAAGTCCAACGTGCTGCTCAACGGCCGCCCGGGCAAGCACGTGCGCACCGGCACCTGTATCGGCTACGCCCACCCGAACCTGTAAGCGGCTCTCGGCCCGCGTCGTGACCGGTGCGAGCCGGCGCCCGCCCGGGTGACACGCCCTGAAAGAGGTAACGGGGTGTAGGTCCAGGCTTGGACCTGCCGCTGCTTGTTGTGGTGGTCGACGAGGTTCAGACGTTCGTCAGCCGTGCGCACCATTCGAGCAAGGCCGCACGTGAAGTTGGTTGATAACCAGCCCGCGCGACTTGGGGGCATCAAGACGGGTCTGCGTGTGCCGGACGATACCCACGACGGCGGTCAACTGACCCTTGATGACGAGCTGGAACAGCTTAACGAAACCAGCGACTAGCTGCGGGTTCTGTGAGTGGCCAGGGCCGGGATCGAACCGGCGACCTTCCGCTTTTCAGGCGGACGCTCGTACCAACTGAGCTACCTGGCCGGAAGGCGTCGGTCATTCCAACCGAAATGCCTCGCCGTAATGGCGACCCTGACGGGACTCGAACCCGCGACCTCCGCCGTGACAGGGCGGCGCGCTAACCAACTGCGCCACAGGGCCTTACTTTCCTTGCGTGCTCCGCGTTACTGCGTAGCGTACCCCCAACGGGATTCGAACCCGTGCTACCGCCGTGAAAGGGCGGCGTCCTAGGCCACTAGACGATGGGGGCCTAAATCCGAATCTCTCCGGGGTACTCACGACGTTGTCCGTTGGGAGCTTCGATAGCTTAGGGTACGGATGCCCAAATCCTCAAACCCAGTGGTCGCAGGCACAAACTAGGTGGCCGCAGACACCGTCGCTCCCACCAAGTATCCTTTCACTCCGCGCCCCTATAGCTCAGTTGGTAGAGCTACGGACTTTTAATCCGCAGGTCGTAGGTTCGAGCCCTACTGGGGGCACTGGTCAAACAGTGTTTACGTCGTAGAGGACAGTCAGGTGTCCTCTACGGTCTAGTAGCTGCGGATCAGGGTGAAGGCCGGTACCCGGAGTTTTGTACCGCCTCACGACCCCGTGTATGTCACAGAGGTGCCAGGCCGGCATCGGGGCCCGTCGACCAGCGGCATGCCGGGCATGCCAAAGCACTCTTAGGCGATCACAGGCATTTACCAGTTAAGGTTTACCCCCAGGATCGGCAGTTGAACCGAAGGAGCGCGCTATGTTGTCCCGGCGGGGTTCGCGGCATTTGGCCGAATCCGGTCTTCCTCGCGTGCGGCCCACTCGGGCTATTGCCACATCGGTCAGCGCGGCCGCGTTGGTCGCCGCCATGGCGTTCGGCGTTGCACCGGCTCATGCCGATTCGGCCGACGACGCCAGGTTCCTCGACATCGTCAAGCAGCTCGACATCCCGGTGGAATCCCCTGAACAGGCCACCCAGGCCGGCCACGGGATCTGCGAGAAGGTCGCGGCGGGCAAGATCGAGCCCGCCCGCACAGTACGCAGCATCCTCGGTCAGCTCACTGCCAGCGGTCTGCCGAAGGGCGTAGCCATCAACCTCATCTGGGGCGCGGTCGACGTCTACTGCCCGCAGTACCGCTCTCTTGTAGGCCACTGACGCAGCCGCGGTCGGTCACACTGCCGGGCTGTAATGCATCCCGTTGTCGCGGTGGCCCACCGGCGGCAAGTTGCGGGCCGGGGTGTGCACCAGCGGTGCATCCGCGGGGATACGTCCGGTCGCCCGATCCCAACCGGCGCGGGCCCTCGGATGATAGTGATGCCGCTTCGGCACCAGTTTGAACACGTGGCCGATCACCTTGCCCAGCAACCGGTGTCGCCGCTCGTCGCGGTCGGTCCAGGTGTAGCCCATTAGGTCCCGCACAGCGGGGTCGTACAGACCGACGGTGAACCAAACGAACAGCGGGTGCACGATATAGCGGCGCTGCAGAGCCCACAGCCAGCCGGGCATCTTCGCGGCGAACGGCGGCTTGGGTAGCTCGGATAGGTCCAGCACGTCGCGAGCCGCCTTGTTGTTCTCCAAGACATTGCGGCACATGTGATCCCAGTAGGCCTGGAAGTCCTCCCAGGTTTCGGGGACAGGCCGCATGCTCATGCCGTACATCGAGTACCACTGCTTGTGTTCCTCGAAGAGCTGCCGCTTGTCGGCCTCGGAGATACCGCCCGCAAGCCGGTCGGCGACGATGATGGTGCCGACGAAGAACGTCGCATGCGCCCAGTAGAAGACATCGGGATTCAGGGCGTGGTACCGGCGCCCCTGCGCGTCGACACCCTTGATGTTGACGTGGTAGTCGCGCACCTCGGCGCCAGTCAGCGGAGCACGGTCGCCGTCGAAGACCACCCCGCCGATCGGGTATAGCGAGCGCAGCAGCCTCGGCCAGCGTTCCTGGAAGAAGATCGAGTGGTCCTCGACCGCAGCGCCGAGTTGCGGGTGCATGTTCTGCATCGAGCCGGCCCACGGGCCCTGCAGCATGCCGCGCCAGTCACCGAAGTACTTCCACGTCAACGAATCGGGCCCCAGTGGGGTGGGCGCGACGCTGGTCATCGGGCATGTCCCAGACGTATCTTCAGTCACAAATGGACTTTCTGCCAGCAGAAACGGTGTCGCATGTGATTTTGACTACATATGTTGTCACTAACCGAACGCTACTTCTATGAGAGCTTCGCCGACCGTGACGAATTTGTACGCGCGGTCTATGACGATGTCTGCGCAGCAGCGATGACCGCATTGAGCAATGCGGCCACGCCGCGCGAAGCGGTGGAGCGCTTCGTTGCCCTGATGGTCGACGACCCCATCCGCGGCCGCGTGTTGCTCCTGACTCCGGAATCCGAGCCCGTGCTTGCCCGTTCAGGGGCGGAGTGGATGCCGAACTTCATCGACTTGCTGCAGCAGAGACTCATCCGCATCGCCGATCCGGTCCGTCAGACCATGGTGGCAACGAGCCTGATCGGTGCCTTGACCGCGCTGTTTACCGCGTACCTCAACGACAGGCTCCCGGTCAGCCGAGATCAGTTCATCGACTACTGCGTCGACATGCTCGTCGGACGCGTAGTCAGCTCAGCTTCTGACCGATTACTGGTCAGGCGTGCTGACGTCGGCCAGCTCGCCTTCCTCGGACGCGGACGACTCCGCTTGCTGCTCGGCGGCAGCCTTCGCGGCCTCGGCGTCAGCGGCAGCCTTGGCTGCACGCCCCTCCGGACTGGCCACCGACGCTCCGGGCTTGTTGGCCGACGCATACGCGCCTTCGCAGTTCAGGTAGAACTGGACCTCACCGGAGCGGTGGGAACCGTCGTTGGCGCTGGTGAAGGGTGGGGTCTGCGACCGCGTCACAATGCAGTCGCTCTCCGAGAGTTTGTCACCCACGCGGGCCGCGATCTTGACCGACAGCCCCGCATCCCCGGCCGCCGACGAGGCGTCCGCGTAGGTCTGTCCGACGTAGGGATCGGCAGCGGCAACGCCAGCGCCGAACAGGACGGTTGTCATGGCCGCCGTGGCCGCGATGGCCGAACCCGCCCCGACGACGAAAAGCTTCTTCACCTGTGCCGTACCTCCAAATCCACTGAGAAGTATTGACGGATGCTACCGCTATCTGCCGCGTGGCGCATGCCACTGTGCCACAAGGTGGAGTAACTTGATGTCACTGAGATACACAGATATATTGAGTGCAACCAGCGGGTACAGATAACTCGGACAGACGGTGACGAGGAAGGCCAACACCCATGTCGAAGGAAATGACCGACCTGCAGCTCCTACACGAGCTCGAGCCTGTCGTCGAGACAGCCATCAACCGGCACATGCGGATGCGTAAGGACTGGAATCCTCACGACTACATCCCGTGGTCCGACGGCAAGAACTACTACGCGCTCGGCGGTCAGGACTGGGAGCCCGGCCAGTCCAAGCTTTCCGAGGTCGCGCAGACCGCAATGGTCCAGAACCTGCTGACCGAGGACAACCTGCCGTCCTACCACCGCGAGATCGCGATGAACATGGGCATGGACGGCGCTTGGGGCCAATGGGTCAACCGCTGGACGGCTGAGGAGAACCGCCACGGCATCGCGCTGCGCGACTATCTCGTCGTGACCCGCGCCGTCGACCCGGTGGAGCTGGAAGAGCTGCGCGTCGAGCAGGTCACCCGCGGATTCTCCCCGGGCCAGAACCAGCAGGGCGACCTGTTCGCGGAGAGCCTGTTCGACTCGGTCATCTACGTGACGTTCCAGGAACTCGCCACCCGGGTGTCGCACCGCAACACCGGCAAGGCGTGTGACGACCCCATCGCCGACCAGCTGCTGCAGCGCATCTCGGGCGACGAGAACCTGCACATGATCTTCTACCGCGATGTCAGCGCCGCGGGTCTGGACATCTGCCCCAACCAGGCGATGGCCTCGCTGCACCGCGTGCTGGACAACTTCAAGATGCCTGGTTACACGGTGCCGGACTTCCGCCGCAAGGCCGTGGTGATCGCTGTCGGCGGCGTCTACGACCCGCGGATCCACCTCGATGACGTCGTGATGCCGGTGCTCAAGAAGTGGCGCATCTTCGAGCGTGAGGACTTCACCGGAGAGGGCGCTCGGCTACGCGACGACCTGGGCCGGCTGGTCCAGGAGTTGGAGGACGCCTGCGAGAAGTTCGAGGTCGCCAAGGAGCGCCGCCTGGAGCGTGAGCGCAAGATGGCCGAGAAGAAGGCCATGAAGAACCTCCTGGTGTCGTCATCGTCGTCGTAAGTCCCCCGGCTGCACCAGCGTCGACCCGATCCCCACTCCGGATCGGGTCGATCGCGTTGCGCAGCCCCGTGGTGCTCGCACCCATGGCGGGTGTGACCAATGTCGCATTCCGTACGTTGTGCCGTGAGTTGGAGGTGGCCCGCGCTGGCACCGTCAGCGGCCTGTACGTCTGCGAAATGGTCACGGCCCGTGCTCTGGTCGAGCGGCATCCCGTCACCATGCACATGACGACGTTTGCTCCCGGCGAGTCGCCGCGGTCACTGCAGCTCTACACCGTGGACCCGGAGACCACGTTCCGGGCGGCCAGGATGATCGCTGCCGAGGGGCTGGCTGACCACATCGACATGAACTTCGGCTGCCCTGTGCCCAAAGTCACAAAGCGCGGCGGCGGCTCGGCCCTGCCGTACAAGCGGCGGCTGTTCGGTCAGATCGTCGCGGCGGCCGTGCGCGGTGTCGAAGGCACCGACATCCCGGTGACGGTCAAGTTCCGGATCGGCATCGACGACGCGCATCACACCCACCTGGACGCCGGCCGGATCGCCGCCGAAGAGGGCGCGGCCGCCGTCGCGCTACATGCCCGCACCGCGGCGCAGCGCTACTCCGGCACCGCCGACTGGGAGCAGATCGCCGCTCTCAAAGCCCATGTCACCGGTGTTCCCGTGCTGGGTAACGGAGACATCTTCGAAGCCGACGACGCGCTGGCGATGATGGCGGCCACCGGCTGCGACGGTGTCGTCATCGGTCGTGGCTGCCTGGGCCGGCCTTGGTTGTTCGCCGAGTTGTCCGCGGCGTTCACCGGACGGCCCGCACCGACTCCACCGACGCTGGGCGAGGTCGCCGACATCGTCCGCCGCCACGGCGAGCTGCTCAGCGAGCACTTCGGCGAAGACAAGGGCATGCGAGATATTCGCAAGCACGTGGCCTGGTATCTGCATGGTTTCCCGGCGGGCGCGGACCTGCGCCGCGGGCTGGCTCTGGTGAAAACCCGGGCTGAACTCGACGAGTTGCTCTGCGGGCTGGACGGCGACACCGCATTTCCGGACGCGGCGACCGGCCCTCGCGGCCGTCAGGGCTCTGCGGCGTCGGTGTCACTGCCAGAGGGCTGGCTGGATGACCCCGACGACTGCGCGGTGCCCTTCGGCGCTGACGTGATGCACTCCGGAGGCTGACTGCCGGCCGCTCGGCCCGGTTTCGAGATGAGTCCGTCATCTTCTCTGGCTGGCCGACACCCGGGCCGCCTCGTTACGATGGGGGTTCGGTCGTGGCCGGCGGCGAAGATCGCAACCACGCTTATTGCTGCTAGGGACGCTCAACGCGTTCCGGAGGACTTGATGCGCACCGACGCGCACGCCCACCGAGTCGGAGGCCGGTAGAACATGAGTGACGGCGACAACGCCACTCCTGGCCATCGGCGACACGCACAAGACGCCGACGATAGTCAATGGCTTACCCGATCTCCGCTGTCATTTCCAGGCGCCGCGCCGTGGGAACGCGCAGATCATGTGGCCGACGCCAATCCGGCGCCCGCCGAGCCGACCGGCAGCCACGTCGATGGGGTCACCGTCGCCGACCTCATCGCACGAATGTCGCGCACTGATGACGTACCGGCCCCGCGCCGCTCGCGGCACCGCGCCGTCCCGGACGACGCGGTGATTACGGACCCGGCCTACGCCGAAGACCCGGCCTACGACCCCTCGCCGAATCGCGGAGACATTACGGACACCGCGGCCAGGCCCGCTGCGCCCGACGATCACCCCCGTTCGCCCGCACCGACACATCGCTTCTTGCGAGCAGGTCACGTGCCTCCGGCGCGCGCGGTCGGTCGTCCGATCGATCGAGATCCGCTGACGGAGATCATCGAGCCGGTGCCGGCGAACCACCATAGAGTGAAGCTGGCCGGCCGTGTCGTCGCCGCGCTGCTGGCAGTACTCGCACTGGTGCTGACGGGCGGCGCATGGCAGTGGCAGTCGTCGAAGAACAACATGCTCAACAAGGTCTCGGCGCTCGACCCGAATTCCCGCGACATCCTCGACCCCAACGCCCAATTCGGCGACGAGAACTTCCTGATCGTCGGTATCGACAGCCGGTTCGGCGCCAACGCCCAGATGGGTGCGGGCGACACCGAAGCCGCAGACGGTGCCCGCTCGGACACGATCATGCTGGTGAACATCCCGGCCAGCCGCAAACGCGTGGTCGCCGTCTCGTTCCCCCGGGACCTGGCGATCACGCCGATCAAATGCGAACCGTGGAATCCCGAGACCTCGACATACGGCCCTATCTATGACAAGGACACCGGCACCTACGGTCCGGACGAGGTATACACCGAGACCAAGATCAACTCGGCCTTCGCATTCGGCGGCCCCAAATGTCTGGTGAAGGTGATCCAGAAGCTGTCCGGCCTGTCCATCAACCGGTTCATGGCCGTCGACTTCGCCGGGTTCTCCAAGATGGTCGACGCGCTCGGCGGTGTCGAGGTGTGCAGCACCACCCCGCTGGAGGACTACGAACTGGGTACCGTCCTGGCCAATGCCGGGCGTCAAACCGTCGATGGCCACACTGCGCTGAACTACGTGCGCGCGCGCCAGGTGACCACCGAGTTCAACGGCGACTACGGCCGCATCAAACGCCAGCAGCTGTTCCTGTCCTCGTTGCTGCGTTCGCTGATCTCCAAGGACACGTTCTTCTCGCTGAGCAAGCTGAACAACGTCGTCAACATGTTCATCGCCGACAGCTACGTCGACAACATCAAGACCAAGGACCTCGTCGACCTGGGCCAGTCGGTGCAGGGCGTCAACGCCGGGCGGATCAGCTTCGTGACGGTGCCCACGGTCGGATACGCCGACGAGAGCGGCAACGAGACCCCGCGCACCGACGACATGCGGGCGTTGTTCGACGCGATCATCAACGACGATCCACTGCCGGGTGAGAAGAACCCCGACAACACCCCGGTCCCGGGCAGCACGCCGTCGAGCACCTCGGCCGCCCAGTCGTCCGAAACCCCGCAGACCGAGGCGCCGGCACCCGCGACCGACCCCACTCCCGCTGAACTCGTCAACGCTGTCACGACCGACCCGCAGGACGTCACCGTGCGCGTGTCGAACTCGACCGGCGCAGACGGACTCGCCGCGACCGCAGCCGAGGAACTACAGCAGCACGGCTTTAACGTGTCGAGCCCGGACGACTACCCAGAGGCGCTGTCAGCCACCACGGTGTTCTTCTCCCCCGGTAACGAGCAGGCCGCGGCCACGGTCGCATCTTCGTTCTCCAACCCGACGATCGAACGCGTGAGCGGCATGGGCAGCGTCGTGCGAGTGGTTCTGGGTTCCGATTTCCACAACGTGAACGCGCCCACGCCGAGCGGTTCGGAGGTGCAAGTGAACGTGGTGCACGGCACCAGCACCGTTCATACCGAGCTTCCCCCTGACCTGACCGTCACCAACGCCGCCGACACCACCTGTGAATAATCGGGGGCCATTCACCTTCCGTTCACCGGTAGCGTCGTGACGACCCGGCAACTGACCGCCTAATCTTGTCGCATGCGCACCCAGTACCACGAACAGTTGGATTCCCTCACAGACCAGCTCGGCGCGATGTGTGATCTTGCGGGTACCGCGATGGAGCGCGCCACCCAGGCGCTGCTGCAGGCCGATCTGGTCCTGGCTGAGCAGGTCATCACCGATCACGACCAGATTTCCGCGTTGAGCACGCGGGCCGAGGAATCCGCATTCGTATTGCTGGCACTGCAGGCCCCGGTCGCCGGTGATCTGCGTTCGGTGGTCGGCTCGATCCAGATCGTGGCCGACGTCGACCGCATGGGCGCGCTGGCGCTGCACGTCGCCAAGATCGCTCGGCGGCGCCATCCGCAGCATGCCCTGCCCGAGGAGGTCAACGGCTACTTCGCCGAGATGGGACGCGTGGCTGTGGAATTGGGCCACGCCGCGCGCGAGGTGCTGATCACCCGGGATCCGGAGAAGGCGGCCAGGATCCAGGAGGAAGACGATGCGATGGACGATCTGCACCGTCACCTGTTCACCGTGTTGATGGACCGGGACTGGAAGTACGGTGTGACCGCGGCCGTCGACGTGACATTGTTGAGCCGGTTCTACGAGCGCTTCGCCGACCACGCCGTCGAGGTCGCCCGCCGGGTAATCTTCCAAGTCACCGGTGTTTATCCGGACGGCGAGGCCATCACACAGCGATAGTCGGTATCAATCCGGCACCAACCGGACGCCGATTTTACGGGCGGCCGCCAGGTCGCCGAGCACCTTGGTCAGCACCTGCAGCTCGGCACTGCTGTAGCGCAGCAGGAAATCGCGCCACCCGGAATCCATTTCGGCATGCAGTTGGCGGTGCACATCGGCCACCAGCTCACCGTCCGCGGTGAGGTTGAGCTCGATCTCCTTGCGGTTGCCGGGAATTGGTTCTCGCGCTACCAGCCCGGCGACCACCAAACGCTGAACATGTTTGGACACCGTGCCTTTGAGCCTGCCCGACCGTGCCGCCAAACCCACCACACTGACGGGCCCGTCGGCGATATCGGCCAGCAGGTGCATGCTCAACGTGGGCAGATCCCGCACTGCGCGTTCCAGCCGGGCGGGGCACCGCGCCACCAGGAAATCACGTTCGGCGTCGCCGTCGTCGCCGTCGTCGAACTTGTCTCCGACTGCGCCGATCAGCGCGGTGATGTCATCGACCAGCGCGAGCTTGGTTTTCACGGAAACCATATTGCCATCTCACCCGCGGCCCGTATATCGTTTCCAGTGAAACTATATTCCGGGAAACCAAAGGAGTCGGCATGAAGGCCGCAGTCGTCAACGAATGGGGTCGGGTGCCCACCTACACCGATCTACCCGAACCTCAGCCCCGCGACGGCGCCGAGGTGGTCGCCGTCGAGTCGTCCGCCCTGACCAATCTCACTCGCGCGTTGGTATCTGGAAAGCACTACGCCAGCAAGGAGATTCAGCTCCCAGCCATTCCAGGTGTGGATGGGGTGGCCCGGCTCGCCGACGGCCGACGCGTCTATACCGGCGCGCTTGCGCCCTACGGCATGATGGCCGAGCGAACCCTCATCGATCCCCGCGGGGGCGTCGAGATCCCCGACACGCTGGACTCCGTGACCGCCGCGGCCCTGCCCAACCCGGGCGTCTCCGCGTGGGTCACATTGACCCATGCGGCCGCCGTCAAACCCGGCGACCACGTGCTGGTGCTCGGGGCAACCGGGGTCACCGGCGCCACGGCCGTGCAGCTCGCAAAGTCCGTCTTCGGTGCTGGCCAGGTTGTGGTCGCCGGTCGCGACCCCGACCGGCTGCAATGGCTGCGTTCCGTCGGTGCTGACGACGCAATCGCCCTCGGCACAGAAGATCTCGGGGCTCGCGTCGAGGCGCTACACGCGCAGCGGCCATTCGACGCAGTGCTCGACTACCTCTGGGGAAACCCGGCAGCGCAGACACTGGGCGCGCTCGCCGCGAGCCACCCGTCGGCGCACTACCACTCCACGCGGTTCGTCCAGATCGGCTCGATGGCAGGGCCCATGCTGGAGCTGGACGCCGGGGTGCTGCGCGGCAACGGCATCACCGTCAGCGGAGTGGGCATCGGCAGCGTCCCGCCGGAGGCCTTGCTCCAGGCCCGTACCGAGGGACTGACCCGGATGTTTGCGATGGTCGCGGCAGGCGAGTTGGAGTTGCGCACCCAGGCCCGGCCGCTGGCCGAGGTCGAGCAGGTGTGGACGGCCCGCGAACCATCAGGCACCCGGGTGGTGCTGACGCCTTAGCCCCGCGAGCAGACGTCAAAGCACCTGACACGCCGGGTTTCCGGGACCTTGGAGTCTGCTCGCGGGAGAAAGGAAAGAAGTCAGCCGAACCGGCCGGAGATGTAATCCTCGGTGGCCTTCTTGCTGGGGTTGGAGAAAATTTTCTCGGTGTCGTCGATCTCGACGAGCCGGCCGGGCTTGCCGGTGGCCTCGAGGTTGAAGAACGCCGTCTGGTCGCTGACGCGGGCGGCCTGCTGCATGTTGTGGGTGACGATGACGATCGTGTAGTCCTGCTTAAGCGTCGAGATGAGGTCCTCGATGGCCAGCGTGGAGATCGGGTCGAGTGCCGAGCAGGGCTCGTCCATCAGCAGCACATCGGGCTGCACCGCAATGGCTCTGGCGATGCACAACCGCTGCTGCTGACCGCCGGACAGGCCGCCGCCGGGCTTGTCGAGCCGGTCCTTGACCTCGTTCCACAGGTTCGCGCCCTTGAGCGAGCGCTCGGCGACCTCGTCGAGCATCTTCTTGTTGCGCGCACCCTGCAGCTTCAGTCCGGCAACCACGTTGTCACGAATCGACATGGTGGGAAACGGATTCGGCCGCTGGAACACCATGCCGATGGTCTTGCGTACGCCGACGGGGTCGACGCCGGCGCCGTAGATGTCCTCACCGTCGAGCAGCACCGAGCCCTCGACGCGGGCGCCAGGAATCACCTCGTGCATGCGGTTAAGGGTGCGCAGCACGGTCGACTTGCCGCAGCCGGACGGGCCGATGAATGCGGTGACGCTGCGTGGCTGCACCGACAGCGCGACATCGGCAACCGCGTGGAACGACCCGTAGTAGATGTTGACGTCTTTGAGATCGAGCCTCTTGGCCATGGTGTGCTCCTAGAACTTCTTGGGGGCAAAGATTTTGGCGACCAATCGGGCCGCGATGTTGAGCACCGCGATCAGCAGGATGAGCGTCAGCGCGGCACCCCAGAGCCGATCAGTTGGCACCGGGTTGGCACCGGCGCCTGCCGAGATCTGGTCGTACATCATGCCCGGCAGCGATCCCATGAACCCGTCGAACATGTCGAAGTTGATCGCTTGCGCATAGCCCACCAGGATCAGCAGGGGTGCCGTCTCGCCCATCACGCGGGCCAGCGCCAGCATCACACCGGTGACGATGCCGGACAGCGCCGTCGGGATCACGATGCGCAGTATGGTCTTCCACTTCGGCACGCCGAGCGCGTAGCTGGCCTCCCGCAGATCCATCGGGACGATGCGCAGCATCTCCTCGGTGGCGCGGACGATCACGGGAATCATCAACAGCACCAAGGACAGTGACACCGCGAAGCCCGACCGACCGAAGCCCAGGGTGGCCACCCACAGCGCGTAGACGAACAGCGCCGCGACGATCGAGGGCACACCCGTGAGGATGTCGACCATGAATGTGGTGAGCTTGCCCAGCCGGGTGCCGCCGCCGTACTCGACGAGGTACACCGCAACCATGACACCGATGGGAATGGAGATGATCGAGCACACGAAGCCTTGCAGCAGCGTGCCCACCAGGGCGTGGTAGACACCGCCGCCGGGAGCGAACGCGGTCATTCCCGACTGGGAGTTGGTGAACCACACCGGTGAGGTCAGGGCACTCCACCCCTTGGCGATCGCCGACCACAGCACCCACAGCAACGGCACCAGCGCGATCAGCATGGACCCCGAGACAAGCGCCGTCGCAGCGTGATTGGTGAGCTTGCGGCGAAGGCTGACGCCCTGAAAGACGGGTGTCTTGACCGGCTGGTCGAGTGTCGAAGTCATGACCGACCCTTTCCGGCGACGACGGCACGCGCCAGCGAGTTCACCACGAACGTGAGGATGAACAGCACGAGGCCTGCGGCAATGTAGGCGCCGGCTTTGTACTGATCGTTGAATTCGCTTGCGGTGGCGGCGATCTTGCTGGCGAAGGTGTAACCGCCGTCGAACAGGGACCAGCCGAATGCGGTCTGGGTGCCGCGCAGGATGATCAGCAGGGCGATGGTCTCGCCGAGTGCCCGGCCCAGGCCGAGCATCGCACCGCTGATGTATCCCGACATCCCGAACGGCAGCACCGTCGTCCGTACCACCTCCCAGCGGGTGGCGCCGAGGGCCAATGCGGCCTCGATCTGCCCGCGAGGGGTCTGCACGAACACCTCACGTGTCACCGCGGTGATGATCGGCAGGATCATCACCGCCAGCACGATGCCGGCCGTGAAGATCGTGCCGCCGCCGGCCAGCGACACATTGCCCGTCTTGAACAGGAACAGCCACGACAGATTCTCGTTGAGCCACACCGCCAGTGGTTTGAGTACCGGCGCCAGCACATACAAGCCCCACACGCCATAGACGATCGACGGCACCGCGGCCAGCAGATCGACCATGTAGGCCAGCGGACCCGACATCCGTTTCGGGACGTAATGGGTGAGGAAGACCGCGATGCCCAGTGCGACGGGCATCGCCAGAATCAACGAGAACACCGACACGAACACTGTCACCTGCAACAGGTCGAAGATGCCGAAGTGCATCGCCGAGGTGTCGGTGGTGATCCAGTTCCCGCCGTAGAGAAAGAAGTTCTCCTCATTGCGGGCGAGCGCCGGGATGGCCCGCCAGAGGAGGAACACCCCGATCGCCGCGATGAGCGCGACGATCAGAATGCCCGAACCTTCGGCCAGACCCCGGAAAATGCGGTCGCCCAGCCGGACTTTCGCCGCCCCGTGGGACGGTTCGGTGGGGATGGGTTCCGGCTGAAGGTCGGGCGCGGCAAGTGCGTCGCCCGACCCCGAGTCGGCAGGATCAGGTGTTGTCACGGTTGTCCCGTCTGGGCCCCTGTCGGTCATGCGATCGAAAGTCCATCCTCACCAGAATAATTGCGCCAGCGAACTAGGCGATCGCGTTGACCGCGGTAAGCAGGCGTTGTTTGAAGGCGTCAGGAAGCGGGACGTAGCCGGCGTCGCCGAGCCCCGCCTGACCCTGGTTGGCGGCCACGGTCAGGAACGATTTGACCGCTGCGGAGGTTTCGGCGTCGTAGCCCTTGGAGCAGACGATGTTGTAGGTCGCCAACACCAACGGGTAGGCCCCGGCTTCCTTGGAGCCGTACAGCGAATTGAGGTCGAGCACCAGGTCGTTGCCGTCGCCGGCGAACTTGGCGGCGTCGATCGCCTTGGCGGCCGAATCGTTGGTAAGCGCGACGGGGCCTGCGCCGCTGTCGATCTGCGCGGCGGCCAGCTTGGCCTGCTCGGCGAAGCCCTTCTCCACGTAGCCGATTGCTCCCGGAGTGTTCTGCACGGCCTGCACCACACCGGAGGACTTCTGCGCGCCTTCACCGGCACCGCCCTGGAATTCGCTGCCCGCTCCCTTGGTCCACGCCTGCGGTGCGGCGGCGGCCAGGTACTTCTGGAAGTTGTCGGTGGTGCCCGAAGAGTCCGACCGGTAGACCGGCTTGATGTCGGTGTCCGGCAGGTTGGTACCGGCGTTGAGTGCTGCGATGGCGGGGTCATTCCACTTATTGATCTGGCCCTGGAAGATCTTGGCCAGCACCTCGCCGTTGACGACGAGCTTGTCGACGCCCTCGAGGTTGTAAGCCACCGCGACGGGGCCGAACACCAGCGGCAGGTTCCAGGCCGGGTTTCCGCTGCAACGATCGGCCGCAGCCTTGACCTGGTCGCCGCTCAGCGCGGAGTCCGAACCCGCGAAGTCGACCTGCTTGGCGATGAATTGCTCGCGGCCCGCGCCCGATCCGGTCGGGTTGTAGGAGAGGTTCTTGCCCGGGCAGGCCTGACCCCACGCCTGGTTGAACAGCGCGATGGCGTTCTGCTGGGCCGTCGAGCCTTCTGCGGTCAACGCGTTCTTGCCACCACATTCGGCGGACGTCGCGGCGGTCCCGGAGGCCGACGAGCCGGATGTGGTGCCGGTGTTGTTGTCGCTACCGCAGGCGGTCAGCGTCAGCGCGGCGACGGCCGTCGCGGACAACGCCACTCCCAGCGGCGTACCGACCCTCTTACCAATGCTGTTGAGCTTCACGTATCCCACTTTCGGTTGACGGCGTCGGGCTCACCGGCAACGTATGCGGCCGCAGTGGACACTGCGATGACGGAATATGAACGGGCAGTGAACAGGTTTGGCGTGTTGACTGCTAGCGGCGTTGCGCGGGCCCATAGGCCGCATCGACAACGGCAACCTCGAAACCGAGTTTTCGGTAAGTGTTCACCGCTGCGGAGTTATCTGCCTCGACGTAAAGCATGACGGCAGACTGTGAACTGGCTGGCAGCGCCCCTGCGAGGTGATGCAGCCCCGTCAAAGTCAACACGGACCCCAGTCCGCGGCCCTGCGCCGATGGATCGACGCCCACCACGTAGACCTCACCGAGACCCGTACCACCCGGCAGGCCGCCGGCGTGGATCTTCGTCCAGTGGAAACCCACGAGCCGCCCGGATGATTTTGGGCCTCCTCGCGTGCGGGTCTCGTCGAACGCCAGGAACAGGCCCTCGGGGTCGAACCACGATTCCTCGCGGCGTTCGGCGATCTCCCGCTCGGTCCAGCCACCCTGCTCGGGATGCCAGGAAAAGGCCGCGTTGTTGACCCGCAGCAACTCGGCGTCGTCCTCTGGACCCCGGTACGTCCGGATCGTGATCCCCGCCGGGTCGCGCACCGGGGGCAGGTCGGCCAGGGGGCGACGCATCTGCAGCAGTTCCCGGACGATGACCAACCCGAGCGACGACGCGAGGGCCCGGGCGGGCTCGAGGTTGCCGTGTGCCCAGATCCGGGTGTCCGATCCACCGGCGGACAGCCCGGTACGGGCCAGCTCCGACCCGGTCCCCCGCCGTCTGTTCCGCGGGTGCACCACCAGCTCGGCCATCGCCGGATCACCATCGCCGGCCGGCGCCAGGTTGAGGTAGCCGATCAGATCATCGCCGTCCACGGCAACCAGGTGACGGGTCCGGTCGTGGGCGAGCTCGCGCAGTACCTGGTCACCGACCGGTGCGATCCCATCGGACTCCGTCGCGGTCGCGATGAGGGCGCGGATCTGCTGCTGATCGGCATCGGACAACGCCGTGCGCCAGCTCACCACCGTCACTTGGCCGGCAACCGATCGGCGAGCGAACCGTTGTCGAACGGCGGTGAGTAGTCGGCGTCATCGTCACCGTCGTCGGGTGGGGGCTCTGCGGCCGGCGTGCGTGCGCGGGAGGGACGCACCGCCTTGTAGCCGACGTTGCGCACGGTGCCGATCAACGACTCATACTCGGGCCCCAGCTTGGCGCGCAGTCGCCGAACGTGCACGTCGACGGTGCGAGTGCCGCCGAAGAAGTCGTATCCCCACACTTCCTGCAGTAGCTGGGCGCGGGTGAACACCCGACCGGCATGCTGCGACAGATACTTCAGTAGCTCGAACTCCTTATAGGTGAGGTCGAGCGGGCGGCCGCGCAGCCGCGCTGTGTAGGTGCCCTCGTCGATGACCAGCTCGCCAAGGGATATCTTGCCGGCGTTCTCCTGGCTGGCCGCGCCGCCGCGACGGCCCACCAGCAACCGAAGCCGGGCGTCGATCTCGGCCGGTCCGGTACCCGGCAACAGGACCTCGTCCAACCCCCATTCGTGGTTGACGGCGACGAGTCCGCCTTCGTTGAGCACCGCGACCACAGGCACCGTCCCGGTGGTCCCCAGCAGCCGACACAATCCGCGGGCGGCGGCCAGATCCGTCCGCGCATCGACGATCGTCACATCGGCGTTACCCGCCTCCAGGAGCGAGGGGACCTCGGTCGGTGCCGTGCGCACGCGATGCGCCAACAGCGACAGGGAGGGCAGGACGGTCTCCGGATGCGAATCGAGGGTAAGTAGCAGCAGATCCAACTGGTCCTCCGGCGCACCGGGAATCACTTTGGAACCGCCCCGGACGACGATGTCGGAGGTGATTTCGGTGGATTCATGACTGACACCTGGCCGTTACCGGCCAGATGTCTTCTAACGATAACGCCTTACCTGCAGATCGGCCCCACCGCGAGAAGCGTCCAGTCGGATGTGGGCAACAATATGCCGGTGCGGAAACTGGTGATCGGGTTCGTCGTGACCGTGGTCGCGCTCGTGGTCGCAGCAGTCGGTGTGGACTTCGGCGCCGCCATCTATGCCGAATACCGGCTGGCCCGCACGTTGCGCTCGGCGGCAGCGCTGAATTGGGACCCCACCGCTGCCATCCTCGGGTTTCCGTTCATCACCCAGGCCCGCCGACACCACTACAACGAGGTGGAGCTGCGTGCGATCGGCGTCGACCACCCCGTGGTCGGCAAGGCCTCACTGGAAGCCACCATGCACCACATCGACCTCACCGAGGCCTCCTGGCTCATCCGACCGAACGCTCCGATGCACATCGGGAAGCTGGAAAGCCGGATCATCATCGATTCCACTCATGTCGGCCGGTTCATGGGTATCGACGATCTGCTGGTCGAGGCTCCGTCCCGGGAGACCAATGACTCGACCGGCGGCACGACGGAATCAGGCATCTCCAGCAACCAGGGCCTGGTGTTCACCGGCACCCCCAGGGCCGCGGGAATCGACAAGCGCGTCAGCGTCACGGTCGACCTCAGCATTGCCGGCGACGACCACAGCACACTGGTGATGACTGCCACCGGCGTACTCACGGGAGCGGGCACCGCCGACGAGCCGGTCCCCGAGGACAAGACCGCCGCGGTGCTCGCCGAGTTCAGCAGCACCATCACCGGGCAGAAGCTGCCGTTCGGTATCGCACCCACCAGCGAGGGCGCCCGGGGCTCGGACATCATCATCGAGGGCATCGCCGAGGGAGTAACCGTCGAATTGAACGAGTTCAGGCAGACATGAGCACTTCCATGATCACCGTGATCGCGGTCCTCATCGCTGCCCTGGGCGCGGCGTATGTGATCGGCCGGCTCGTGACGCTGCGGGCGGGAATGTTGCGGGCCGCCGACGAGGCCGCCGCGGCCCTGGACACCTCCGATCTGGGCCTGTCCACCACCGGTCCGACCATCGTGCATTTCAGCGCGGTCTGGTGCGGACCCTGCGCGGGCGTGCGCCGCGTGGTCGATCAGGTCTGCGCCGAACTGCCCGCGGTGGCCCATGTGGAGATCGATATGGACGCGAATCCGGAGGCGGCGCGGCGTCTTTCGGTGTTGTCGCTGCCGACGACGTTCATCTTCGACGCCGAAGGGCATCAGCGATATCGCACCAGCGGCGTGCCCAAGGCTGCTGACCTGCGTACGGCGCTGGAACCACTGTTGGCCTGACTAGCCGGTTATTGGGTAAGCTGTCCGACGTGTCCCGCATTGAGCTTGTGCTCACCAAGCGCCGCGCAGTCGATCTGTGCCGCGTTGCGGGCTGCTGTTGTTGTTGCTGTTGAGCGCAGTCGCGCGTCTTGACGTGCCCGCTCGGAGTCGTCGCTCCGGCCTGCTCACCATCCAGCCTTTCAACAACAGGAGCTTGTTCGCATGTCAGTTCTCTACCCCCCAACCGGTCAGGTCGATGTCCGCGGGCCCCGATTCGCCGCCTGGGTTACTACTGGCGCACTGATCGTCACATTGCTGATCTCCGGGATCAGCAATGTGACCGCGGCAGCTCTGCTCGGTCTGCAGGCAGCGGTGTTCGCCATCGGCGCTATCAGCGGTCCTCGTCGGCATCCCTACGGCCGGATCTTCGCCACGCTGGTGGCGCCGCACCTTGGGCCCGTCACCGAGCGTGAGCCGGTCGCGCCGCTGAAGTTCGCACAACTGGTCGGTTTCGCCTTCGCGGTCGTAGGCACCGTCGGCTTTGCGCTCGCTATCCCCTCGCTGGGCCTGACAGCCACTGCGCTGGCCCTGATGGCGGCGTTTCTCAACGCCGCGTTCGGCATCTGCCTGGGCTGCCAGATCTATCCGCTGGTGACCCGTTTCCGTCGCACGCAAAGTCCCATCTCAACACCCGCCTGACTCTCTAAATATCAAGCAACCGAAAGGATCTCGTCTATGGCACGCTCCGACGTCCTGGTCTCCACCGAATGGGCCGGGAACAATCTCGATACTCCTGGCGTGGTATTCGTCGAGGTCGACGAGAACACCAGCGCTTATGACGACGAGGGCCACATCCCCGGCGCCGTCAAGCTGGACTGGAGAGACGACCTGCAGGACGCCGTCAAGCGCGACTTCGTCGACCAGCAGCAGTTCTCGAAGCTGTTGTCCGACAAGGGTATCGGCAATGACGACACCGTGGTCCTGTACGGCGGCAACAACAACTGGTTCGCGGCGTACGCCTACTGGTACTTCAAGCTGTACGGCCACGCCGACGTAAAGCTGCTCGACGGCGGCCGCAAGCGCTGGCAACTCGACGCCCGCCCGCTGATCAAAGAGACGCCTAACCGTGCTGCTACGTCGTACTCGGCCAAGCCGCAGGACCACAGCATCCGCGCCTTCCGCGACGACGTGATCGCCGCGATCAACGTCAAGAACCTGGTCGACGTGCGTTCGCCCGACGAGTTCTCCGGCAAGATCCTGGCCCCGGCGCACCTCCCGCAGGAGCAGAGCCAGCGGCCCGGGCACATCCCCGGAGCCATCAACGTTCCGTGGAGCAAGGCCGCCAACGAGGACGGCACCTTCAAGTCCGACGAAGATCTCGCCGCGCTCTACGCCGCCGCGGGCTTGGACGGCGAGAAGGAAACCATCGCCTACTGCCGGATCGGTGAGCGCTCGTCGCACACCTGGTTTGTGCTGCAGGAACTGCTGGGACACCAGAACGTCAAGAACTACGACGGCAGTTGGACGGAATACGGCTCCCTTGTGGGCGCCCCGATCGAGTTGGGAAGTTGATATGTGCTCTGCACCCAAGCAAGGACAGACGTTGCCGGCCGGCGTCGACCTGGAGAAGGAAACCGTGATCACGGGCCGCGTGGTCGATGGCTCCGGCCAGGCGGTCGGCGGGGCCTTCGTGCGCTTGCTGGACGCCTCCTATGAGTTCACCGCCGAGGTGGTCGCATCGGCGACCGGTGACTTCCGTTTCTTCGCGGCGCCGGGCACCTGGACCCTGCGTGCACTGTCGGCCGCCGGCAACGGTGACGCCAGTGTCGCGCCGACCGGTGCGGGCATCCACGAGGTCGACGTAAAGGTCGCCTAGCGACGATGGAGGCGAGGTACGAGCCGATGAGGAGCTAAGCTCGTCGGCCCCGCCTAGCGACGATCGAGGCGAGGTACGAGCCGATGAGAAACTAGGCTCGTCGGCCCTGCCTAGCGACGATGGAGACGAGGCACCCAGAGCGCCGAGATCTCTGCTTAGGAACTAGACTCGTCGCCGTGGTGCTCTTCTTCGAGATCATGCTCGTCGCGGCCGTCGTGGTCATCACGTGGTTCGCGTTGTACACCCTCTACCGGCTCGTCACCGACGAGTCGTGACGTCCAGACAGGACGGTCCCGAGCCGGTCGTGCCAGGTTCGGGTGACCGCGCGGTTGCCGCGGCTGCCGAAAGAGCAAAGGCGACGGCGGTGCGTAATGTGCCGGCGTTCCAGGATCTGCCGCTGCCGGCTGATACCGCGAATGTTCGTGACGGTGTCAACCTCAGCGACGCGCTGCTCGCGCTGTTGCCACTGGTCGGCGTCTGGCGCGGCGAGGGTGAAGGTCGCGACGCCGACGGTGACTACCGCTTCGGACAACAGATCGTGGTGTCCCACGACGGCGGTGACTACCTGAACTGGGAAGCCCGGTCCTGGCGGCTGAACGAAGACGGCGAATACGACTCACCGGGTCTGCGCGAGACGGGTTACTGGCGCTTCGTGAAAGACCCGACCGATCCGACGAGCCTTGATGAGACCCAGGCCATCGAACTTCTGCTGGCGCATTCGGCCGGCTATGTGGAGTTGTTCTACGGTCAGCCGCTCAACCAGTCCTCGTGGGAGCTGGCCACCGACGCACTGGCCCGCAGCCGTTCCGGCGTGCTGGTCGGCGGCGCCAAACGGCTCTACGGCATCGTCGAGGGCGGCGATCTGGCGTATGTGGAGGAGCGCGTCGACGCCGACGGTGGCCTCGTGCCGCACCTGTCGGCCCGGT
The DNA here is from genome assembly GCF_000373905.1 of Mycobacterium sp. 155. Taxonomy (NCBI): domain Bacteria; kingdom Bacillati; phylum Actinomycetota; class Actinomycetes; order Mycobacteriales; family Mycobacteriaceae; genus Mycobacterium; species Mycobacterium sp. 155. The sequence continues at coordinate 3,081,617 of NZ_KB892705.1, forward strand.
TGACCAGGTTTGTCGGCTAGTGCACCACCTCGGATATGCGGTGGCCGTCCTGGCCGCCGCGGGAGCACTGGTCTCTTGCTCGACGGAGAGCGAACCCCAACCGGCGCCGGCCTCAACACCAGCCGAGCACGGCTCGTTCGCACACTGTCTCGCCGACCACGGTGTGCCCGCGGCACCCGGTCCGGTAACCGGCCCGCCGGCCGGAGTGGACGCCGGCACCTGGCAGAAGGCCATGACAGCATGTTCAGACTTGGCTCCCGGGCCAAGCTGACCAGTCATACAGCCGATACCTGACCCTGGCCCAGGGGTACGCGTCGTTGCCGCCGCGGTAACGGGGTTCGGATATGGGGCGGCCCCCGAGCCTTAGTTCCTGGTTGGACTGACCGAGTGGCTCGGGGGCCGGGTGACTGCGGGGAATTCGCCAGCGCGCGCAGGCAATTCGCCCGGCGCTGCTAGCGGGCAGCCACCTCACATGTCCATAAATCAATCAATTTGTCGGACCACCTCCTTCCCTGTGTACGAACGACCGTACCGTCATACCCGCACCGCGACAAGCGATTTAATCTCAGCGATCACTGACGATGGCCGCGTCCACCAACCCGGCCAGCTCGTCGTGAAGCGGCGCAAACGGTAACGGCTGCCCGTCCAGGGTGTGCACCCGGGCCGCCAGCGTGATGCTTGAGACGAGCCAAACGCCTTGTGCGGTAAGAAGATCCGCCGGCCGCAGCTGACGGTAGTCACAGTCGTAGCCCTTGCTGCGGGCCACTTCGAACAGCGCCTGCTGGGTGGTTCCGCGCAGGATCGGGTACCACGGCGGCGGGGTGAGCAACAGCAGCCCACCGGATTGGTCGGTAGTCGCGATGACCACGGTCGAACGCGGTCCTTCCAGCAGGTAGCCGTCCGAGCTGACGAAAATAGCGTCTCCGGCGCCGTGGCGGGCAGCATGCCGTAGTGCGGCCATGTTGACGGCGTAGGACAACGTTTTAGCGCCGGCCACCAGCCACGGCATGTCGGCTGCCCCGAGCGGCAGTCCCCGGTCCAGCGTGATTGCCGCGACCCCGTCCCGTCGCGCACCGGCCACCCGGTCGGCCAACCCTCCGATGGTGACAAACGCCGTCGGCGCCCCGCCGCTCTCCCGGCCCCGGCTGTACACCAGGCGCAGCACGCCGTCGCCGGCCTGATCGGACGAGTGCTCGACGGCCCAGCGCTGCACGCCGACGCCGATAGCGTTCCGCCAGGCCGGCAGGTCCGGCTCGGGCAGGTCGAGCATCCGGGCGGATTGACTGAGCCGGGCCAGGTGCGACTCCAACAGACATGGCCTGCCGTCGCGAACCAGGAGGGTCTCGAAGACGCCGTCGCCGCGCACCGCAGCCAGCTCGTCGGCGTGCAGGAGGGGCGTATCGGGGTCGTGGAGCTGCCCGTCCAGGGTGACCAGCACTGCTGGTTGACTCGCCATGGGGCGCCACCTTAGCGCCGATGAGCCGCTTGCGCGAAGAGCAACAAACGTAGAGTTGGACCATGTCAGAAGTACAGACAGCAGTGCCTGCGCCCGACGGCAGCCCCGACGCCGGTGCGGTGTGGCACTACGGCGATCCCCTCGGCGAGCAGCGGGCAGCGGCCCAGGAGTCGGTCGTGGTCGACCGGTCCCACCGGGCGGTGCTTACCCTCACCGGGAAAGACCGCCAGACTTGGCTGCACAGCATCTCCACGCAACACGTCAGTGCGCTGCCCGACGGAACCGTGACAGAAAACTTGAGCCTGGATCTGCAGGGCCGGGTCGAGGACCACTGGATTCAGACAGAGCTCGGCGGCACCACGTATCTGGATACGGAGTCCTGGCGGGCCGAACCGCTGCTGAGCTACCTGCGCAAGATGGTGTTTTGGGCCGACGTACAGGTCGAGCCCGCCGATCTGGCAGTGCTGTCCCTATTGGGCCCGGCGCTGGCCGACACTGCGGTTCTGACCGCGCTGGGCCTCCCGGCACTTCCCGCCGAGCTGTCAGCGGCGCCCTTGGCCGACGGCGGTTTCGTACGGCGCATTCCGTCCGGCACCATCGAACTGGATCTCGTGGTCCCCCACGACCAGGCCGCCGCCTGGAGCCAGCGTCTGCAGACAGCGGGGGTACGGCCGGCCGGGATCTGGGCGTACGAGGCGCAGCGGGTGGCAGCGCGTCGGCCCCGACTGGGCGTCGACACCGACGAACGCACCATCCCGCACGAGGTTGACTGGATCGGGTCCGCAGTCCACCTGGACAAGGGGTGCTACCGGGGCCAGGAGACCGTCGCGCGCGTGCACAACCTGGGCAGACCGCCGCGGATGCTGGTCCTGCTCCAGCTCGATGGGTCCTCCGAACGTCCTGCCACGGGCGACCCGGTGACCGCAGGAGGCCGCACCGTGGGCCGGCTCGGCACGGTCGTCGACCACGTCGACGAAGGCCCGATCGCGCTCGCACTGCTCAAACGCGGGATTCCGGTCGACACCCAGCTCATCACCGGTGGCGAGGTCGCGGTAGCGGCCGTCATCGACCCCGACTCCATGCCCGCGGCGGACACCACCGCAGGGGCCGGGCGGGCCGCGGTCGACCGGTTGCGCAGCGGTACGTAACGGTTGTCACGGTCGTCCGGGGCAGGGCCTGCCAGCACTTTGCCGCCGGGCACGGTAAAGTGTTGGCAGGACAATAAAGACACACAGATCGGAGCCGCCTAGCAAATGGGCCGCTCCGTTATTGCGCGAGGGGGTCCCCCCATGGGCCGCGGCCGGGCTAAGGCAAAGCAGACCAAGGTTGCACGTGAGCTCAAATACAGCTCACCGCAGACCGATTTCTCCCAGCTCCAACGTGAGCTGTCGGGTGGTCCCGATACCGAGGATGTAAACGATGACGCCGACGACTGGGCGAGCGAGGACGACTGGCGGCGCTGAGCTGACCAGCATCCCGGCCCCGCGGCAGCTTGGCTGCAGGGCCGGTCTCTTCTATCCGCGTAGAAAGTCGGCGCAGGGTTAGAAGCGTGGGTGCTGACCAACGAGTTGGGCGCGCAAACTGTCCTTTCCGCCCTTCTCGACGGTGCCCAGCGTCCAGCAGTTGAGGTGTCGCGCAGTCAGGATGGCCAGCGCACGGTCGGTGTCCTCCGGCGCGACGACGGCCACCATGCCGACGCCCATGTTGAACGTCTTCTCCATCTCGGCCCGTTCGATGCGGCCCCGCTGGGCGATCATCTGGAACACCGGTGCAGGCGTCCACGTGCCGCGGTCCAGCGTCGCGGTAAGCCCGTGCGGGACGACCCGTTCCAGGTTGCCGGCCAGGCCACCACCGGTGACGTGGCAGAACGTACGGACCTGGGTATCGGCCGCCAACGCAAGGCAGTCCTTGGCGTAGATGCGCGTCGGCTCCAGTAATTCCTCGCCGAGGGTTCGACCGAACTCCTCGACATGGCCCGCCAGGTTCATCCGGTCGATTTCCAGGAGCACCTTGCGGGCCAGCGAGTAGCCGTTGGAGTGCAAGCCGCTGGAGGCCATGGCGATGATCACATCGCCCGGCTTGACTCGATCAGGTCCCAGCACATCGTCGGCCTCGACGATGCCGACGCCTGTCGCGGAGATGTCGTAGTGCCCGGGCTCCATCAGTCCGGGATGCTCGGCCGTCTCGCCGCCGAGCAGCGCACAACCAGCCAGCACACATCCGTCGGCGATACCGGAAACGATGGCGCTGACGCGTTCCGGGACGGTACGCCCGACGGCGATGTAGTCCTGCAGGAACAGTGGCTCGGCCCCGCACACCACGAGATCGTCGACCACCATCGCGACCAGGTCCAGTCCGACGGTGTCGTGCTTGTCCATGGCTTGGGCCACTGCCAGCTTCGTGCCGACTCCGTCGGTCGACGAGGCCAGTACCGGCTCGCGGTAGCCGCCGCGCAGTGCGAACAGCCCGGCGAACCCGCCCAGGCCGCCCCGCACCTCGGGACGGGTCGCCTTGGCGGCGAGTGGTTTGAAGAGCTCGACGGCGCGGTCACCGGCTTCGATGTCCACCCCGGCCGATGCGTAGGAAATGCCCTGTTGCTCGGCGATGCCGTGCTGTGCGGCGCCTTTAGTCATCGCAAACAAGGCTACCGTCCCGGAGACCGGGCGCGCACAGCGGCGGCATCGTCAAGGCCGCGCCGGACGCCTCAGGGCCTACGTAATGCCGAGGCGTTGTCGTTGTCGGCCTGCAGCGAGATGCCGGTGCGCGCCGCAGGGATTTTTTCGCTCGCGTGCGCGGGGATTTTTTCGCTCCTCGCGTGCGTAGTGGCCAACATGTGCTCGATCACGTTCTTACCGAGCGCGCTCTCACCGGGAAGTTCAATCGGGTAGTTGCCGTCGAAACAGGCCGAGCACAACCGGGTGGCCGGCTGCTCGGTGGCGGCGATCATGCCCTGCAGGGAGACGTAGCCCAGGGTGTCGGCACCGATGGCGTGCCGAACGGCCTCGAGCATCTCGCCCTCGTGCTCCTGGGGCGCGGCGTTGGCGATCAGCTCCGCCGGGGTGGCGAAGTCGATGCCGTAAAAGCACGGCCATTTGACCGGCGGTGACGCGATCCGAACGTGCACCTCGACGGCGCCGGCTTCCCGAAGCATGCGGACCAGGGCGCGCTGCGTGTTGCCACGGACGATCGAATCGTCGACGACGATGAGCCGCTTGCCTCGGATCACCTCTCTGAGCGGGTTGAGCTTGAGTCGGATACCCAGCTGCCGGATGGTCTGCGAGGGCTGGATGAAGGTACGGCCCACATAGGCGTTCTTCATCAATCCCTGACCGTAGGGAATGCCCGATTCCTGGGCGTACCCCACCGCTGCCGGGGTGCCCGACTCCGGTACCCCGATCACCAGGTCGGCATCGATCGGGTGCTCACGGGCCAACCGTCGGCCGATATCGACGCGGGTCGCATGCACCGAGCGGCCGACCAGCGTGCTGTCCGGGCGAGCGAGGTAGACGTATTCGAAGACGCAGCCCTTGGGCTCCGGGTTCGCGAAGCGGGTGGAACGGACTCCGTCGGCGTCGATGGCCAGCAATTCACCTGGCTCGATGTCACGAACGAACGACGCACCGACGATGTCGAGGGCCGCGGTCTCGGACGCGACCACCCAGCCGCGGTCGAGTCGGCCCAGCGACAACGGCCGCACCCCGTGCGGGTCGCGGGCGGCGTAGAGGGTGTTCTCGTCCATGAAGGTCAGGCAGAAGGCGCCGCGCACCGTCGGCAGCAGCTCAAGCGCGGCCTGCTCCAGGGTGGCGTCGGCAGCGCCATGGGCCAACAACGCACCTAGGATGTCTGAATCCGTCGTGGCCGCGGGGCCAACCCTGGTGTAGATGAGGCCTGCTTCGCGCGCCCGCCGGGCGAGTTCGGCGGTGTTCACCAGGTTGCCGTTGTGTCCGAGCGCCACCCCGGTGCCGGCCGCGGTGTTACGGAAGACGGGTTGGGCGTTCTCCCACGTGGTGGAACCGGTCGTCGAATAGCGACAGTGGCCGACGGCGACATGGCCCGGCATCGCGGCCAGGGTCTGCTCGTCGAACACCTGGCTGACCAGGCCGAGATCCTTGAACACCAGGATCTGCGAGCCATCGGAAACCGCGATGCCCGCGGCTTCCTGGCCACGGTGTTGCAGTGCGTACAGGCCGTAGTAGGCGAGCTTGGCGACGTCCTCGCCAGGGGCCCACACCCCGAATACGCCACACTCCTCGCGCGGTTCGTTTTCGTCGAGTTCCTGACCAGTCACGATAGGGCTGCTCCCAGGGCGGCGGTTGGTGAGATAACCGAGTCTACGGTCCAGGTGGGCCCGAAAAGGAATCGAATGGCCGCTGTGGTACCGGCAAT